>CAZQWU010000006.1:0-46663 GCA_964597305.1 uncultured Bifidobacterium sp.
AAGAAATGTTGTGGGAAAGAATTCCAGAAACTGAAGGCGAAGAACGCGCAAATACCTATTATGAATTAAGTGCAAGAATTTATGCACGCGGTCAATACGATGAAGCGTTAGCGCTCGCAGAATCAGCGCGAGATATTTATTCTGAACTCGGAGCAAATGTTCCCAAAGAAGGATTAGCACAAGCTTATTCTGCAATTGGCTATAACTTGAATCAGCTAAAACGCATTAATGAAGCTGCTGGCGCAATGAGCAAAGCTGTTGAGTTACTCCGAGAAAGTAAATCATCTGCTGCACTTGAACTCGCGTGCACACTTGGTGAATGGTGGTACGCATCGAAGGAATATGAAAAGGCGATTGCTTGCATGCAAGAGTGTGTCCAAGAACATTTAGTAGATGGAAATGAAATTGGCGCAGCAAACGATTTTCATTTAATTGGATGTTGCTACCGTGAATTAGCACAGTTTGATCAGGCGTTAGAGGCGTTTCGCGAAGCGAGGGCACTATTCAAGAATCTCAAAGAAGTTATCCATGTTGCACGGTGTGATCAAAACATCGCACATTGTTTAACCGAAAAGGGAGATGCCGAGTCAGCGCTACAGGCTGCCCAAAAAGCACTCGATGTATTTGAAACCGCGCATGATCACCGTCGCGAAAATTTCGCACTATTTGAATTGGCAAAAGCATTAGTGCTTCATGGCGATATCGACGAGGGCCTACAAAAAATGGAGCGCGTGCTCGATATTGTTGCTGAGTCAGAACCAAAAGACTTCGAGTTTATTGTTGAGATTGAAAATAAAATAGCGTCAGTGCTTCGACAACTTGGGCGAACCGACGAGGCAGGCGAAATTGAGCGTCGCCTTCAATCAATCTCGGACGTGATTGACGAATAAAAGTACAACACCGAGCACTGCACCACAGCCAGCAATAACAAGTGGAAGTTCTATAGCGCTCTTCTGCCATAACGCGCCACCCCAAATTCCTGCACCGAGTACTGCAAAGTTCATGGCTGATTGGAAAATTCCTTGCGCATATCCGCGTTCTTCATGTGAACTCAATTTTCCTATCCATGATTTACCAACTCCGTCAGTAAAAGCAGGAAACAATCCGTAAAGAGCAACAGCAAAGATGCACAAGCCAGAATTTTGCGTTAATCCTAAAATTAAAAATGTCGATGCAAAAGCAATTAATCCAAAGGAGTAGGCGATATACGGTGGTAAACGATCAGCAAGAATTCCAGCCGGAAGTGCTGTAACGGTTGCCACAAGGTAATAAAGAATATAGAGCGCAACTACGCTATTGGCGCTAAAACCATTATCACTTAATCGAAGTAGGAGAAGTACATCTGGGATATTAAATACCTGAATAATGACTAAGACAGAGATTGCTCGTTTGAGCTTTGGCGAAAGGGGAACTTTTGCGTGGTGTGTAACTTCTCTATCGATGCTCAACTCTGGAGAGCGCCGATGTGTTTCACGAACAAATAGAGTTAAAAATCCAGAGATTACTGCTGGAATGAGTGCAAATAGTGCAACTTTTTTTACATCGTTATCAAAAATAGCTAAACCGATGAGCGCACATAGTGGTCCGATAACGGCACCGAGATTGTCGCCGGCGCGATGAAATCCAAACGCTTTTCCTAAATCTTGTCTCTTAGCGCTGTCAGTAATAAGTGCATCTCGTGGCGCAGAACGTAAACCTTTCCCTATGCGATCGGTAACTCGACCAGCGAGAACGAGATTCCATGAAGCGGCTAAAACGACGCCAGCCTTACCAAGCGCAGCTAGCCAATATCCAGCAATGACAAATGGTCTCCGGCCCAATCGATCGCTAAGTTTTCCGGAGAGAAGTTTGGTAAATCCAGCAGCCGCTTCAGCGAGCCCTTCGATGAGCCCGAGTACGACTGGCGGCGCTCCGAGCACCACCGTAATGAGAATTGGTAAAAGTGGGTAAAGAAGTTCACTTGCTGCATCTTGTGTCAGTGAAACTGCGGTGAGAATAATGAGGTTGCGAGTGAGCCAGCTTCGCCGCATCGAAGTATCTTCTCATTAGAATTTCGTGTTATGCCGTTTATTGGAAATAAATATATTGAAAGCCTGAGAGCGAAGGATGAAATTGTCATCACCTTCGTTTGTCTCGGGAATATCTGTCGGTCACCAATGGCGGCGGCGATTATGAGCGCTCGGGTAGAACAACGCGTGCAACCGCGAGTTAAAGTTGAGAGCGCCGGAACGTCATCGTGGCATGTTGGCGAAGGGCCCAATCCTCAGTCACAAAAAACCTGGGAATCACACGGGTATCGCTATCACCACATAGCGAGCCACTTCACACTTTCTCGATTAGCAAATTCAGATCTCGTGCTCGCTATGGATAGAGATAATCTCAATAACATTCAAAAGCTTTCACACAACCATGATGATGTTCGAAAGGTTTTTTTGTTGCGGGATTTTGAAGTAAACGCTGAAGAAAATTCGGAAGTGCCAGATCCCTATTCACTTCCTGATGAAGCATTTGAACATGTACGAGAGTTGCTCGAAAACGCAATTGACGGATTAATGAATGTTTTGTATCCCCCAGGCATACATAGCAATAGCGGCAGCCGCTGAGGCATTCATTGATCGCGTTGAACCATATTGAGCTATTTCATAAATAACAGAACACACATCAATCGCTTCAGCTGACATTCCTGAGCCCTCTTGACCAAAGAACATAACGCATCGCGCAGGGAGCTCAGCTTTTTCAAGCGGTAAAGAGCCTGGCACATTATCGATACCGATAATGGGACACGAGTTTTCGAGACTCCATTTCTGAAAATCTGAAACGCTCGGATGATGAATCACATGTAAATACTTGTCGGTCACCATCGCGCCACGTCGATTCCAATCTCGTTTTCCCACAATATGAATACTGGAGACATTAAATGCATTTGCGGTACGAACGACAGATCCAATGTTGAGATCGTGTTGCCAGTTTTCAATGGCGATGCTTAATGGATGGCGTTTGGAATCAAGATCGGCAACGATGGAGTCGACTTTCCAGTATCGGTACTTATCGAGAACATTTCTTCGATCACCATGCTCAAGTAACTCAGGATCGAAATAGTCATCGGTTGGCCACGGTTTTTCGTGAGGCCCAACACCCACAACGGGAAAAAATTCACCAGGTCCAATTACCGGCGGATTACTCATAGTTGAGTACTTTACAGAAGTGAAAAGTGAAAAACGTAGTCAATGGCTTCCACACTATCTTGCACTTGGAACTGTATGGGGCTGTTCATTTATTTTCATCAAATTAGGCTTGGAATTTCTCTCACCATTCGGCGTCGCATTTGGTAGAACGTTTCTTGGCGCGATTACGCTCTTTATTGTTCTCATAGTTCGACATCGTCAGTATCCGAAATTTGGAACGATATGGCTTCACTTATGGTTTGTTTCATTGTTACTGAACTCGCTTCCGGGTGTTCTCTTCGCCCTTGCTGAGACTCACGTGACATCAATTCTTGCTGGAATCCTTAATGCAACTACACCGCTCATGACAATCGTCGTGATGTTTATTGCTTTTCGTGAAGAAAAGATTAAGCGATATCAACTCCTTGGTCTTTTCATTGGTGGCGTAGGAGTCCTTGTTGTCCTCGGAGTATGGCGCGGGTTGGGAAACAATCCTGGATGGGCAATCGCTATTCTCTTAATCGCAACTCTGGGATACGGAATTTCCTTTCCCTATTCACGAAAATTTATTATTCCCGCCAAACTTCAACCAGAATCTGCAGCTGCAACGCAATTATTGCTAGCGAGCGCAACCTTGTTTCCCTTCTTTCTTATCGACGGCTTCACTGAAAATTCAATACGACTGACTACAGGTTCTGCAATGGCCGCACTGGGAATATTAGGTAGCGGTTTTGCTTACATCTGGAATTTTCATATTATTGAAAAAGCTGGCAGCGCTATTGCAAGCACAGTTACATATGTAACGCCGGTTGTTGCCGTTATTGTGGGAATTATTTTCCTCAACGAGAACTTATCGTGGTATGAACCATGCGGTGGACTCATTGTGATCCTGGGAGCTGCAATTTCTCAAGGAAAATTTACATCCTTTAGCGCTAAAAAATCCTAGCGCGGTAATAGGCTCTATCAATGCGTAAAGTTTCTATGGCGATAATTCTTATCTTTGCCATGATGTCTTCTCCAGTAGCTTGTGCAGATGATCAATTAGTAGCTTCTCCTCAGTTACCAGCAACATTTATTAAATATGCAGCGTCATCAAAATTAGGGCACCCAGGTATATTGGTCATAGATTCAAAAGATAAAACTGAGTTATTTAATCACAGCGCAGATGCAGCCCATGTGCCTGCATCAGTATTCAAATTAGTTTCCACTTTTACCGCGCTTAATTTCCTCAATCCTGACAGAACATTTTCCACCGCACTCTTTACCACTGAGAAAAAAGGAACGGTGATCTTGCTTGGCTCCCGTGATCCATGGCTAACCTCAAATCTCGTATCTGCGCAGAAAAATGAGCAGGTGTATTTGCCCGCTCTCGTGATGAAAGGTAAAACTTCGTCTCGCTATCTCACCATTAAATATTCAGGGCTTTTCTCAAAAGACATTGCCAATCTCGCGCTCTATCTACGCAAACATGGAGTTCAACCTTCATTTAAAGAGGTGACACCAGAAGTTGCAGTGTCGCAATCGGTGAATCTGATCGCCGAAGATCAATCACCACCTGTCTCAGAGATGGTGAAGTTTGCGATTCTGTGGAGCGATAACCAATTAGCGGATCGGTTAGTTCGAGAAGCTGCACGTCACGAAAATCAACCATCAGATTCAGCTGGAATTCAAAAAGTCATTGAACAGGCGCTCGCCCAACATTCGATTTCGACAAAAGACCTGAACGTTATTGATGGCGCAGGATTAGATCGAGAAAATCGCGTGACACCTCGGACAATAGTCGAGATTCTTACGGTTGTAAGAAGTAACCCACAATTCAAAGCAATTTACGATGGATTGCCGATTGCCGGAGAAAGTGGCACTTTAAAAAAGCGATTCTCAACGACTGGAACAAACGCGATTGGATTAGTACACGCTAAAACTGGCTGGATTAATAACGTTGTTAGTCTCGCTGGGTACGTCACAGTAGGAAAAGATGAATACGTTTTTGCAATTATTGCCGACGGTGTACCGGGCAGCTTTAAATATCGTAATAGAGCACGCGAGACAATTGATGCGATGTTGGGAACTATTGCGACACCTTTAAATAATTAACCTTTCATTAACTAATATTTCATTGACTAATATTGTCAAAAACTTTTATAGCTCCGAGATAACAAGCAACCCACGTTCGATCATTTTCTGGTTCATATGCAATACCGATGGGTTGTTGGCAAACTTTTACTGTTTGAATAATAGAAAAATCTCGTGTGCGAATTTTAGAGACGGTACCGCTATTGAAATTGACGACAAAGAGTGCGGTGCCATCGCTTGATATATCAAGACTTCGCGTTGCCGATCCAGTTTTTACAGAGAAAATTCGTTGGCGTGAATTCAGGTCAAAAGCAACAACCTGACCACTCTTATTGAGAGTCGCAAAAAGAGTTTTCTCATCTGGTGAAAGAACGATCGCTCGTGGATTAACACCGACGAATAGTTGGGTATCTGTGAAGGTTGTCAGATCGATTTGGTGCACGACAGCGCCACCCATTTGTGCAACGTAAGCTGTAAGGGAGTCTTTAGAGATCGCAATACCTCGTGGATAAGCACCGATTTTTACCGTACGAACCACTTTCTGACTTTCCAGCGAAATAACAGTCAGATCATATGAACACCAATTTGAAACGAGAACATACTTATTGTCCGGGGTTACTTTGACGACTTTTGGCACAGTACCAACACGGTAGGCAGCATCGATTTTAAAAGTATCAAGATTTATTCGATAAAGAAAACTTCTGTCATATCCTGAGTTAGGTGAACACACATCATGTCCCTCTTTTGCAAATCCTTTTCCATACATAGCGTAGTTTGTTACGTAGAGATATTTGTTGTCAGGTGAGAATGCACCTTCTACGGGGGAGCCTTGATGAGTTCCACTAAATCCAGAAAATCCAAGTTGATGAAGATCAACACGATCTGGAACTGTCGCCACCAATTCCATGGTGCGTGCATCATAAAACGTAACGGAATGTCGATACATCATATTATGAGCGCTAATAAGCCCATGAGACGTTGCAACAGATTTCGGGCGGATGTCACCGGTAATTGTTTTTGCTAAAACGAGTTTTGAGTTTTCTGATAAAACTTTTTGATTAGCTCCTGCGAACGTTACGGAAGTAAGAGTAAATAGCGCAAGGAGATAACTTACAAGGCGAAGTTTTATCACTGCGCCACATTATCGAAAAACTGATTGACCTTACTGACTCACTATTTCACATCGTTTTTAGTGATTGTCATCGTCTTCAAAACCGTGATGATCGCCGTCGTCGAATCCGTGTGGTGGACGATGACGATTAGCGCCTGACCAATTGTCGCCATCAGGATCTATGCCTTCGCCTGGATGGTGGAAATTTGGCCCCGCAACACCATTCTGTGAATCTGGCCCACCAGTAATTGTTGGGGCAGGAAGTGAACTCTGTGTCGTTGAATCTTTAACACTGTGTGCACCGTCCGAATTTTTATTTAACCCATACGCTGCCGCTGCACTCACAATGGCGAGCGCAGCAACTAGTGGAACTATTCGGCGCCGATTATTTTTCGAATCTCCGCTCTCGCCTACTGTGACACCATTTTCATTATTTACTTTGGCAAACCATTCTGGTTGGTTTTCTGTTCTAGCTCCCTTAGATTCAGGGTTGGGTGAATCAGAGTTGTGCGATGGTGGCGTTTGATCCATGGCCTCAGAGTAAAGTGATTTCCTGAGAGAAATACGAGAACCTCGATGGTTTTCGCTGGGATGTATGGTGAGTAGGTGAGAGCGATGGCGCCGTATTTAGCGCTGATGAAGCTACGAGTGGTTGAGCTTCTTCTCGTCACCACATTGCCCGCACTATTTCTTTCCGCCCGAGGCTTACCACCATTAGGCACTTCGATTGCCACTCTCGTCGGTGGAACGTTAGCGGCAGGCGCTGCGAACGCTTTTAATATGGTTATCGAAAGTGACTCAGATAAATTGATGGGTCGAACAGCCAAGCGACCGATAGCGCGAGGTGACATTACTGAAAATCAAGCGCTGACATTCGCCTTTATTATCACTCTGATTTCGCTTGCCATTATGTTTGTCGGAACTAATTTATTGGCAACTGGTTTAACTATTTCAGCAATTACTTTTTATGTATTTATTTATACCATTGCGCTTAAACGCCATACATCACAGAACATCGTATGGGGCGGAA
The DNA here is from genome assembly GCA_964597305.1 of uncultured Bifidobacterium sp. Taxonomy (GTDB): domain Bacteria; phylum Actinomycetota; class Actinomycetes; order Nanopelagicales; family Nanopelagicaceae; genus UBA7398. The sequence goes on from CAZQWU010000006.1 coordinate 7,379, forward strand.
TTGCTGGGTGCTTTCCGGTCGTCATTGGTTGGGCAGCCGTCACGGGAACATTAGCTGCACCAGCGCTCTGGTTTTTTCTCGTTATTTTCTTTTGGACCCCACCGCATTTTTGGGCGTTGGCGATTAAATACAAGGATGATTACGAGGCAGCGGGAATTCCCATGTTGCCCGTTGTTGCTTCGCAGCGAATTGTCACGGTCCAAATGTGGATTCACACTGTCGCCATGGTCGTTACTTCATTTATGGTTCTGGCAAGCGCAAACCTTCCCTACTATTTATGGGTAATCAATGCAGTTATTAATTTAGGTTTTATCTGGTTGATGGTGGGATTACGAGGTAATAAAAACGATATTGACAAAGCTGCAATAAAAATATTTCATGGCTCAATTAGCTATCTCACGGTTTACTCCCTCGTATTAATTGCTGGCGCATTCACTCTCTAGGTAAAACTAAAATGGTTGCGATCTCTGTAGACGATCTTTCAAAAAAATATGGGGATCGCTTTGCACTTTCCCATGCTAATTTCCAAGTTCCATTAGGAACAATTTGTGGATTTGTCGGCCCAAATGGTTCAGGAAAAACTACGACTATTCGAATATTGCTTGGATTGATTAGCGCAACAGGTGGAACTGGCACGATTCTGGGGGAATCAATCTCTCATCCAGAAAGATACTTACCGCGAGTCGGAGCGATGATTGAAGGGCCTGCTTTTTATCCGGCGCTCTCGGGAAGTGAAAATCTCAAGGTGCTCGCCACGTTAGGCGGATTTTCCCACGATCGAATCGAACCATTACTAAAAAAAGTTGGACTGGTTGAACGAGGTAACTCAAAATATAAAACCTATTCCTTAGGCATGAAGCAACGACTGGGAATTGCTGCTGCATTACTGCCTCATCCACAACTACTCATTCTTGATGAGCCAACAAATGGTCTTGACCCGGCAGGTATTCATGAAATTCGCGAACTTCTAAAATCTTTAGCGCTCGAAGGAATTACCGTCTTTGTCTCGTCTCATTTACTGAGCGAGATAGAGATGATTAGTGAATATTTGGTGATGTTACGAGAAGGAAAAGTCATATTCTTTGGCAAAACTGCCGAGCTCTTAGCGCAACAGCGACCAACGATTGTGGTTCGAACAGAACATCGTAAAGATCTTGATCAATTAAAAAGTCTTGCGGAGTCAATGAATCATCAAGCATGGGTTGATGGGAATGTGCTCCATATCGATGCAGAAGCTCATTGGGCACCACTATTCAATCGGGCCGCCTTCGAGGCAGGAATAGTTTTGTCGGAAATAAATGTCGTACTGCCATCTTTGGAAGAGACTTTTTTTGAGATGACGAGTAAATAATGTTTAGAACTGCGAGAGCGGAATTACGCAAACTGAGACGACCAACTCTCTTTCTGGGTACGTTAATTTCTGTAGTAGGCGTTACCTCACTGGTCACATCATTACTTTATTTATTGATTGATCGCCCGGGTGGAAATGCTGAGCGAGGAACTTTTGTAACACGCGAAATGTTGAGTGCACCGCATGGCGTAACAATGGGTTTCTCTGCTTCGGCCGGATTGCTGGGATTGGTAGCGCTCTGTGTTTTTGCTGCTCAGACAGCGCAGGAATATACCTACGGAACACTGCGGAATTTATTAGTGCGTCAACCGTCGCGGATGAAGATTCTGATCGGAAAATTTATTGCCATGTCACTATTTCAACTTGTCATCGTTGGTATTTCAGGAGCGGTGAGTATAGGCATCTCTTTCGCGTTGGCTCCGAGTGCGAAAGTAGAGACCTCCTTGTGGAACTCTGCGCAAGCGCATGACGCAATTGTTCATACAAGCGTTAACGTTTTCATCTCCGCGATCTCATATGGGGTATTCGGAATGGTGCTAGGCCTTTTACTTCGATCTCCCATCAGTTCCATTTCAATTGGCGTTCTCTGGCTCCTAATCGTCGAAGGAATTTTGGGAACGGTATGGTCAACTGCCAATAAATGGTTGCCTGGGGCCCAATTCAGTAACGTGGCAGCAGGCGGATCATTAAATATTTCTTATACCTATTCCATGGTGGCAACTGCGGTGTACTTATTTATTGGATGCTTCACGGCAGCAGTTCTTTTTAAGAAGCGGGATGTCGCTAACTAGACACCGACGATATTTACCGCAGTTTTTCTACATCTGGCTTTATTCTTTTCCCGTTCCCTAAATTCCCCGAGGGGTGTACGTGAGACAGAAGCAAGCAGTTCGCGCGGTCATCGTTGCGCTTGCAACCCTATTCTTTTTCAACGTTTCCGTTGCACCGTATTCTTACGCCGCACCAAAACCAACTCAGGCAGAAATCGATGCTGCTAAAAAAGCTGAAGCGATTAAGAAAGCGGCTGCAGATAAACAACGAGCTGCACTTGATAAGGCAAACAAAACACTTCGTCAACTTACGGCTATTGCGCAAGCCGCTCAGGCGAAGTATCAAACGGCACTTAAAGAACTAGCAGTTGCAACAAAAGTTGCAGAAGCTGCCGCAGCTCACGCAGCGCTAGCAACCGCGGCAGTTAATGCCACACATCGTGAAATTGGAAAATTAGCATCAAATGCTTACATTATGGGGAGTGGTTTTACGAACCTTAATTCCTTATTAAATGCAGATGGGCCACAAGATTTAATAGATCGATTGAATGCACTTGATCGTTTAGGCACAAATAATTCGACTGCGCTTAAACGATTTAAAGCAGCAGAAGAAGTAGCGATTGCGGCACGAAAAGAAGCAGATGCTGCCAAGGTCGCGCAACAAAAGGCAACTGACAAAGTTGCCGCAGCTAAAAAAGTTGCTGATGCAGCCCGAGCGGATCAACAACAAGAAGTAAATAGATTGCAAAAAATACAAGACCAATTACTCAAAGAATTGGAATCTGCTCGCAAAGTTCGCCTTACGTTAGAACAACAACGCCAACTTGCGCTCTTAGAAGAAGCGAATGCGAGCCAAGCGGGGCAAACAAAAAATCAAGCAAAGATTTGGCCCGATATTGGTTTCCCAACAAAAGCAGTTGTACGCTCGACAGAAGCGCAACGACTGAAAGCAGTCGAGTATGCCAAGAAACAAGTTCTTGCGCGCAAACCTTATATTTGGGGAACAGAAGGTCCTAATTCTTTTGATTGTTCAGGTTTGGTTTTCGCGGCGTATAGAAATGCTGGATTAGGTTGGCCCAATTGGGATCGTTTGAACTCATCACTGTATTTCAGCACGACAGTTCACGTTCCGCTCAATGCGCTTCAACCTGGTGACCTTTTGTTCTACTCATATAAAGGTACGGTCAACACAATTCATCACATCACGATCTACGCGGGAAATGGCATGATGTGGGAGGCAAACTCGAAAGATAAAGGGTTGTTGTACTCCAGCATTTACAGCGTAAATGGATTAATGCCCTACGGAGGTCGGGTCTAATCTTCTCCTGTGGGAGAACCAACTGCGACATTGTTAATTCGCAATGCAGTAAAAACAACGCTAGATTTTTGTGCGCCAGGAGATCGAGTACTTATCGGAGTCTCAGGTGGTGCAGATTCACTTGCGCTAGCGAAAGCGGTCATTCTTGAATCTGAATCAGCTGCGCTTCAACCAATAGCAATCATTATCAATCACCAACTTCAAGAAAAATCAGGTGACGTTGCAAAAGTAACTGAGAAAATTTTAGTGGGAATGGGCTATACCGATATTCGAATCATTCCAGTAATCGTTGATGGAAAAGATGGAATTGAAGCATCAGCTCGTCGCGCTCGTTATGATGCGTTTGAACATGTTGCCCGCGAAATTGACGCAACGGTTTTTTTATTGGGACACACCAAAGACGATCAAGCAGAGACTGTATTGCTTGGATTGGCACGAGGCTCTGGGACGCGGTCCCTTTCGGGAATGGCTGAGCATTACGGAATGTATTTCCGACCGTTATTAGGAATTAGCAGAGCTCAAACTGTTGCTGCATGCGCCGAATGGAATATCCAACCCTGGTTTGATCCACATAATGACGATGAGAAATTCACTCGAGTTAAAGTGCGAAAGAATGTACTGCCAGTTTTTGAGCGGGAATTAGGGCCAGGGATTTCAGATGCGTTGGTGAGAAGCGCAAAATTATTACGCGATGACGCGGACGCGCTCGATGAATGGGCTTCATCTCTATTTGCGGGAATGAATCCGCGTGATTTGGATGTTGCAACACTTGAATCCCTTCCGCGAGCGGTCCGAACTCGAGTCTTACGGTTGGCGATTTATGCGGCAGGAGCTCCTGCCGGGTCGCTCAGCGCCGAGCACATCGCTCCGGTAGAGGCCATGATCTCGGCGTGGCGCGGCCAAGGCGCCTCTGCTCTCCCTGGCGGTGTGAAGGTTGAACGAATTTCGGGCAGACTTTCGCTCTTGCGATCAAGAGATGATGGCTAATCTTCTTAAGGAGACTCTGTGGATTTAGCGGCAATCCAAAACGATGTAGAACGCGTCATTGTTTCCGAGGCAGATCTTCAAAAAAGAATGAAAGAACTTGCAACGCAAATTACCGCGGATTATCACGGTCGCGATCTCTTACTTATTGGCGTACTGAAAGGCGCCGTGATGGCGATGGCAGATCTTTCGCGTTACATCCAACGTCATGTTGATATGGATTGGATGGCAGTTTCATCGTACGGTTCAGGAACGAAATCAAGTGGTGTAGTTCGGATTCTTAAAGATTTAGATCGAGATATTACGGGCCGCGAAGTTCTCATTGTTGAGGACATCGTTGACACAGGATTAACTCTCTCCTGGTTGAGATCAAATCTGGAGTCGCGTGGCGCTAAAAGCGTCGAGATTTTGACAGTACTTCGGAAACCAACTGCGGCCAAAGTTGAGGTAAATGTGAAATATGTAGGTTTTGATATTCCGCCTGACTTTGTTATTGGTTATGGACTGGATTTTGATGAGAAGTATCGCAACCTTCCCTTTATCGGTGTGCTGGCAAAGCACATGTACGAATAGGTATTTACCGTGACTAACACTGAGAAGAAGAACGATAAAGATTCACAGAGCACGTCTTCAGAAAAAACAACGCCAGAGAAAAAGTTAAGTAAAAATAACGACAGTAAATCGAAAAATTCCAAGTTACCTGATCCTGCGCGCGTGCGGAAACTCGTCCGCCGACCACTTTTCTGGATCTTGTTGGCGATCTTGGGAGTGTCAATTTTTGGGCAAATTTCCAATACTGGAAATCAATATACAAAAGTTCCCACCTCATCGATTATTGCTGCAATTTCAAATAGTGATGTCGAATCTGCGATCGTTATTGATCGAGATCAATTAGTTCGAGCGGTCCTCAAACCAGGGAAAGCTATTAAAGGTGCAACGAAAGTTGAAGCGTCTTATGTCACTGGACAAGAACCGCTCATCGTTGAACTGCTCACGAGCAATCCGCCGCCAAAGGATTGGAATGTTTCAGTTCCCCATCAAAATCTTTTTGTCACATTGATATTTTCAATTCTGCCGTTTTTAATCATCGGATTTATTTTCTTCTTGCTGATGGGCAACGCGCAAGGTGGAAACCGAGTGTTCTCATTCGGACGTTCCCGCGCAAAATTGCAATCGCCTGATGCCCCGAAAACAACATTTGCAGATGTAGCAGGCGCAGATGAAGCAGTTGAAGAGTTACGAGAGATCAAGGATTTTCTTGCCGATCCAAAGAAGTACCAAGAAATTGGCGCCAAAATTCCTAAAGGAGTTTTGCTTTTTGGCCCACCCGGAACAGGTAAAACTCTGTTGGCGCGAGCAGTTGCTGGTGAAGCAAAAGTTCCGTTTTATTCAATCTCAGGTTCGGATTTCGTGGAGATGTTCGTAGGCGTTGGCGCCGCACGCGTTCGCGATTTATTTAATCAAGCAAAAGCTCACGCACCAGCGATTGTTTTCGTTGATGAAATTGATGCGGTTGGTCGTCAACGCGGGGCGGGATTGGGTGGTGGCCACGATGAACGTGAACAGACGCTCAACCAATTACTCGTGGAGATGGATGGCTTCGAAGCAAATGGATCTGTCATTCTCATCGCAGCAACTAATCGCCCAGATGTATTAGACCCTGCCCTATTGCGTCCTGGTCGATTTGATCGACAAATTGGAATTGATCGACCTGATCTCAAGGGTCGCGAAGCGATATTGCGAGTTCATGCGAAGGGAAAACCGCTTGCAGATGATGTTGATTTAGTCAGCTTTGCACGTCGAACTCCAGGATTTACCGGTGCTGATTTAGCGAATGTTCTCAATGAAGCAGCGCTATTAACTGCGCGCGAAAATTCCAAATTAATTACCAATAAATCTCTCGATGAATCAATTGATCGCGTTATGGCCGGTCCGCAACGTAAGAGTCGATTAATGAGTGAAGAAGAGCGACGCATTACGGCCTACCATGAGGGTGGCCATGCGCTAGTTGCTCACGCGCTTCCTCATACAGATCCGGTACATAAAATCACAATCATGCCTCGCGGACATGCCTTGGGTTACACCATGGTTCTGCCCGACGAAGATAAATATTCAACCTCGCGCAATCAGATGCTCGATCAATTGGCTTACACAATGGGTGGACGTGCTGCAGAGGAATTGGTATTCCACGACCCCACAACTGGCGCTGCAAACGATATTGAAAAGGCAACGACTCTTGCTCGTGCCATGGTGACGATGTATGGCATGACGGAAAAGTTAGGCGCGATCAAATTAGGCACTTCCGACTCCGCGCCATTCTTGGGCAGAGACTTCGCACATCAGCGAGATTATTCTGAAAACGTAGCGGCGATTGTTGACCAAGAAATTCGTCAATTAATTGAAGATGCTCACCAAGAAGCGTTTGAAATATTGGTGCAAAATCGAACAACGCTCGACAACTTAGTCGAAGAGTTAATGGAGAAAGAAACACTTAATAAAGACGAAATTGAAAAGATCTTTAGCAAAGTGAATGGTCGACCACCTCGGCCAGCCTGGACAGGATCGCCGCTTCGTAAACCATCAACACTTCCACCCGTTGCAATAAAAGAACGCTCTGTTGAGACTGATGATGGTGAGAAAAAACCACGGAAAAAGCGAGCGCAAAAGAGCGTTGAATGAGTGAGATCAATTCAGTTTCCATGGGACCGCATGACGGCCAAGCGAAGGCTGAATTTGATCAAGTACGTGCTGAGAGAGCAATTACCGAACTACTTCTTGCTTTAGGTGAGGATATTTCTCGCGATGGTTTACGCGATACCCCGGCACGAGTTGCGCGTGCGCTTCGCGAAAATTTCGAGGGGCTATGGCAGGACCCGCGCGAAGTTTTAACAACGACTTTTGATATTGGCCATAAAGAATTAGTGATTGTTCGCGATATTGAAGTGTTCTCACATTGCGAACATCACCTCACACCTTTTCATGGTGTTGCCCATATTGGATATATACCGGGCCCCAGTGGACGTATTACCGGATTATCAAAACTTGCTCGATTAGTTGATCTATTTGCTCGTCGACCGCAAGTGCAAGAGCGATTAACGTCGCAAATTGCAGACTCACTTGTTGAAATTTTAGAAGCCGATGGCGTTATCGTCATTATTGATTGCGAGCATCTCTGCATGTCGATGCGAGGTGTAAGAAAAACGCAAGCTCGTACAACGACGAGTGCAGTGCGCGGTCAATTACGCGATGCTGCAACGCGAGCCGAAGCAATGTCACTCATCACAACCCGGTAACTATGTCTACATTAGTTATGGGAATTCTTAATGTCACACCAGATTCTTTTGCTGATGGTGGGCGACATTTCACTTTATCTGATGCGATACGACGATCTGAAGAGATGATTCAGGAAGGTGTAGACATTATTGATGTTGGCGGTGAATCAACCCGACCCGGAGCAGATCGCGTGAGTGAAGCGGAAGAACGGGAAAGAACAATTCCTATCATCAAAGAGCTCGTCAAGCTTGGTGTCACAGTCAGTATTGACACAATGCGCGCAACAATTGCGCGAGAGGCAATAAAAGCCGGTGCCCGTTTTATCAACGATGTGAGCGGCGGGTTAGCAGATAAAGAGATGACAAAAGTTGTCGTTGATCATCCAGAGATTCAATATATTGCGATGCACTGGCGAGCCCACTCCGATCAGATGCAGAGTAAAGCCATTTATAAAGACGTGGTGCGAGAAGTGAAAGATGAATTACAAGATCGACTAGATACTTTGATCTCTGCCGGAGCAGATCCCGACCAATTAATAATTGATCCAGGAATCGGGTTTGCAAAGCTTTCTGATCACAATTGGGAGTTGTTGCGAAATATCGATCGGTTATCTCTTTTAGGTTTCCCCATTCTGATAGGTGCGTCGCGAAAGAAATTTCTTGGCGACTTAACAAGCACTCATAACCCTGATGACCGTGAGGCAGCATCAATTGCGGTAACCACACTGATGGCAAAGGCAAAAATTTGGGGAGTGCGAACGCACTCTGTAAAACCACATAAAGATGCAATTGCAGCAGTGGAAAAGATGTATTCATGAGCGATGTCATTACCATTACTGGAATAACGGGGTTTGGTTATCACGGGGTTCTTAATTCCGAACGAGAAAATGGTCAAGAATTTTCAGTAGATGTTCAATTGAAAGTCGATCTTCATCCTGCTGCAAGCACGGACAACTTACTGAAGACCATTAATTATGCTGACGTAGCTGATCTCGTACATCACCGTATCGTTGGTGAGCCGTGCAATTTAATTGAACGACTTGCTGAAATCATCGCACACGACATTCTTTCTGCATTCGAAGTAATACAAGTAGAAGTCACAGTGCATAAACCTCATGCACCAATCAATGTTCCATTTACCGATGTATCAGTCACAATATCGAGATCTCGCGCATAAGAAATGTCGGTGATATGAGAGCAGTTGTTTCCCTCGGTGCAAACCTAGGAGACCCCCGTCAACAAATACACCAAGCTATTTCTGAGATAAAAGAAATATGTAGAGTTATTTCACTTTCGACATTAATAGAAACTGAACCTATTGATGCTCCGGGACAGCCGCGCTACTTCAACGCAATTGCGATCATTGAAACTGATCTAGCACCACTTGATCTCCTGCATCACTTGCAACGTATTGAACAGAACGGCGGTCGAGTACGAACTGTTCGTAACGCAGCCCGAACGATAGATCTTGACCTCATTTCATTTGGCGAGCTATTTCTCGATTCCGAAGAATTGACGTTGCCACATCCACGCGCTCACCTTCGCCGTTTCGTACTTGAACCGTGGCTGGAGATTGAACCCACCGCAGAGTTACCTGGTTACGGATCAGTACGGGAACTTTTGAGAACGTTGGAATAGATCTGTAGCATTTACCTGCCCGGTACCACCCAGCAGGACTGGAGCTTGATGTGAAAATAATTCACAACGTCAGTGAACTTCCACGCAGTTCTGATGTTGCGTTCGTACCCACAATGGGAGCGCTTCATGCTGGTCATCAATCTCTTATACGCAAAGCTCGCACATTAACATCGCAAGTGGTTGTCAGTATTTATGTGAATCCATTGCAATTTGAAAATGCAGAAGACCTTGCACTGTATCCACAGACACCGCATCACGATGCCGAATTAGCGAGTGAATCTGGCGCTACTTATCTATGGTTTCCCACTCAAGAAGATTTATATCCCAACGGAATAGAACGAATTTATGCAGGAGAAATTGGCGAAATTTTTGAAGGTCACTCTCGGCGTGGACATTTTGATGGTGTTGTAACTGTAGTGAACGCGCTTTTCAAGGCTGTAAAACCCCATTGGGCACTTTTTGGTGAGAAAGATTTACAGCAGTTGTTTCTCATTAAGAAAATGGCGAAAGAATTACACCCAGAGATTGAAATTATTTCGTGTGAAACAATCAGAGAAGTTAATGGATTGGCGCTATCATCTCGCAACGTTCGATTATCTCCGCAAGGGCGAGCGAATGCACAAGTCATTGCTCGTGCGCTTCAACTAGCACGTTTATCGCCGAATATCACAACTCGTCGAAATGCACTTTATGAAACGCTAAAAACTGAACCTGCGTTTACTCTGGATTATGCCGAGATTATTGATGGCGAAACTTTTACACCTGCCATAGAGAGCACGGTAAATCAACGAGCCATCATCGCAGGTTGGGTTGAAGGAGTACGGCTCATTGATACGCAAGCTCTTAACGATATGTACTCAGATAAAAATCAATTGGTAGAAGTAGTATGAAACTTCGCGCACCGCAGCCAGGATGGACTGCAAAAGCTGATGTCATTGTCATTGGTTCTGGCGTCGCCGGATTAACAACAGCGTTACAAGTGCGATCGCATGATCTTTCCGTACTTTTAGTGACGAAATCTCATATCGATGCAGGATCAACGAAGTGGGCACAAGGTGGAATTGCCGCAGCGCTCGGGCCAGGCGATTCACCAGCCGATCATGAACGAGACACATTAATTGCAGGAGCTGGATTATGTGACGAAGAAGCGGTGCGGGTTCTCGTGACAGAAGGTCCGGAAGCGGTGCGAAAACTTATCGCTCGCGGAGCGCGGTTTGACCGCTCGGAGACTGGAGAAATTGCGTTAACTCGTGAAGGCGGACATTTACGAAATCGCATTCTGCACGCTGGTGGAGATGCAACGGGCGCTGAAGTTTCACGTGCACTTCTTGCAGCAGTGAAAAACGATGACGGAATTGATGTTGTTGAAAATGCATTAGTCATTGATGCATTAAAAAATAAAGAAGGTGTCGTATGTGGCGTGACACTTCACGTCATCGGAGAAGGAACTCGAGATGGCGTTGGGCGAGCTCTTGCACGTGCAGTTGTAATTGCCACTGGTGGTCTTGGTCAGGTTTATTCACAAACGACCAATCCCTCTGTCTCTACAGGTGATGGCGTTGCACTAGCACTTCGCGCGGGCGCTGATGTTGCTGATGTGGAATTCATACAATTTCATCCAACAGTGTTATGGACAGGTGGTTCCTCGCGAGGTCAGCAACCATTGATTAGCGAAGCAGTTCGTGGTGAAGGTGCAATTTTGCGAAATCATAAAGGTGAAGCATTTATGTCCACCGTTCACCCGCTTGCTGATTTAGCGCCACGGGACATCGTGGCAAAAGAAATTAGTCGGCAGATGCAGATGTCAGAGAGCGCATTTGTCTGGCTTGATGCGACTTCTGTGAAAGATTTCGCAGATCGATTTCCCACCATCTATGCATCGTGTAAGAAATATGGAATAGATCCCACTCACGATTTCATTCCAGTGTCACCCGCTTCACACTACGCATCCGGCGGTGTTCGAGTCGATCTGAATGGGCATTCCACGGTGAAAGGGTTGTATGTATGTGGGGAGAGTGCATGTACGGGAGCGCATGGCGCTAACCGATTAGCATCGAATTCTTTGCTCGAAGGTTTGGTATTTGCTGCACGTATCGCTGAAGATATTGCGCGGAATATTCCACAATTCTCAGATCCCTATGAATCTGGGGAACCAACGATTTTGCTCGATCCCGTTATACGAAATGCAATTCAACAAGCGATGTCGCGCGGCGCTGGAGTTGTGCGTTCCAAAGCATCATTAGAAGAAACCTTAACAACGCTAGAAAAACTATCTTTATTTACGAGCAACGATGCCTACATTGATTCGTGGGAAACAACCAACCTTTATTTTTTAGCGAAAGCAATTGTTCTTTCTGCACTTTTAAGAGAAGAATCGCGCGGGTCACATTGGCGCGAGGATTATCCGGAAAGTAAAAGTATCTGGCTCAAACGGATACATCAACGAATGAATCCTGACGGAACATGGCGGGCGAGTTACGAAACTGTGGGGGTGACTCGTGTTGTCGCAGCAGAGCATTGAGAATCTCGTTGAGCGCGCTCTTGCAGAGGATCTTGCTGGTGGAATCGATGTCACATCAGAAGCAACGATTGCCCCTGAAAAAAAATCCAGAGCTGAGTTTCGCGCACGTCGACCAGGTGTAGTGGCAGGAATTCCATTAGCTATTGCGACGTTAGAAAAATGCGGTGTACATGATTTTTCAATTCATACAAATGATGGTTCACATGTTGCTCGTGGCGATCGTCTACTTACTGTGCAAGGAAATACTCGTGGAATTTTGTTGGCGGAACGCACCGCCTTGAATTTTCTTTGCCATTTAAGTGGAATTGCAACGCTCACATCTCAATGGGTTGTGGCAATTGCTGGAACTCGAGCAGCGATTCGAGATACGAGAAAAACTACGCCAGGTTTAAGAGAAGTTGAGAAATATGCAGTTCGTATGGGTGGTGGAGTCAATCATCGAATGTCACTCTCAGATGCTGCGTTAATTAAAGACAATCACATTAGCGCTGCCGGTAGCCTCACTCAGGCATTTTCAGCAGTCAAGGAACGTTATCCGCAACTTTCCTTGGAGGTTGAAGTAGATACACTCGAACAATTACGTGAAGTGATTAACGCGGGTGCACAACTTGTACTCCTCGACAATATGTCACCCGAGCAATGTCGCGAAGCCGTGGCAATGACACAAGGTCGAGCGAAACTTGAAGCATCCGGCGGCATCACACTTGATCGAGCGCGAGAGTATGCAGAAAGTGGCGTTGATTATTTAGCGGTAGGAGCACTCACACATTCGGCTCCAATACTCGATATTGGACTTGATTTTCTCGAGGAGAAATAGAGGTAGGTATGTTATTAACAATTGATATTGGAAATACCAATACAGTTCTTGGTCTCTTTGATAAGACAACCCTCATTCAATCCTGGCGAGTAAAAACGGATCCACGCGATACAGCCGATGAATTATGGTTACTTTATCGATCACTGATTTCAGGGTATGAACTCACTGGACTTTCCGTATGTTCTACTGTTCCGTCCGTTTTGCGTGAAGTGCGAACCATGATCGCTCATTATTTTTTGGAAATTCCTACCACCATTATTGAACCTGGTGTAAAAACTGGTGTCCCGTTACTCGTGGACAATCCAAAAGAAATAGGTGCTGATCGAATTGTGAATACGTTGGCTGCACACCATCTCTACGGCGATAAAGGACCATGCATTGTGGTGGATTTTGGAACATCGACGAATTTAGATGTGGTGTCACCTAAAGGAGAATTTCTTGGTGGTGCGCTTGCAGCCGGAATTGAAATATCAGTAGATGCGCTCGCGCAACGTGCTGCACAACTTCGCAAGGTTGAACTCGTAGTACCTCGTTCAGTGATTGGGAAAAATACAGTTGAGGCGTTGCAGTCAGGAACAATTTATGGATTTGCTGGCCAAGTTGATGGTTTGGTAAATCGAATTATCGAAGTACTGGACGTCGATTATCCAGATGCACAAGAGATCTCGGTTATTGCGACAGGTGGACTTGCACCATTGGTATTAGGGATTAGCGAGACCATTGATTTTCACGAACCAGATCTCACCTTGATTGGACTTCGACTCGTTCACGAACGTAATCGCTAGACTGCTGTCCCTATGAGCGATCCCAAAGGTAATGTTCCTAGTAACGATATTGCAGATGATCTTCCAGAACAGATTCGCATTCGTCGTGAAAAGCGTGCCACATTAATTGCCCGCGGAGTCGCGGCATATCCGGTCTCAGTTCCACGAACCGCCACACTTGCAGAGATTCGAGAACGTTATAAACAATTAGAAATTGATGTAGCTACTGGTGTCATCGAAAGTGTCACTGGTCGAGTGATTTTCAAGCGCGATACCGGGAAATTGTGTTTTGCTCAGATTCGTGAAGGCGATGGGACTGAATTACAGGCAATGTTCTCACTCGACAAAGTGGGGCAAGAGATTCTTGATTCGTGGAAATCCGAAGTTGATTTAGGGGACTTAGTTAGCGTCACTGGCGAAATTATCACGTCAAAGCGTGGCGAATTATCAATCCTTGCGAATTCTTTTGCCATAGCGGCAAAATCTTTACGCCCACTTCCGGTTGAACATAAACCACTTTCTGAAGAGACTCGTGTTCGTATGAGATATGTAGATCTCATTGTTCGACCCGAGGCACGAAAAAACGCACGAATAAGACCACTCGTTATTCGACAATTGCGCGAATCCTTTACGCAACGTGAATTTATCGAAGTAGAAACACCAATGCTTCAAGTAATGCATGGCGGTGCCGCTGCTCGACCGTTTAAAACTCATTCCAACGCTTATGACATGGAGTTATTTCTTCGAATTGCTCCAGAACTTTTCCTTAAGCGTTGCGTTGTCGGCGGTATTGAGCGCGTCTTCGAAATCAATCGGAATTTCCGAAATGAAGGGGCAGACTCAAGCCACTCACCCGAATTTGCCATGATTGAGGCGTACTGGTCGTATGGAGATTGGAACACCATGCAGACCATGACACGTGAATTAGTTCAAGAAGCGGCTATGGCAGTTTTTGGCTCTCATGTGGTTACTCATCATGATGGTCGAGAGAGCAATCTCGGTGGAACGTGGAAAGAGGTAGATTTTTTTACCGCAATTTCAGAGGGCGTTGGCGAGAAAGTCACTGCACAAACTCCCTATGAAGAGTTGAAGAGAATTGCTCATGCGCTCGGAATTAAAATCGATCCTCGATGGATCACTGGCAAATTGGCAGAAGAAATCTTTGAGCATATCTATAAAGGAAATCTCAACACTCCAACTTTCGTAAAGGGGTTTCCCATCGATACCTCACCCCTAGTTCGTGCGCACCGAGAGATTGATGGTGTTGCGGAGAAATGGGATTTATATATTGATGGTTTTGAATTAGCAACGGGTTACTCAGAACTTGTTGATCCAGTTATTCAACGAGAGCGTTTGGTAGAACAAGCACAACTTGGTGCTCGCGGTGATGTCGAAGCGATGCAACTGGATGAAGATTTCTTAAAGGCTATGGAATTTGGCATGCCCCCCATGGGCGGCATGGGCATGGGCGTTGATCGATTACTCATGGCATTAACCGGGTTAGGAATTCGGGAGACAATTCTTTTTCCACTAGTCAAACCTGAAGAAAACTAATAAATGAGTACAACATCAATTCGCCCAGCGCAGACACGCGATGTTAAATCGATTCGAAAAATTATTGATGAATATTCGCTACAGCGAAAACTTCTCGCTAAAGAAACTGTCACGCTCTACGAAGATGTCCAAGAATTTGTTGTAGCAATAGATGGTGATGATGTCATTGGTTGTGGTGCGCTCCATGTGCTCTGGGAAGACTTAGCTGAGGTACGTACGGTCGCAGTTATTGAGAAATTTCGAGGAAAAGGAATTGGTCATCAAATTTTAGAAAGCATTATTGATAAAGCACGTAGCGTTGGCGTCAAACGTTTGTTTTGTCTCACCTTTGAGACTGATTTTTTCGGCCGTCATGGATTTCAAGAAATCCATGGTGCTCCTGTAGACCCCGATGTTTATCAGCAATTGCTCCGTTCTTACGATGAAGGTATTGCAGAATTTCTCGATCTTGAGAGTGTGAAACCAAATACTCTTGGCAATACCCGAATGCTCAAAGTTCTCTAAATTTTTTGCCATATTCGGGCATAAACCGCCAGATTTTGCGGTTGCACAGGCCAGTCACCCCTAAATCCTGTGCTCAATATTCGCTTCGCACCATTCAGGTTGGCGTTATAGGCTCAGGGTCAGCAGATCAGAAGGAGCAGGAATGTTCGAGCGCTTTACCGATAGAGCCCGCCGCGTCGTGGTTTTGGCGCAAGAAGAGGCGCGCATGCTCAATCACAATTACATCGGCACCGAACATATTCTCCTTGGCCTCATTCATGAAGGTGAAGGTGTTGCTGCGAAAGGTTTGGAGTCGCTTGGCATTTCATTGGAAGCGGTTCGATCACAAGTTGAAGAAATCATTGGCCAAGGCCAACAAGCCCCATCAGGTCACATTCCATTTACGCCTCGCGCAAAGAAAGTTTTGGAACTCTCACTTCGGGAAGCGCTACAACTAGGCCATAACTACATCGGTACCGAACATATTCTGTTGGGTTTAATTCGCGAGGGCGAAGGAGTCGCCGCCCAAGTCTTAGTAAAACTTGGCGCTGATTTAAATCGTGTTCGTCAACAAGTAATTCAATTACTCTCGGGATATCAAGGAAAAGAAGCAGTAGCGGCAGGTGGACCGGCAGAAGGTCAACCTTCTACGTCATTGGTTCTCGATCAATTTGGCAGGAATCTCACGCAAGCTGCACGCGAAGGAAAATTAGATCCAGTTATCGGTCGCGAAAAAGAAATAGAACGTGTCATGCAAGTTTTGTCACGACGAACAAAAAATAATCCAGTTCTCATAGGTGAACCTGGCGTAGGAAAGACTGCAGTTGTTGAAGGATTAGCTCAAGCCATCGTTAAAGGCGACATCCCTGAGACATTGAAAGACAAACAGTTGTACTCGCTTGATTTAGGTGCGCTTGTTGCCGGTAGCCGCTACCGTGGTGATTTTGAAGAGCGATTAAAAAAGGTATTGAAAGAAATCCGCACTCGTGGCGACATCATTCTTTTTATTGATGAAATTCATACTCTTGTTGGCGCAGGTGCCGCAGAAGGCGCAATTGATGCGGCGAGCATTTTGAAACCGATGTTAGCTCGCGGTGAGCTCCAGACAATTGGTGCGACAACGCTGGATGAATACCGAAAACATTTAGAGAAAGATGCAGCATTGGAACGTCGTTTCCAACCTATTCAAGTCTCTGAACCATCTGTTGCTCACACAATTGAAATTCTCAAAGGGCTCCGTGATCGTTACGAGTCACATCACAAAGTTTCTATTAGCGATGATGCGCTTGTTGCAGCGGCAACGCTCGCCGATCGTTACGTCTCAGATCGTTTCTTGCCAGATAAAGCGATCGATCTAATTGATGAGGCGGGCTCGCGATTAAGAATTCGTCGAATGACCGCGCCACCTGAGTTGCGAGAGTATGACGATCGCATTGCCAATGTTCGACGTGAAAAAGAATCAGCTATTGATGGCCAAGATTTTGAGAAAGCGGCATCTCTGCGCGACAAAGAAAAGAATTTAATTGCTGAAAAAGCTGAACGTGAAAAGTCATGGAAGGCGGGCGACCTTGATGTGGTTGCTGAGGTTAATGAAGAACTCATTGCCGAAGTGCTATCTACTGCAACTGGTATTCCAGTCTTTAAACTGACAGAGGCAGAAACTGCCAGATTACTTCGGATGGAAGATGAATTACATCGACGCGTCATTGGGCAGGATCAAGCGATTAAAGCATTGTCCCAAGCAATTCGACGTACTCGAGCTGGCTTGAAAGATCCACGCCGTCCCGGTGGTTCGTTTATCTTTGCTGGACCGTCAGGTGTCGGAAAAACTGAATTGTCACGAACGTTGGCAAGTTTCCTCTTCGGTGACGATGACGCACTTATTCAATTAGATATGTCAGAGTATTCAGAAAAGCACACTGCCTCACGCCTCTTTGGCGCACCGCCCGGATATGTCGGCTACGACGAAGGTGGTCAACTCACTGAAAAGGTTCGCCGCCGTCCATTCTCTGTTGTCCTCTTTGATGAGATTGAAAAAGCACATCCCGATATTTTCAACTCATTATTGCAAGTACTCGAAGATGGTCGCCTCACAGATGCTCAAGGTCGAGTTGTCGATTTCAAAAATACGGTAATTATTATGACGACTAACCTTGGAACTCGAGATATTTCGAAATCATTAAGCCTAGGCTTTATGAATTCATCAGATGCGCTAGGAAATTATGAACGGATGAAGGCGAAAGTTTCTGACGAATTAAAAACACATTTCCGACCAGAATTCCTCAATCGTATTGATGACATCATCGTTTTCCATCAGTTGAGCGAAGCCGAAATAATTCAAATCGTCGATCTCATGGTGGCGAATTTAGAAAATCGCTTAAAAGAGAAAGATATGGGAATCGAACTTACGGCAAATGCGAAAGCGGTACTAGCAAAACGTGGCTACGACCCCGTACTTGGTGCCCGACCTTTGCGTCGTACGATTCAGCGCGAAATTGAAGATGCGCTCAGTGAGAAGATTCTCTTTGGCGATTTAAAGCCTGGCCACATTATTGTGATTGATTTTGATGATGCTACGGAGAGTTTCACTTTTGTGGGCTCACCACGCGCAGATCTACCTGATACTCCAGGTGATCTTGCCGAAGCACCAGCACAGTAATACTCGGTAAATTTTCACCGTGTAAGCCTTATCCTTATGGCTATGGAGTTTGACACCTCAACTGCGAAATTAGGATCACTTCGGACTGAACAAGTCGATGCGAAATTTCACATGCTTGATGTTATGTCAGTGTCTGAACTGTTGAGTGCAATGAACGAAAGTGACGCAGAAGTTCCACGCGCTGTTGCTGCTCAACTTCCAGTAATTGAGAAAGCGATTGACGGTGTAGTTGACCGATTAATGCAGGGCGGACGACTTATATATATTGGCGCCGGAACATCTGGTCGACTTGGCGTACTTGATGCTGCAGAGTGTGGCCCAACATTTTCAATTACAGACGATCAAGTGTTGGCTCTGATCGCAGGTGGTGATTCCGCGCTTCGATTACCAGCTGAAGGTGTAGAAGATGATCCACAAGCAGGTGCTTCGGATCTCAGATCACATGAAATTTCTTCTGCAGATGCAGTGGTTGGGATTGCTGCGAGTGGACGCACCCCATACGTTTTAGGTGCTCTTGCATATGCAAAAGAACGTGGGGCGCTCACTATCGGACTTACATGTAATCCGCATTCAGAAATGTCCAAGATTGCCGATCACGCAATAGAAATTGATTCAGGTCCTGAATTACTTGCCGGATCAACTCGTTTGAAATCAGGAACTGCACAAAAAATGGTACTCAATATGATTTCGACAATAACAATGGTCAGATTAGGAAAAACATTTGGAAATCTCATGGTGGATTTGCAAATCACTAATGGAAAATTGCGTGACCGAGCAATTCGAATTGTAGAAAAGGCAACTGGCGCCTCGCGAAGTGCATCTGAGAAGGCGCTGAGTGACTCAGGCCATGAAGTTAAAGTTGCAATCTTGATGTTGTTGCTCAATATCACCGCAGATTCTGCTCGCGACAGATTGCGGGCATCGCAAAATCGCGTGCGCGAGGCACTTAACTAAGACCCGCGCTGGCGCTGGCTTGCCTTTTCACCGTGTAACGACAATGATTTTTCACGGTCATGCCTTAGGTGACTTCTAGCGAAAGTTTATGTATTACAAAACTGACCCTCGGTGAAACTTGACCTTAACGCAGTTTGTGGCAATAATTTTCATCGAATCAGGATTTCCTGAAAAGAACTTTCACGGGGAACGGTGCGATGGAATCGATGGCGGTCGAGACGAATCGATATCGCGATTTATTAGGTGAGATCGCGCGACAGATTCCTGAATTTCATGCAAGCGAGCAAGCTATCGCGCGGGTCATTCTTTCTCATCCCTCAGAAGTCGCACGAATGAATATTTCGCAATTGGCAGAATTTAGTAATACCTCCGTCGCATCGGTTGTTCGATTTAGCAAAACTATTGGATATAAAGGATTTCCAGAATTTCGAATGGCGTTAGTTGGTGAGTTAAGTCGCCTGGATGTTCAAGATATTAATAGAGTTGAACTTGATGGTGGTATTACACCACGTGATACTCACATGGAAATAATTCGTAAAATTGCCACTGCTGATGCCCGTGCTATTCAATTAACAGCTGAGCGACTTGATGTCAAGGAGTTTTCAGCAACGGTTGAAGCATGGAATAACGCCGAGACGATAGGAATTATAGGAATAGTTTCCGGAAGTTATGTAGCAATGGATCTACAAGCAAAACTCAATCGACAAGGAAAAAAAGCTTTTGCATGGAGTGATGCACACTCAGCTCTCACTTCTATAGCGCTTTTGAAGAAGTCAGATGTACTTGTTGCAATTTCACATTCTGGAAGCACTCAGGACATTGTAGATGTGTTGCAGTCGTTTAAAGATCGTGGCGTCACAACAGTTTTAATAACAAATGCGTTGCGAAGTCCTGCCGGCAATTTTGCCGACCATGTCTTACATACATCCGCACGGGAAACCACCTTCCGAAGCGGTGCAACCGCGAGTCGAATCGCGCAATTAACGGTGGTTGATTGTCTCTGCGTCGCTTTAGCGCAGAGAAACTGGAGCAGCACAAAAGCTGCTTTGGATACGTCAAGAGCGGCAGTGGGAAACCGTTCTGGACATAAAGCGAGTGAACGAGAGGGAGTTCACTCGCAAAACTCATCCCGCTCTCGAGGAGGAAATAAGTGAAAAACAATCGACGCCGCGTACGCGGAATAGTCGCTTCGCTACTTGCCGGCGCAGCAATTGCTGTACCAGCATTGATGGCGATGCCGGCGCATGCAGCAACAGAACTCACGTTCTGGAGCTGGCGTCCAGAAGATAAGGCGTTTTACGAGGCACAAGCAGCAAACTTTCTAGCTGCAACTGGAATCTCCGTAAAGTTCACGCCATATGTTGCAACTGAATACAACGCAATCCTTGCAACCGCGTTAACAGCTGGAAAAGGTCCAGATGTAATGCAAATTCGCGCTTACGGTGGAATGGCAAATCTTTCTGATGCTGGTAATTTCTTGGCATTAACAACGAAAGATGTTCCAGCGCTTGCAAAGATTCCGGCCGGAACTCTCGCAGGAACTCAGGGTTACACAAACAAGAGTCAATTTGGTCTACCATATGCAACATCAGTACTTGGTGTTATGTACAACCCAGATCTATTGAAGAAAGCTGGAGTGAAGGCACTTCCGACTACATGGCTTTCATTTCTTGCAACTTTAGAAAAAATAAAAGCTGCAGGAATTATGCCGCTCGGAAATGGTTCTGGTTATGCGCCCGGAATGGAACAACTTTGGGGAGCTGTAGGACCAACGTGGTACGGCGGTAATGATTTCTATAAGCAAGTTGTAGCTGGAAATAAAACATTTACCGATAAGAACTTCATCGCTTCACTTCAAGCCGTTAAAGATCTCGTTGCATATTTCCCAGCCGGTCACGAAGGTTTGGATTACAACACTGCACGCGGACTCTTCGCTAATGAAAAAGCTGCGTTCTACATCGGTGGAAATTACGAAATTTCTTATTTCCGCTCACTCAACCCTTCACTCAACGTTGGTTGGATGCCGGCACCTGCAAAGAGCACTGGCGAAACACGTTATGTGACTAACTGGGCTGATGGTGGATTCGCTATTAACGCGAAAACCACACACAAAGCTGAAGCAATCAAGTTCTTGAACTTCCTTGCGAGCAAGCCATTTATGCAAGCTGCTGCCGATACATTGGGTTGGATTCCAACAATTTCTGGAATCAAAGTTACCGATCCGGCAGTAATTTCGATGCAACGTGCAATTCCTTCATCTGGAACTCCATTCTTGACGCTAGTTGGTTTCCGATATGGAACACCTACAAGCTCATCGATTATGCAACCTGGCTTCCAGAAAGTAGCCACCGGTGCGCAAACACCTACTGATCTCGCGAAGGCAATTCAGACTGGTGTCTCATCCTGGTACAAGCCGCTCTCAGGTAAGGCATAAACAGAAACGCAAATAGAAAAGTAATACATCACTGACACAACCAGAGAGCGTTGGGAAACCAAAGCTCTCTGGTTGATCATTACGTAAGGACGAAATCTCGACATGGCTAGCCTTGGTATCAAACGCGAACAGAATCGTTACGCTGCCATATTTTTGTTACCGGCTCTATCAGTCATCATTTTATTTACCAGTATTCCTGCACTGACTACGTTGAGTTATGCATTTTTCCGTTGGAAAGGATTTCAACGCCAAGGTTTTGCAGGTTTTGAGAATTTTCATCGATTAATTAACGATCCTTTCAAAAGTTATTTTTACATGGCACTTCGCCACAATGTTCTGGTATTTATCGCAATTCTCATTATTCAAACGACGGTGGGTATTTTCATAGGTTATGCACTTTTTAAATTAAAGCGCGGACATCGATATTTTCGCACCGTAGTTTTCTTGCCGGTTATTTTTTCGCTTGTCATAGTTGCTTATATGTGGCAAGCGATGCTCGATCCATTTTATGGTCCAGTAAATTATGTACTCCATGCTCTTCATTGGGATGGTTTAGCTAAGACCTGGCTAGGAAGTACTAATACTGCGCTGCCAACATTAGTTTTTATCAATCTTTGGCGATGGGTAGGGTTTCCCGCGATCATTTTTCTCGCCGGATTTAACGCAATTAACACTGAATTTATTGAAGCGGCACGAATCGATGGTGCTAGCGAAGGTCAAATCTTCAGAAGAATTCTTCTACCACTACTTGCGCCTTCTATGACGATCGTGACAATTCTTACCTTTATTGGTGCTTTTGAGTGGTTTGATCTTCCCTACGTTCTTGGTGGCACCAATGGAAATCCAGCAGGTGCTATCGACACATTGGCTCTCATGTTTTATCGATTGTCATTTGGATCGGTCGATTCAGGTGCAAATGAAATTGGTGTTGGCTCAGCTCTCGGAGTTTTAATCTTTACCATCGTTGGCGTTGGTGCGACGTTTGGCTCACGTTACCTGCGATCACGCGAGGTTGAAGCATGATCAAAGTATTAGCCTCAAAGGCTTTTTTCAAAGCAATACTTATTTTCAATTCGATCGTAGTTCTTGCACCCGTTATATTTTTAGTAAATTCGTCACTTCGCGAGACAAATGATTTTGCGAGAACGCCAATGAAATTAGCTCGAACTCCCTATTGGCAAAATTATAAAGAAGTGTGGGCAGGTGGGAATTTTCCAATCTATTTTAGGAATTCATTGATTGTTACTGGTGGATCTTTGATTGTGATACTTGCACTTGGCTTAGGGGCGGGTTTTGTTCTCGGTAGATATCATTTCAAAGGACACGGTCTCATTTTAGGGTTCGTACTTTCCGGGATGTTAGTTCCGGCAAAACTAGCGATTATTCCTCTATTTATTCAACTCAAATGGATGCACTTACTTGATTCACATCTTGGACTCATACTTGTTTATGCATCTGGTGCATTACCCGCGGCAATTTTTATCTTAAGTGGATTCTTTCGATCGTTGCCGGCAGATCTCGATAGCGCTGCTCGAGTAGATGGCGCAACTGAGTTTCAATTACTCACAAAGGTTCTCATGCCATTGGTACGACCCGGGCTCGCTATCGTGGCAATTTATTCAGCAATTCCAATCTGGAATGATTTTTTCTTGCCGTTAGTTTTTCTGCAATCGCCGGAGAAGAAAACGATTATGCAAGGTCTTACCGCTTTCTTCGGCGAATATGCCTCGCAATGGGGGATCATTTTCGCCGGACTCACTATTGCGGCTCTGCCGTTGGTTACGCTGTATCTCATTCTCTCTGAACAATTTATTAAAGGATTAACTGCTGGCGCTGTGAAAGGCTAAAAACGTGGCATTGACATTAGGAATTGATGGTGGCGCATCCTCCACAAAGTGGGCATTACGAAGCAGTGATGGAACATTTATTGAAGGCTCTACTTCACCAATAGATGGCCATGTGTATCGAGAAGAATCACGAACACGATTAATTTCGGTATTGCGGGAGATTAAGAGAGAGGCAGGAAATGATGACGTCACAGCTATTTATGCTGGAATTACCGGGATAGGAACAGAAAGTGTTTCTGAGGTCAAGAAAATTATCGCTTCTGAGTTCCCTGACGCAAAAATAGCAGTTGTTATCGACATGGTTCTTGGATATGAATCTCATTTTGCATTAGGTGAAGGTATTTTCCTCTATGCGGGCACAGGATCTATCGCTATTCATCTCACTGAGAGTGGAGAAATTGTTCGCGCAGGTGGTTGGGGATATTTACTCGGCGATGAAGGCGCAGGGTATTGGGTTGGCAGAGAAGCTATTCGTAGAACGGTAGCGGCACTTGATATGAAGATTGAATTAGAGACGTTTGAAATTGAAATATTGAACGCGCTCAACGTGAAGAATTGGGATGAAATAAAAGCCTTTGTTTATTCACATGATCGATCTTCTATTGCAGCACTAGCCCCCCGTGTTATTTCAATGGCTCAAGAAGGAATAGAAACTGCTGAAGATATTCTTCTTACCGCTGCAGAGTATTTAGCGGATCTGGTTCAGCAAATTGAGATAGTTACAGGAAAGAGAAATCTACCTGTTGTCATCGGAGGCGGAATCAGCGAGGCGGGCACATTATTAATTAATGCGATTGAACGAGGCATCGGTCGTGATGTAAAGACTTCAAACATTAATATGGCAAGACGGGCAGCAGAATTAGCTGGCTAAAGTGAAAGAGCGAGTTTTTCGCTCAATCAATCCATCTTTTTCTAGGGTTTTTAACGCTTTTTCTAGTTGCTTTTTATCGCTCCAGATTTTTTCAAATTGAGAGAGTGAACCTCGATCTTTTTCACGCAGATATTGAAGAACCGCTCCACGACATTGTCGATCAGTGCCATGCCAGCTCTGAGTTTTCTTCTTTGGTGCTCGAGATTTTGGATAGCCCTTAAATCGCCAAACACACGATTGAGAAATAGGACAGATATCGCAACGTGGCGATCGAGCCGTACAAATAACCGCGCCAAGTTCCATCGTTGCTGCTGCCCAGAGTGAGGCTTCGGTTGGAATGAGTTTTTCTCGTTTCATTCGCTCTTTATTTGTGAGTGTGATGGTTGCGTACTCTTTGCCGTCAATTGCCCGAGCAAAAACTCGACGAATATTTGTATCGAGCACGAGCGCACGCTTTCCATATGCAAAAGAATAGATAGCAGCTGCGGTGTATTCACCTATGCCTGGGAGAGATCGTAATTCTTCGAGAGTTTTTGGGATGCTCCCTTTATGTTCCGCCATAATTATCTTGGCCGTTTCGTGGAGTCGAATCGCTCGACGAGGATAACCAAGTCGTCCCCACGCTTTAATAACTTCTGATTTTCGGGCTGTCGCTAGGTGCTTTGGGGTTGGCCATTTTTTCATCCACGTTTCCCAGACAGGTAAAACTCGATTGACTGGAGTTTGCTGCAACATAAATTCACTGACAACAACTCCCCACGGCGTTGAATTTCGCCACGGCAGAGGTCGTTTATTTTTCCAATACCATCGATGAAGCTCAATGTGCATGGTGAGTTTTTATCCGTTGGTAATTTTTACTTTGGTAATCGCTTGTTCTAATCGCGAAACTTCTATCACTTCCATCCCGGAAATTTTCGCATCAGATCCGACAGGAACAAGTGCTTTCTTAAAACCAAGCCGGTGCGCCTCTTGAAGCCGGCGAGCAACACCACTCACTTTACGGATTTCGCCTGCCAACCCCACTTCACCAATGGCAACAAGATCTGCCGGAAGTGCTAATCCTTTTGCGGCGGATGCAACAGCAAGCGCAACAGCAAGATCAGCTGCTGGTTCAACCATTTTCATGCCACCTACTGTCGCGGTGTAAACATCGCGGCCGCTTAATCGAATATTTGCCCGGAGCTCTAGTACCGCCAAAGTCATCGCTGTTCGGGGGTTATCGAGACCACTGGTTACTCTTCGCGCATTTCCATAATCTAAATCCTTTGCGGCGCTCACCAACGCTTGAATTTCAGCGAGTAAGGGTCGTCGACCTTCGAGAGTTACAGTGACACAACTACCGGGAACTGGCTCAGTATGTCGAGTAGTGAATAAACCCGTCGGATCAGGAAGTCCTTCAATTCCACCATCATGTAGATCAAAACACCCTACTTCATCACTTGCTCCAAATCGATTTTTTATTGCACGAACCATACGAAGTCGGGAATGTCGCTCACCTTCGAATTGAAGGACAACATCAACAACATGTTCTAGTAATCGCGGTCCAGCGATCGAACCATCTTTCGTAACATGTCCAACGAGAATAAGTGTGATCGATCGTTCTTTACATAATCGAATAAGCGCCGCTGCAACTTCACGTACCTGAGTTACTCCACCAGGTGCAGAATCTAGTGCAGAAGAACCAATAGTTTGAATACTGTCTATTACAAGTAGCGATGGCTTCACTTCATCAATATGAGAGATAACAGAACCAAGATCAGTTTCACTAGCAAGCCACAAATTTTTATCTAGCGCTTTTAATCGTTCTGCCCGAAGTCGAACCTGTGAAGCAGATTCCTCACCGCTGACATACAGAGTTGTCATTGCACGTCGAGCGCTTTCCGCAGCGACTGTAAGAAGTAGTGTGGATTTTCCTACACCTGGTTCTCCCGCTAAGAGAATTGCTGCACCGGGAACGAGACCGCCGCCAAGGACCCGATCGAGTTCTGCAACGCCGCTTGTTCGCGCTTGTGCAGATTCAAGTGTTACATCAGAAATAGGTTGTGCAACGTGCGTTACGGCGGCAGGAATGAGCGAGAGTTTTTTCGGCGCAGAGATTTCTTCGACGCTTCCCCATGCTTGGCACTCGCCACAGCGGCCGACCCATTTGGAAGAGGTCCAACCACACTCACCACATCGAAATGGATCTTTAGCTTTGTTTGCTGAACTCTTCGCCATAGCGAGAGCCTATGACGAAGTGGTGACCCGTGCCTTACTTACGAGCACCTGCTGTTGCTGGATGGATGACATAGAGCGGGAGCGATTTACGACGACTTATTTTTTGAGCTGCCACCCGCATTTCACAATGGCGAGCCAACTCGTGATAGGCGGCTGATCCCATAAGCGCTACTAATTCATTCTTATTGGCTATGTACACAGGCGCTTTTCCAATATGAGCATCGGTATTACTTGTGCAGTACCAGTCAAAATCTGCACCACCTTCACCCCACGCTAAACGTTCATATTCACCGATCACTGTGACTGTCACGGTTTTTTCACCTACGAGGCGATCTTCATATGAACGACGAATCGGCAATTGCCAACAGACATCTGGTTTCGTTTCAGTGAAGTGAATTCCTTCCTGAAGGGCAAGAGTATGAAGTGCACAACCGTAACCACCGCTAAACCCTTTATTATTCATAAAAATACAATTGCCATTGATTTTCTTCGTCTTGCGATCTTTATCAAGACCAATTTCAGAAATGTGTAATCTCTTACCTTTGCGGGCTTTGGAATAATTTTCCCAGATATCCGGGGTTAATCGATAAGCCGCTTGAAGTACTCGATCTTCATCTTCTTTACTTGAGTAATACGCGCCATCAGAGCAACAACCGCTATCAGGTTTATCAGCGTCGAGACCTTTGCAGCCATTTCCGAAGAGACAGGTCCAATGTGACGTGAGCCAGGTAAGGTCGCATTTAAATAACTCGCCTGGATTTGCTGGATCAACAAATTCGATCCATTCGCGTGCAAAATTTCCATGTACCTCAGGCATAAGCGCAGAGCCTAAGGCTTACTAGGTAGGCTTGTCACATGAACTCCGAGCGACAATTTTCTGGGAGAAATTGCATTGGTGTAATCGGCGTTGGAATTATGGGAGAAGCGCTTTTGCATGGGTTATTAGCAGCAGGGTATGAAGCTTCATCTCTATGCGTAGCTGATAAAAATGAAGAGCGAGTAGTTGAAATATCGCGCAAATACGGTGTGACCAAGTCAACTCCAGAGAAAATTGCGACTGAGTGCGATGCCATCTTATTAGTAGTTAAACCCCAAGACATGGCGAAACTTTTGGAGGAAATTGGTCAGCACATACCGATGTCGACGCTATTGGTGAGTTTTGCAGCAGGTAAGAAAACATCCTTTATAGAAAAAAGTGTCATTCAAGGAACGCCAGTTCTTCGCGTAATGCCGAATACACCACTACTTGTGGGTCGAGGGATGGCCGCTATATCAGCAGGAAAGTTTGCTATTGAGGCAGATATTGATTTTGTTACCAATGTTTTGTCTGCCAGCAGTGAAGTTATTGTTGTCGAAGAGGAGCTTCAGGATGCAGTGACCGCAGTCAGCGGATCAGGGCCAGCCTACTTCTTCTATTTTGTTGAAGCGATGATCAAAGGTGCCGTCGAGATGGGTCTTTCCGAGAAAGATGCAGCCACACTCACTATTCAAACTATTAATGGTGCAGCAGCCATGCTTAACGAAAGTGGAAAAACTCCTGCAACGTTGCGAAACAATGTGACAAGTCCTCATGGAACTACAGCCGCTGCCATAGCCGCATTAGAAAATGCGAAGACAATAGAGATTATTGTTGATGCGATGAAAGCGGCACGAAATAGATCTCAGGAATTGGCTTGAAATTAATTGCAGTATTGCTCTCTGGGATTTTGCTACTAGCCGATCAACCTGCTCATAGCGCACCGATCATTTCAGTAAAAAGTGTCTCTACAAATTTCTCGTTTGAGACAAATCTTGATATTTCGCGAACCATTCTCAAACAGGATCTCATCATCGCAGTTGGGTCATTTGATGGCAGCGCCGATATTTCAGCTCGCACTTTTGATGGCGCAATCAAATGGCGCTTAGCGCTCAAAGATGGGGTTATTGCCACTGATATCAAAGAAGGTACTGATGGAACTTTCTGGGTACTTGGTGGCGGTGAATCTTTCGAGACAAATACAGTGGTAATCCCGTCAGGGTTAATAAATCCAGATTCCATTACTGTCATTCCGAGAACTCCGTTGAGCAAAGGGTTAACGGAATTGCGACTATGGAATATTTCAAATTCAGGAAAACTTCTAGCAAATATTTCATTGAGTAATCAATACCCAAGTTTCCCTAAAGCCTTTGCGTTTACTGAAAAGGGAATGGTCATCGTTGGCAGTCAAATAACTTCCAAAGGCAGCGCCGGTGCGATATGGATGTGTTCGTTGTCCGCGTGCGAGTCACCTCAACTCATAGGTGTTCAATCTACAGCGCTCAACGACGTGACGAATTTCGACAGCGATGTGTATTGCGTAGGTCAAAGTGGTGAAACAATCAACAAACTCCCTGTTAAAGGAGTACTAGACGGAATTCTTTTGCGGGTTGAAAAAACGGGGAAGCTCAAGAGCGTAGTTCGAAGCTCACTGCCAAAAATTAAAAGAAATTGGGAGAACGTGACAAACGGTTATCTTCAAGGTGGATTTGCGGAGGGAAAAACAAGCGAAGCAACTGTCACACAATTTAGTGGAACAAAATTCGGCACACCTGTATGGAGCGCGCGATTTCCGGCGCAATCGTCAGCCACAAGTGCAGGAAATGGTGCGCTATTTCTCTCCAGTGGTCCAATAAATGGTCTGAAAAACTGGAAACCTAAATTGCAATTGCTTTTATTGACTTTTACTGGAAAAGGAAGCATTAAAACCGGTACCACTATTACCACGGGTGGTAATCCAGTCTGGTTGAGCTACTTAAAAGGGCTGGGTTACGGTGTAATTAGCGCGCAAGGCAATACTATGTATTTCACCTTAATCCGAGAATAAGAAATGAGGTTGAAATGGGTTCAGTTGTAAAAAAGCGCCGAAAGCGTATGGCAAAGAAGAAGCATAAAAAATTGCTCAAGAAAACTCGTATTCAACGACGAAATAAGAAGTAGTTACTTCAATAGGGAAAGTTTTCCGTTGACGCTCGTCAAGGCGTATCGGACTTTCCCTAATGTAAGCCAGACGACATTAGTTTCTTTTTCAAAGAGCGCTGAGGAGACTAGATCAACTGATTGATCGATCTTGTTGAGTTTGCAGAGTCGACCTTCGCATC
Source organism: uncultured Bifidobacterium sp. (assembly GCA_964597305.1). Classification (GTDB taxonomy): domain Bacteria; phylum Actinomycetota; class Actinomycetes; order Nanopelagicales; family Nanopelagicaceae; genus UBA7398. The sequence goes on from CAZQWU010000006.1 coordinate 36,950, forward strand.
CCACCAAAATATCTTTATCATCGATAGCGATTGGTCCGAGCGGGGTTCCAAAATTATCGATAGACGTTGTTGATGCTGGGTCACTTCCGGAAATTGTTGCCCACGCTACGCGGTTGGGATTGGGGATAGTTATTCCGCTTGCGCTAAACCAAGCGCCAAATACTCGATTACCAACTTGGGAGAGAGTGACGTTGTAACCGGCAACTGCGATAGCTCCGCCGGTAGCAGCAAGAGTTGTGTACTGCCAATCTTCGGGATAGATCGACGATCGTGTCGCTAACCGAACTTCACCAGTTGTGGCTTCAGTACTTTGATTAATTGTCAGAATTGAGTCATAAATCAGGTAAACCTTCTTATCTACAGCGAGTGCTTGAAGATGGAAGCCAACATCACCAGTCGTGTGATTTTCAGTTGTTTTATCGCCGTCAACCATTTCGTAAACCCAGGTGCTGCCACTTCGCACGGCGCCAAGAAGTACACCTTGAGTTTCATCACGATAAAAGACTTGAATTCCCGCTGAGGTAATTGCGCAGGCATTGGTAACGCTGACATCACTATTCGTGCGGGTTCGATTGGGATCATCGTATTTATTAAGCGCAGGACCGTTTCCATCAACAACTTCATAACTCCATTTTTTTCCATCATAAAGTGCGTAGCGCAGATCTTTATCCGTTAAATCTGCATAAAACAGATGAAGTTTTTGAGAGGCACCAGTTCCGCTTACACATGCTGAAACATCGCCTGCCACATTGTGGCTAGTTTTACCCCCAGTCGTACCATTGCCATCGATGGTTGAGATATTCCATTTTTTTCCATCATAAATAGCGAGTTTGATATCACCATTTTTCGAATCGGAATAGGCAATTACTTTCTGATTTTTAAAAGTGGTTACCGCCAAATACTTTCCATCTGCTTGAGGATCGACAGTAGAAGCTCGCCAGGTTGCTTCTGGAATAACCGCATTTGTCGTAACAGGATCTGATGTTCCTAATTGATTTTTTGCTATGACAGTGAATGAATACGATGTGCCATTTTTTAGTCCTGTTATTAATGCCGGTGATGTAAGAACGGTAATTGGCGCCGAGTTATTACTTGCTTGAACTTCATATGAGGTTACTTGTGAAAGTCGTGCGTTTCCGGGCGGATCAAAAGTCACAATGGCGGATTTATCGCCAACGATTGCTTTCACGTTCCGCGGTCCTTCAGGCAAACCGGTCGGAGTACCAGGCGCTGGTTTACCGCGCATATCTTCGAGCATGGCAAGAAGGAGAGGTCCAGGAGAGTGAAAGACTTCACCAACATCAAGGTTGGGCGTCATTACGGCATCTGTAGGTGAACTTGAATATGTTGCCTCATCGAGATGGCTAACAGATGAACCTGCCTCATATCGCGTTGGTGCATACAACATAATTTTATTTCCGTTATTTGCAGCGACACCTAATGGGCCAGACCACACTAATTTATTTGTTAGCGCTTTACCGAGCTCAAGTGATGGAGATGCTAAATCGATCAATTGGTGGCCATCAGGTAATTGTGTAAAGGCATCAAATGGAGTTGGTTGATCGATGCTGCCATATCCAAAGAACGGGTCGTAGGCTGCAAGTGTTAGGAAACCTAATCCATGTGCTACTTCATGAAGTACGACTGATTCAAGATCATATTCACTGCGCGATGGTCGGCCATCAGTGCCGGTGTACCACGGCGCTCTCGCATTAATTGTCATGATGATGTCAGGTCGATTGACATCTAAATCTTTTCCAGCCAGTGCGTTCGCAAGCGCGGACGGATAATTAATATCACGTGCAGGTGCGCCAGGGAAATTTTTATAGAAATAGTCTGGTCGAGTAGAACCTAGGACACCACTTGTCTGACGCCCCCAAGTAGCTTGAATTTTTATGGGTACTGCAGATTTAAAATTGTCAGACCAAATATCAATTGCCGCTTGAAATGCAGCTTGCGCCTCAGCAGGAAAACTGTTGTACGTAATTTCAAATCGACTTTTACTATTGATATGTGCTCGCGGAGTAACATCTCGCGCCATAACGTTCGCGCTTTGAGTTGTTGGATTTCCGCTGGCAAAAGTATGAAACCAGTGTGTGGAGGGGGTACGTTCAAAGGCGAGGGCCTGAGCAGAAGGAAGGGAGAGTGGCGCCAGAATTAACGAAAGGCCCAGCGTAAGTGGAAGCGTAAATCTCTTGAGGAAGCTGGTAAAACGCATGGGCAGGAACTTATCAAAGGGTGCGAGTACCTAAAACCTCAAAGCTACTACCTGTGGAAATTGTCAGAAAGAATTAAGGTTTGAATGTGATCGGCATCAAAATTTACTCGCGCCATGGTTGCCATCTATGCGAAATCGCAGAGAAAACTGCGCGTGAATTACAAAGTACCTATGGCTTTTCGCTCGAGGTTGAATTTATCGACGGCAGCGAAACCCTCGAAAAAGAATTTGGCGAAAAGGTTCCAGTCACCTTCATTAATGGCCAACCGCATGATTACTGGCGCATTGACCGTGAACGTTTTATCAAAGCAATTGAAACAATTAATGGTGACTGAGAAAACTAAATCTTTCCTGATAAAACATCGTCGGCATCAATAATGCGATAGGCATAACCTTGTTCGGCGAGGAAGCGTTGTCGGTTTTGAGCAAAATCTTGATCAACCGTGTCACGGGCAACGAGCGAATAAAAACGTGCTCCGCGGCCATCTGCTTTCGGTCGGAGTACTCGACCTAGTCGTTGCGCCTCTTCTTGGCGCGAGCCAAAAGTTCCTGAGATTTGAATGGCGATTGATGCTTCTGGAAGGTCAATGGAAAAATTTGCAACTTTTGAAACGACCAAACACTTAACTTCACCAGTTCTAAACAGGTGAAAGAGTCGCTCTCGCTCTTTCACCGGCGTATCTCCTTTAACTACAGGTACACCTAAAGTTGCTGCCACATCATCTATTTGGTCGATATATTGCCCAATAATCAATACTTGATCGTTGGCATGATGGTTGGCCAACGCAACAATCACACTTTTCTTTGTCATGGTGGTGGCACACGTGCGGTACATATCTTCACGTTCTGCCGTAGCGTAAGCCAATCGTTCATGATCGGTTAAAGTCACGCGAACCTCAACACAATCTGCCGGAGCGATGTAGCCCTGCGCTTCAATTTCTTTCCAAGGGACATCGAAACGTTTCGGTCCAATGAGCGAGAACACTTCGCCCTCCATGCCATCTTCTCGGACAAGCGTTGCAGTCAAACCAAGTCGTCGGCGCGATTGAATATCAGCAGTAAATCGAAAAATTGGCGCAGGTAAAAGATGAACTTCGTCATAGATGATGAGCCCCCAATCATGGGCATCAAAGAGATCTAAATGTGCATAAACACCTTTTTTTCGTGTTGTCATCACTTGATAGGTAGCAATAGTGACAGGTCGGATCTCTTTCTTCGCGCCTGAATATTCACCGATTTCATCCTCATTGAGAGATGTTCGTCGTAGTAATTCATCTCGCCACTGTCGCGCCGCCACTGTGTTGGTGACAAGAATCAGAGTTGTGGCTTGTGCATGAGCCATTGCAGCTGCGCCTACAATTGTTTTTCCAGCTCCGCACGGAAGAACAACGACACCAGAGCCGCCATGCCAGAAACCTTCTGCAGCTAACTTCTGATATTCGCGAAGTTTCCAGCCATCTTCTTTAAGTGCAATCTCATGAGCTTGGCCATCAACATATCCAGCAAAATCTTCAGCTGGCCATCCAAGTCGAAGTAGCGCTTGTTTGAGGAAACCACGCTGACTTGGATGTACTGCAATAGTTTCATCATCGACTCGCGCACCAAGAAGTGGTGCGACTTTTTTCCCGCGAATGACTTCGGCAAGAACCGCCGCATCCTGTGAAATTAAGACAAGTCCATGGACTGGATGTGATTCAAGTCGAAGTCGACCGTAGCGACCCATCGTTTCGGCAATATCAATAAGCAATGAATGTGGAACAGCAAATCGCGAATACTTTAATAATGTATCGATGACTTGTTCTGCATCATGGCCAGCAGCCCGGGCATTCCATAAACCAAGTGAGGTGAGTCGATAGGTATGGATATGTTCAGGCGATTTTTCGAGTTCAGCAAAAGGTGCAATGTCGCGACGGCATTCAGCTGATTGTGGATGATCAATATCAAGCAGGAGCGTTTTATCACTCTGAACTATTAATGGACCATCAGTCATGAGCGAGTAAATCCTTGAGAAATTCGTGAAGCAGGTCTGCACGATCTTGAACCGATGAAGCCTGAACCCATTCATTGAGCGCGTGCGCGCCTGCGCCAACTGCACCGAGTCCATCCAGAGTAGGTGCTCCTGCAGCAGCGGCGAAATTACCATCGCTTGCACCACCGACTTTTACATTGCCAATTGGCGCGCGACCAAGTTTTTCTATCACTTTTTCTAATCTGTTATATAACGCGATGGTGCTTTTTTCTTCAAGTGGTGGTCGATTGATACCACCGGTAATTTCTACGCGGGCCTGTGGATGAATAGTTTTCAAACCTCGAATGGCGCTATCAACTCTTTGGAGCTCTGTCATGTCAAATGATCGAGCGTCAACATCAAGAACGGCAAGTGCCGGTACAGTGTTAGTTGTAGTTCCGGAAATTAATTTTGTAGGGACGACTGTAGTTCCTTGAGCAGAATTTTCTAATTCAGTAATCGTTTTAATGATATGAGCAATCTCGACAGTCGCGTTAATACCCTTCTCAGGCTCAAGACCTGCATGCGATGCGAGGCCATGAACATGAATTTGATACATCGATGTTCCTTTTCGACCAGTCTTAACTTTTCCATCAAGGGTGGCTTCAAGTACCAAAACAGCGCGAGCGTTCTTTGCGATACGCATAATCATCTCTTTTGAAGTGGCACTTCCGGTCTCTTCATCTGATGTTGCTATAAGTGCTAACCGATTGTGATCAAGATTTTTCATGGCGTACAACGCCTGTATAAATCCTGCCTTCATATCAAAGCAGCCGGGACCGCGAATAACATCGCCATCATGTGACCACAAAGGCTGAAATGATCCATGTGGCCAGACAGTGTCCAGATGTGCAAGGAGAATAATCTCGGGATTTTTTGCGCCAAACCAAAATACTGGTCGACCATTTTCGATAACTACCTCAGCAGGTTTTCCATGTACTCGGTCGGTAATATCAACGGCAGCGCGAATTACGCGCGTACATGCCTCGAGATCTTCGGTAGGAGATTCAATCTCCACCAATGTTTTCAGGTCATCGAGAATCATGCGCTTAGTCTGCCGTAACCGTTACTCATGCGGGAATTACTCCAGTAATACGCGGGATTTTGTAATGCTGTAGCTGACCAGTTGCGTGATCTCGAGCCAAGAGGGCGCCTTGCGAAATTGAAACCGGATCAATCACTCGTTGGGATACACCACCATTTGTATCGGCGTATCCGATAATTAATGTGATCTCTTCGCCAAGATACTTATTAAGAATCTCCAACGTTTCATTTGCACTTGTACGAGGTACATCTGATCTCACGTGTGGCTTCTTTGCCGACGCTCTCTCACCAGCCCTTAAGGTGCGAATCGCAGTCGAAAGAATGGTTTCGGATGGGGTTGAAATATCTGTAATGATGCGAGGCGGCTTTGGCTTTGACTTCGCTCGTTTTTGTCCATGTGCTGAAATAACTGCGCCGGAACTATTTTCACCAGTTGGGTAATACCCAGCGCCACGCAAATCTTCTATGACTTCTGCGTTCTCGCTTTCTGAAATAAGAACTTGTGGCGCAATGGCACGAAACCTAAGATGTTCTAACCGTTTGTCATTAAGAATCTGGTTAATAATTCCTTCATCCTCACATCGTAAATAGCTCGATGCGTAACCTACTTTGAGTCGACCATGTTTTTTCGCAACATCTGAAATCAGATATTCCAATGGTTGTGGCATTGGTGTCTTAGAAGTTTTCATCAAGAAAGTTTTTATTTCATCACCAGTATGACCATGATCAAGACCGCGCCGGATAGTTGCTTCAGTGAATCGATATACCGTAGCGCCGCCGCGACTTTCGATATCAGCGAATGTTGAAAGGCGTCGATCAAGGTCAATAACTAGCGGGCCAGGAGCGATTGCCGTGTTATCGCTTTGGATCAAAATATGATCCACTGGTTGAGGCAGCGCGGTATTAATGGTGAGCGAATCATCGTCATGTATAAATCGAGCTCCGAACGTAGAGAGAGCACCCTGTCCGGTAATACCGAGCCATTCACATTCACGAAGGGTCCATGCAACAACGTCTGAGTGAAGTGATCCTCCGCGTCGATTGGGATAAATCCATGCGATCACCGTTTGAGCGCTTTCTACAGAAGGCGCACATTCTTCACTTTCCAATAAAAGATTGAGAACGTGGCGTCGAATTACTGCTGCATTAGAACGATCAAGGTCATAGCCAAGCGCATTTGCATTTTTGGAATCTGATTTGCCGATGAGTCCTGCGACTCGAGAAGTGAGCGACCACAGTGTGACTAATTCTCGCCATTGTTCTTCTGGGGATTTTACTAACCACATATCAAATGCAGTGGTGGGAAGAATGCGACCATCAGGATCGGCGACAACAAGACCAGCGAGATAACATAATTCAGCAACAAATGCCGCACACTCTTCGTCAACGCCAAGGTGTTGTGCACATTTTCTTAAATCACGTAAGCCTAGGCCACCGCTTTGCAGAACCGAAGGTGTTTCTTCTGCCCAGTAATTGAGCAATTCTCGACACCAGCGAAGGAGATTGCTGATTGAAGCAATGGCAGCTCGGTCAATATCTTTTCGTTGGAACGCAGTCCCAGTGATTTTCGGTGGTTGAACATGATAACTTTGATGAACTTTTCCACCGCGTAGGTGAAGCCCTAATTCGCGTGGTACGACAACAGTTGTTTGGTCGAGTGGAATGAGGAAATGTTTTTCAATCAACCATGCGATAGGAGTTCCACGTTTGCGAATATCCGAAACGGTTCCCTTTGCACTTCCCCACGTTAACTTTGCTAATAGATCTACAGCGCCTTGTGGAGCGCGTGAAAGCTCTTTGAGATTTAATTCTGCGATGGAATGTGGGCCCAGGCCTGCAGGTGAGCCACCAAGTAAATCGTGAAGCGCACGTGGCACTCGAAATCCAGAACCATCTGCGTAAATCAATGCGCGTTGATGTAATTCAGTAATAACTTTGTCAGCGCCTTTTGTCGTGGCTTTAACAATCTGTTGTGGCGTAAAAGGTTCACTGAGCGCCATCGCCGCTTCTAGAATGGAAAATTGCCATTGATTAAGCGCCTCAATTGCCCGCACCAAACTTGGCCCAGAGGTTGCTCGCGTTGCTAACGCAGAAATATCTGCTGGAACAGGTGTGATGAGATCTGGTCGTAGCCGAAATAAAATTTCCAATTCATTATCTGAGCGCGCACGTAATTCATCGGCTAATGATGGAATGTGGTGTGAAGCAAGGCGCAGTGACATAACTGGCCAACATTACTGGATATTTTCTTATCGGCGCGGGCGAAGATAGGTTAAAAATCCGGCGCAACGACTCACTACTGGTCCAATCATGCGATTGAGGAAGCGCAATCGGCGAAAGTCGTGTATCGGCCAACCATTAGCAAATGCGATAATTCTCAGTTTGGCATCTGGGTTGATGACATGTGGATGTCCGACTGCAGTGAGCAGTGGTAGATCATGGGAACTATCTGAGTATGCATAACAATCCTTTAAAGAAATATTTTTCTCTACCGCGAGCGCTTGTATCGCGAGCGCTTTCTCTTTACCGTGAAGAAGCGAACCAATCATGGCGCCGGTGTATTTACCATCTTTTACTTCTGCTTTTGTTCCCAACGCACCGGTAAAACCTAAACGGTGTGCAATGAGTTTTGCCATGTCTTCTGGTGCCGCTGTTACCAGCCACACCTCTTCACCAGCTGTGAGATGTGCCTGTGCGATATCGATTGTTTCTCGCCACATAGCGGGCGATACATATTCATCATAAATTTCGTTTCCAATAGCAAAGAGATGGTCGACTTCATGACCGCCGACAAAATCTTGTGCAGCTTTTTGAAAACGAACAATCTCTTCGGGTTTTTCGGTCCCGGTCATTCGATAGCGCAGATTCGCTAAGACAAATGCGCCAATATCTTTTTTTGAGAAAAATCCGCGTTGATACATGCCTCGACCAAGGAAATAAATAGTGGAACCACGGATTAAAGTGTTATCGACGTCAAAGAAGGCAATCGGCTTTTCCGTCATTACATAGCCTCCGTCATTACTTAACCCTAGCGAAGCCCATGAATCTCGGCTTCTTTTACTGCTTTATGCTTGGCACATGGCGTACGTTCACGTAGTTCGACATGGTGAAGTCGAAAATCCAGAGAAAATTCTTTATGGACGCCAACCTGGTTGGCGATTATCAGAGCGTGGTCAAGAAATGGCGCGAACGATCGCTGATTGGTCGAAAAATCTAGAAATTGGTGCGCTTCATGTATCACCGCTTCAACGTGCTCAAGAGACAGCTGCGCCAATTGCGCACACACATAACGTGACTATCACAACGGATTCAAACTTAATAGAAGCAGGAAATGTATTTGAAGGTAAGAAATTTGATATTGGAATTGGCGCACTTAAACATCCAAGTGCGTGGCGACATTTATGGAATCCGTGGCGCCCCTCATGGGGCGAACCCTATGTGGAGATTGTAAATCGAATGAGAGCTGCTGTTTTTTCAGCTCACCAAGCGGCGAATGGAAAAGATGCGATATGTGTATCGCATCAACTCCCGATCTGGATATTTCGATCATTTATAGAGGGGCGTTCGTTTCTCCATGATCCAAGAAAGCGTGAATGTACATTGGCATCAGTGACCAGTTTTCATATAGATAACCAAGGAATAATTACCGGTTTTCAGTATCAAGAGCCTGCCGTGCATCTACTACCGCGATGATTTTACCGAGATGAATCGAATATCGAAATTACTCATCGTGTCATGTGTGGCGCTTGTTTTAACGAGTTGTTCAGGTGGCGGTACCTCATCTCCTAATGAAGATGCCTTTGTATCGGGCAACGGAACAATCATGCAGATTTCTTCAGCGCAACGAATAGTTGCGCCACCACTGAGTGGGAAAACGTTGACTGGAAATTTCACTGACAGTTCAGGGAAAGTGAAAGTGATCAACGTGTGGGCATCATGGTGTTCGCCATGTCGGGCAGAAGCACCAACTCTGCAGGCGCTTGCTGAATACTTTCCCGATGTTCAATTCCTTGGCATTTTGACCCGCGATAACCAGACGGCCGCGCGTGCATTTATCAAGCGCTTTAATATCACGTACCCCACGCTCATTGACGACGCCATTCTTGTTGAATTTAAAGGTGTTACTCCAAATGCAATACCGACAACGATTATTGTTGATAAGAAAAATCGAATTGCAGCGCGTATTAGCGGTGAAGCTTTATACACAGATGTGAAGCGAATAATTAATGAAGTGCGTTCAGAACAATGAGCGATGTGTTTGTTAATGTCATTTTTGATAGCAATCTTATAGTTGCAATTGTTGTTGCAGCACTTGCTGGACTCATTTCATTTATTTCGCCATGTGTGTTGCCACTACTGCCAGGTTACATCGGTTATGTCGCTGGCGTGAGTGCATCTCGGGTACGGATCTTCTTAGGAACTCTACTTTTTATTGCAGGTTTTG
>CAZQWU010000007.1:0-33101 GCA_964597305.1 uncultured Bifidobacterium sp.
CGAAGGGCACGATGCATTGCCTGAATCTGTCGACGTACATGAGCAATATAAAGGGCAATTCCTGAAACTGGAATCAAGATAATTATCGGAGACATGATTCCGATAACACTCAATACTAAAGTGATGATAAATAAACCTGCGAGCGAGATGAAGACAACTCGACGAACGACAAGATTGTGTTCATTTTCTCGAGCAAGTTCTTCTTGAGTTGGTACTCCGGCAGACTGAGCTACCGCACGCATGCTGTCACGAAATTTCTCGACAGATTTTCCTGACACCTCTTCGTGGCTCGAAATCCATTGCGGAAGAAAATAGGAAACCCACATCCCCACGATGATGAGATAGATAAGTCCCGAACCCATGATGGCCAAATCTAAATGGGAATATCGGACTATTCGGGTATTTCCGAATTCGCGTCGCTAAAAAAATCTACTTATCACTCGGATTAAATCGCACAAAAACGATGTGGTCACGCCATGAACCATCGATATGTAAATAAGAAGGTCGCATTCCTTCTTCGTGGAATCCAGCTTTGGCAGCGACCCGACGTGAAGCGCCGTTCTCTGGTCTGATATTTATTTCTATCCGATGTAGTTTTAAGACTTCAAAGCCGTAGTCTGTCAGCGTCGCTACCGCCTTTGTCGTTAAACCTTGGTTTGCATAGCGTTGATCTATCCAATACCCAATATGTGCGCCGCGTAATGCGCCATAGCCAATTCCACCCATCGTTATTTGCCCAATAAGTTCTGGACCTTTCCACATAGCGAAGGTCAACGCTCGACCAGCGCGACCTTCTTTATGGTGATACCGAACCATCTGATAAAAGGATGGGAGATCTTTTTCGGAATGAAATGGAGACGTTGCTTCCCACGACTTGAGCCACGCACGATTAGTGAAGCGAGCCTCTAACCACTTTTTTCGATCGCGAAACCGAAGTGGTCGCAATGTGAGATCGCCTGCGCCGAGAATGATTGGCCATGTTCGTGGCATTTAAATCTTCACCATTTAAATGTAGCGCCGTTCAAGCAACATGACGTCAACGATTTCGCCTGAACTCACAGTAGTTCGTTCTTCGCCTATTACAACGAGGCAATTTGCATCTGACAAACCCACCAAATCATGTTGATTCTCAAGCACCTCAACGTGAAATCCCTCTTTGATATTTCCCGTTACCAATCCTCGTAAAAATGTTGTTTCACCTTCAGAGCTCGTTACAGAATTACTTAACCTCGCCTTATGCACGGGTCGATAAAGATCAAAAAGTCCCATCATCTGACGAATCATTGGTCGAATAAAAAGTTCACATGAGATATATGCAGCAATAGGATCTCCAGGCAACGTAACGACCGGGGTTTTATCAGGGCCGATGGTTCCAAAATTATGAAGTCCACTTCCCTCGATTAACGGGTGTACCTGTGTAATTTCGCCAAGGTTATTTAAAGTTCGGGTAATCAGGGCAAAGGAATCATCATGGCGTTCACCGCTAATGACCACCAGATCTGCACGTACGAGTTGATCTTCGACCACCGCTTGTAACGTCGATTCATTCTCCGGAATGAGATGGACGCGAAATGCCACCGCGCCAGCTTCTTTCATCGCCGTGGTTAATAACCATGAATTCGCTTCGAATTCATCATCTGAGTCACGCAACCGGTGACCAGGCTCGACAAGATCTGCTCCTGCAGAAATAACAACGACTCTGGGCTGTGGTCTTGTTGGTAATCGATCGAGACCTATCGATGCGGCTAATCCGATTTGCGTGGAACGAATTCGTGAGCCAGCACGTAGAACTAAACGTTCGCCAGCAAAAATATCTGTGGCTAGCGTTGCACCGTGAGCATCAAGTAGAGGCATTTCGAAGGATTCAATTGGGCTCGCAAGTTTTAAAAGCGCTTGGCCAAATTCGCTCACTCGAAACTTTTGTATCTGTGCTGCACTATCGTCGATTGGCTCCATAGGTTTCTAACCATACTTTGTCATTAGGCTAATCCCATGGAACTTGCTGAAAAGATAGAGCTCCGTAAAAGTGCGCGACGTAGCCGTGAATTAGCAAGAAATTCAGAGCGTCAACTCTTCACCTGGTTGCACGTCACCACATCCCACGAAATTAAAAATGCCCATCACATTGGAACGTATTTCTCCTATGGCGATGAACCAGCCACCACTGAGATAAATTCAGCTCTGTTAGCTGCAGGCAAAAAGTTATTTCTTCCTCGAGTGCTCGCTGACAATTCTTTAGAGTGGGTGGCATGGAGTGGAAAAACTTCTGACCTGAAAAAATCCGAACACAGAAATGTGATGGAACCAGTGGGCCCAGCGACGCCAGTGAACCTGCTCGATGTGATTATTGTTCCTGCGCTTCTGATTGATCGATCTGGCTATCGACTTGGTCAAGGTGGTGGTTCATATGATCGCGCGTTAGCGGAGAGCACTGCGTGGACAATTGCCCTGGTTTATGAAGGCGAAATTACAAGTACACCACTTCCCCATGAGGAGCATGACCAAAAAGTCAATGCCGTAGCGACTCCTGAAATTCTCATTCGATTCAAAAAATAAAATTCAGAACTATTAAACCGTGTCACCTAAATGTCGTGCCATCACGATGCGTTGAACTTGATTAGTACCTTCATATATCTGCGTTAATTTGGCATCTCGCATCATGCGTTCGACGGGAAAATCATTGACGTATCCATAGCCACCCAATACTTGCACCGCATTCGTCGTAACTTTCATCGCAACATCTGATGCAAAACATTTGCTTGCTGCAGAATAAAATGTGAGATCGGCATCCGATCGCTCTGATCGTGCGGCAGCTGCATACGTTAATTGTCGAGCAGCAACAATATCCATCGCCATATCTGCCAACATGAATTGAATTGCTTGAAAGTCGAATATTGCCTTTCCAAATTGCTTTCTTTCATGAGCGTAATTCGTTGCATAATCAAATGCTCCTTGCGCAATTCCTAGCGCTTGAGCAGCAATGGTGATGCGTGTGTGATCCAGCGTTCGCATCGCGAGCGCAAACCCACTGCCAATGTCGCCAAGTCTGCGGTCATCAGCGAGTTCAACATTGTCAAAATACACTTCACGAGTTGGTGAGCCACGAAAACCCATCTTTTTTTCATGGGCGCCAAATGAGACACCGGTATCGCCTTTTTCGACAACAAATGCGGTGATTCCTTTCGCCCCTTGGCTGGGATCAGTACTCGCTAAAACGGTATAGAACTCCGAGTGACCAGCATTAGAAATCCATTTCTTACTTCCATTGAGTAACCACGTATCGCCATGACGTACTGCTTTTGTTTTCATTGCAGCGGCATCAGATCCAGCATCAGTCTCGGAGAGACAATAAGAAAATCCTTTACCGCGAGCAAGTTCTGATAACCATCGTCTCTTTTGGATATCAGTTCCAGCTAACATCAAAGGGAGCGATCCCAATTTATTCACTGCTGGCAAGAGTGATGACGAGGCGCACGCGCGCGCAACTTCTTCAATAATAATTACTGTTGCTAACGCATCTGCACCATCGCCACCGTATTCGGCAGGCACATGCGCAGCTAAAAGCCCTGCTTGTAGTAGCGCGTCGTGAGCTTCTTGTGGAAAACGAGATTGCGCATCAACGTCATGTGCATAGGGTTCTATTTTTTTCGTTGCTAGCGCGCGAACGCTCTCTCGTAGCGATTCATACTCGGCAGGTAGCGTGAAGAGATCGTCCATGTTTTGATTCTATTCTTTTTCGCGTAATTCTTCGTCGCGAGTTCGATGGGCGAGCATTTCAAGATATCGGTTATACGCATCGTGCTCATCCTCCCGGCCGGCAGCGCGATCGATCCGAGATTTACGTTCAATTCTTTGCTCTTCACGCGCATCATCACGCACCCATTGGATAAAGGTTGCAATGAGTGCGAGCACGATGGGAATTTCTCCAATAGCCCAACCCAGTGAACTTCCAAGCTTTTGATCGGCAAGTAAGTCACTCCACCATGGTCGTTGTAGCGCGTAAAAATAACCATGATCGAGAAGAGTTGTCATCGATAGGAGTGAGAGTGAGAAAAAAGCATGAATACTCATTGCAGCAAATAACATCACGATTTTTACAAGGTAGGGAACTTTGCGTGGATTCGGATCAATCCCCACGATGACGTGGAAAAAAAGCGCACCGGCAAGTACAAAGTGGATATCCATCACCACATGTCCTAAATGACCAGTCATCAGATTTCCAAAGAGACGTGTCATATACAGTGCAAAAAGCGATCCATCAAATATTGCGAGTGCAACGATGGGATGTGTCATTACTTTTATGTATCGTGAATGGAGTATGGCAACAAGAAATCCCCGTAAGCCACGTTCCTCAGGAGTTCTCCCTGCTGGCAATGTTCTTAATGCCAACGTGAGTGGCGCGCCAAGAACAATGCCGATTGGCGCAATCATCGATAAAACCATATGTGCCACCATGTGCCAAGAAAATGCAAAATGTGAATAGACGCCAAGCCCACCACTTGTTGCAAAATCAATCATGGAAATTCCGAGTGCGAAGGAAATTGTGCGGCCGATTGGCCAACGTATGCCTCGTTTACTTAAAACAATGACACCGCGAATATAGAGAGCTGTGCTGAGAATGAGTAATCCAAGAATAATTCCATCGGGTTCATAGCTCATGAATACTCGAGAGAAAGTTGGTGGCGCAACCATGGGGACACCAGTAAGCGCTAACGCCGGATCAATTTTTCCATCGTCACTCAATGGTGCAGTAGGTGGCGTTGTTCGAGCAAGCACTACTCCTACAGCAACAGTAGATACCATCAAAACTAATTCACCGATGAGTAATCGATAGATCGCCAGATTGGATGTGGCGGCGTGTGTTCTATCATCACGGGAGTGTGCTAATTCAACTTTTGTTTCTGCATTCTCCGCTACTGCATTTTCCTCTATTAAATGAGCAATATGAGTTCGATGACGGGCACCTACCAAGATGAGTAGCGCAAATAAAACTATTTTCAGTACAACAAGGAGTGAATACAGCGAGTTCCAAGCCGACAGAAAATTTAGCCGGGTATACGCATTTGCAACTCCGCTAACACCGACAATGATGGAAGCCCACAGAGCGACTGTGCTAAATCTCGGAAGAGCTTCGACGCGATCGGAGATGAAGAGCATCGCTACCACGCCGCCCATCCACAGCGCGACCGCGGAAACGTGAAAGATGATGGCGCCAATAGCTAATCCGTGTAAACGTGATTGACTTCCATGGCTTTGAAAAAGTGGAAAAACTAGCGAGATCATCGCGACAATTAATAAACCCAAAATTCCGCCAGTCTTGCGGATAAATGACGAACACAGAGCAACACATAGTGCGCCGAGAAATTCATAGAAAAGTACTTTGCCAAGCGTTGTTTGAGTAACAAATGATCGAAGAGAAATGAGGTCGATGCTGTGAATAAAAGTTGTATCAAGTATTGAAGCAAGCGTGGCATTAATGACTGCGAGTTGCGATAGCGCCCAGAGAATTGAAAGTGGGGGGATATAAGTAAGTAATTGTCGATCTCTTATTACTCCGTGGTTTTCGCGCACATAAAAGGCAGATGCGCTCAAGAATCCAATGATGACAATTCCTGATACAGTGCTTATTACTATTGAAACCTGAAGCATTACTTCCTCAAGGTATTTCGCGCCATTCGAAATAATGCAATAAGAACCAGGAACGCAATTCCTAATAACCCGATAACAAACACATCAGCACCGCGACGTGATGACACTGGTTGGGCAGATGAGCTCGCGTCTGGATCAGATGTTGGCAGTGCACTAGGACTTTCGATTACTGCTGGCGCATTAAATGTAAATGTATATGTGCCAGATAGGGGTACGTCATTCACTCCGAGAAGACTGTATGACACTGTGTATGAACCACTCACTGTAAGTGGCTTTATCCCCACCGTTAATGCCTTGTCAGAAACTGTCAATGAACCATCATCAACTCTTACTCCTTGCGGATCAGTCACGGTGAGTTGATTACCTAAATCGACGAGTGGAACTGAACCCGTAATAGTTACTTGACTAGGAGCAATACTAAGTACTGAACCATTGGCTGGCGTCGTCAATGTAATGTTATTGGCTGAAGCAACCAATGGTTGAATGATAAATATGAAACTCAGGACGAGCGTTATTAATCCATGAGTAGGCGCGATCACATTCCTTATACGCACTGCTACTCCTGACCTCGATTAGCGCTAATCCTGCCACTTACCTAGACTTGGCGCTTGTGCCTACATACCAATATGCCTGCAATGAGTGTGGCCATGCATTTGAAGCAGTTCAAGCGTTTTCCGATCAACCGCTAACAACGTGTCCTGAGTGTGGAAAATCAGTTCGAAAGATTTATTCCAACGTAGGAATTGTTTTTAAAGGTTCTGGTTTTTATAAAACTGATTCTCAATCAAAACCTGCTGCGCCCATAAAATCAAGTGAAAAATCTGCCGCGCCAAATACTTCTACGTCGACTACTTCTACAACACCCTCACCAGCATCTCAAAAATCTGATAATTAATCGTCGTGGTGAGGTGGCTTCTCGCGTTTGATCTGATCATCTCGATTATCATCTTTTTCTAAATCGACTTCATCAGCGGTGATATTAGGAATGATCTCACTCACACTGCAAAGTTTAGATCACTTTTCAAATATCCGAGAATGCCTTTCTCAATTAGACTTTCATAATGTTTGAAAAACTTGGGCACCTCATTGTTAAACGTCGAAAACGCACATTAAGTCTCTTCTTCGTGTCCATCATCATTCTTGGTGGCGTTGGGTCCCTAGTTTTTACCAAACTTGATAGCGGTGGATATTCCGATCCCAACAGTGAATCCGCCAAGGTCTGGACTTATCTCACTGATACTTTCAAGGTAAAAGATCCGGCTGTAGTACTCGTCGTTAAAAGCGCTACATCCGTTGAAGATCCCGAAGTTATTGCGACAGCCTTGGAATTAGAGTCGAAAGTGCGAACAGAACCTTCGGCAGAGAAAGTTCTCTCTTATTGGAGCGCTGGGAAAATTCCAACCTTGCGAAGTAATGATGGTAAATCTGCATACATTTTTATTTATTTAAAATCTAATGACTTTAGCGCGGTCGATTCCAACGGTGGTTACTATCGCAGTACATACGAAGGTCGATATAAAAACATCGAAGTTCTTGCATCTGGTGGTGCAGTATTCGCTAATTCCATCAATAGTAAAATCAAATCTGATCTCAAAGTCGCAGAGTCAATCTCTATCCCTTTAACTTTTATCCTCTTGATATTCGTTTTTGGTGCAATGGCTGCCTCGGCTATGCCACTTGTCATCGGCATAACGTCAATTCTCGGTGCCTTCTTTATTCTCTACCTCATTACATTGTTTACTCATGTTTCGATTTTTGCGCTCAACCAAACAACCGGACTAGGGCTGGGGCTTGGCATTGATTATGCGCTACTCATTGTCAATCGTTTCCGCGAAGAAATGCATCGAGGCAAGGATGTTGAAACATCTGTTGTAAATACCTTGGCATCCGCCGGAAAAACCGTCTTTTACTCTGGCCTCACAGTGATTGTCACGCTCATTTCATTAATGTTCTTTCCACAATACTTTCTTAAATCGATGGGCTATGCCGGTGTTGCAGTTGTCGCGCTCGCTGTCGTCGGTGCGTTGATTCCACTACCAGCAATTTTGGCGCTCATGGGAAAGCGGATTGATTTTGGCGTGATACGAAAAAGCGCTATTACTCCCCGCGATGACGGTCGATGGGCACGCATCGCACGTACCGTGATGAAACGACCTGTTGCTGTTGTCGTTCTCGCACTTTTTCTCTTATCAATTTTTATAGCGCCTATTCGTAATATTTCCTTCAGCCAAGTTGATAGCCGTGTGCTCCCTGCGAATAATCCATCCGCGCAAGCAGCTAAATTTATTTCTGATAATTTCTCTGGCCAAGAGGGAAATCCCATTGAAATCATCATTCCCAATGGCGCTTCGCAGATTAATTCCATTACGGAATTTAAAGACCAATTGATGTCTGTCAGTGGAATTGTTCGAGTCGGTCAGATGGAGGTCTCTGGCGAAGATGTTCGAGTGACCGCTATCCATTCAATGCCACCACGAACGCCGCAAGCGCAAGAGCTCATTCATCACGTGCGTGCCTTAACAAAGCCAGCAGGCACATTGATTGGCGGCGTTGCTGCTGATTACACCGACACTCAAGATGCCACCTCACGCACTTTATTCTGGGTAGCGCTATGGATTGGCATCGGGATATTGATTTTGCTCTTTGTCTTCACTGGTTCAATTATCTTGCCCATAAAAGCAGTGCTGCTCAACGTTATCTCTCTTGCCGCAACGCTTGGAGTTCTCACGTGGATATTTATTGACGGGAATATGAAGTGGCTCGTTGGCGACTTCACGGTGACCGGAAGTGTTGATACTGGTTCTATCGTATTAATCGCTGTTATTGCATTTGGATTGTCCATGGATTATGAACTTTTCCTGCTCTCGCGAATCAAAGAAGAACATGAGGCTGGAAAATCTAATGTTGAATCTGTTGCAACAGGTTTACAACGATCGGCAAGAATTATTACCGCCGCAGCCACTCTGCTCGCCGTCGTATTCGGCACATTCTGTATTAGTGGAATTACATCAATAAAAATGCTTGGCTTTGGTGTTGCTTTTGCAATTTTGCTTGATGCGACGCTCATTCGTGCTTTCTTAGTACCTGCATTAATGAGACTCTTCGGTGAACGAAATTGGTGGGCTCCGAAGTTCCTCAAGCGATTTACGATTTCACATTAAGATCCTTTAACATTCTTCAATGGATTACATCGCAACATTGCAGTGTCAGGATCAGCCTGGCATCGTTCACGCGATGACGTCTTCGGTGCTCGCCTGCGGCGGGAACATCATTGAAAATCAACAATTCACCGATGAACTTACCACTACGTTTGTTATGCGAACTCGATTTGAAACACACTACGAAATAGCAGAAGCGCGCAAAGTACTTCACGATGGTCTGGGAAAATTTAATCCTGAACTTCGCATCCGTCCGCATCATCAAAAATTGCAAGCGCTCATTCTCGTAACAAAAGAGAGCCACTGTTTGCGAGATTTGCTGTACCTCGTCGAACTTAATGAATTACCCATTGAGATTCCATTGGTTATCGCCAACCATGAGGATCTTCGTCCATTGGTAGAAAGCCATGGAATTCCATTTCTCTTTTTGCCAGTCACCGAAGAAACTCGTTCTACTCAAGAAGCGCAAATCCAAAAGGAAATCGAGAGCCGAGGAATCGACGTTATCGTTCTCGCTCGTTACATGCAGGTTCTTTCAACTCAATTTTGCGAGCGTAATGCTGGACGGATCATCAATATTCACCATTCATTTTTACCGGGTTTTAAAGGATCTAAGCCCTATCACCAAGCACATGACCGTGGCGTGAAGATCATCGGTGCCACCGCACACTTTGTTACACGTGAACTCGATGATGGACCAATTATCGAACAAGATGTTGCTCATGTAACCCATGCAGCAACTCCGGAAGATTTAATTGCCATTGGTCGCGATATTGAACGTCGAGTTTTAGCAAAAGCAGTGAAACAATTTGCTGAAGAACGAATATTTATTGTAGGAAAACGAACGGTCGTTTTTAGTTAAAAGTCGTGTCCTCGGCGGGAGTTGAACCTGCGACCTACCGCTTAGGAGGCGGTTGCTCTATCCACTGAGCTACGAGGACATTAACAGCAGTTAATTCTCACGACTCATGCGTGAAATTGCTAGTTCATAAGCCGTTAGGTAGACTCCAAAAAAATAATTTGGAGTTGATTCCCCATGAAAGCCCTCGTTATCGGTGCGGGCGGAGTAGGCCGAGCGATTGCAAGTATCGCTTCACGTCGATCTTTTATTACCTCAATGGTGATTGCGGATAGAACCCTCGCGCGCGCAGAAGAAGCGGTTTATCGAGTTAAAGACCCACGTTTCTCAGCAGCCCAGGTGAATGCTGCCGAACTCGAGGATCTTCGAGAACTTATTCGTAAAGCCGATCCTGATGTTGTCATCAATGCAGTTGATCCACGATTTGTTATGCCGATTTTTCTCGCATGTGAAATTGAAAATACAAATTACATTGATATGGCAATGTCACTTTCCCGGCCCCATCCCCATTATCCCTACACCGAAACAGGTGTGAAACTTGGCGATGAACAATTTGCTCGAGACTGGAATTGGGAAGAGCGAAAAATATTTGCGCTCATTGGTATGGGTGTTGAACCTGGCATGAGCGATGTCTTTGCGAAATATGCAAACGATCATCTCTTTAGTCGAATCGATTCCATTACTGTTCTCGATGGTTCGAATCTCCGCGTTGAGGGACATAATTTCGCCCCATCATTTTCCATTTGGACCACGATAGAAGAGTGCCTCAACCCCCCGTTAGTCTGGGAAGATGGTCGTGGCTGGTTTACCACTGCCCCTTTTAGCGAGTTAGAGATCTTCGATTTCCCTGAGGGAATTGGTCCGGTTGAGTGTGTGAACGTAGAGCACGAAGAAGTTGTTCTTATCCCACAGAAAATTGATGCGAAAAAAGTTAACTTTAAATATGGACTTGGTGCAGAGTTCATCCAGATACTTAAAACGATCAATATGTTAGGTATGGATCGAAAAGAGAATGTTGATGTACAAGGCGTCTCGGTATCCCCACGAGATCTTCTCGCTGCATCACTTCCCGATCCGGCAACGCTCGGTGCACGTATGCGAGGAAAAACATGTGCGGGTACGTTGGTGCGTGGATTAGATAAATCCGGAAAACCTAAAGCATGTTACATCTATAACGTGGTCGATAATGAATGGTCTATGCGTGAATATGGCGACCAAGCAGTTGTCTGGCAAACCGCTATTAATCCTGTTGTGGCGATGGAGTTAATTGATCGAGGAATTTGGAAACCACTTGGCGTTAATGGTCCTGAATGGTTTGATGCAAAACCTTTCTTAGAGTTGTTGGAAGAATATGGAACGTCATGGCATATTCGCGATGAAGATACCTCCTCGATTAAGGTTTAGTGAAAAGGTTTAGCGATGGCAACTGCATTAATCACTGGCGCTACTGCTGGTATCGGCGAAGCATTTACTCGTTTATTAGCAGCGAAAAATTATGACCTCGTCTTGGTCGCTCGAGATGAAGTTCGATTGTCAGAGCGTGCTCGGGATTTAACCGCACGATACGGCGTGAAGGTCGATCTCATCAAAGCTGATCTTTCACACATCACCGATTGCGAGCGGGTAGAGGCTCGACTGCGCGATACACAATTTCCTATCGACGTTCTCATTAATAATGCCGGCTTTGGCATCAATAAATCATTCACACTCAGCCAGCTATCGGAAGAAAGTGACTTACTTGATGTTTTGGTCCGCGCGCCTATGCGAGCGATGCATGCCATCCTCCCATTGATGAAGGCGCGCAATAGTGGTGTGATTATCAATGTCAGTTCAGTCGCTGGCTGGATCGCGGGTGGAAGTTACTCCGCAGCAAAGTCCTACTTGACTGTACTTACCGAATCGCTTCATACGGAATTGCGTGGCACCAATGTAAAAATTTCCGCGCTCTGTCCAGGATTTACACGAACAGAATTTCATCAACGCGGAAGAATGAAAATGACTGGTCTTCCTCGTTTTATGTGGCTCGACGCCGATCGTGTGGTTTCCGAGAGTTGGATCGCAGCTACCACTGGAAAAGCGCTTTGTATTCCTGGTAAACAGTATGCATTGCTCAGTTTTGTCTCTCGATTTGGTCCACGACCACTGGTGCGACGGTTAGGAATGAATGTTCGGGTACGACAAAGAGCACGAAACTAATCACAGTCATTTCTGAGTTTTCCTCCCGCTTTTCTCAGGTTCAACCCCGTAAGATTTCACCAGATCTCTTCGCAGTTCTATGGAGGAATAATGAAGAAAAAAATCTCAGTACTTGCAACAACTGTCGCCTTGGTTGCCTCCGTTACTCTTGCGACTCCTTCATTCGCTGCAAACAAACCAGGTGGTTCATGCACGAAAGCAAATGCCACGACCAAAATTGGTGGCGATAGTTATGTTTGCACAAAGAATCCGACAGTAAAAAATGCAAAACTTACATGGGTTTGGGCGCAATGCATTTCTGCAAATAAGGACTACATCACTGCTCAAAATGCGCTCGCTGATTCTCTAGCGAAGGCCAATGATGAATTGGCAAAGATCGATGCTGATATTGCTAAATATCAGGCAACTGTCGCCATCAATGAAGCGAAGGCAGTTGCTGCTGAAACGAAAGCTAAAGATCTCCAAGCAAAAGCTGCTGCTAAGGGAATAACTATTGTCGATAAGGCCTTCAAAGCAGACATCAAACGTGTCATGACAACGGCTACAGGTGAAGCGAAAGCAACGATTACCGCAACCGAAGTTATTGCACTGGCTGCACAGTGGAAAACTACCGTCGATAAAGTTGCACCAATGATTCAGTGGTTATCCGCTGATGATTTATTGATTCAAGCTGATCAATTCCGAGCTCCAGCTAAAACGGTTGATAACTTGAAAGCGCAACGCGCACGTACAGTGAATTTCCAAACCACTATGAAAAACTCTGCGACAACCTCGCTTCAATCAACCAAGAGCACCCGCGATCAGGCGTGTAAACCTGGTCTATAAAGTAATAACAACGTTTTTTGTTGTTGCTTTAATTTTGAAAGATTGAAGGTTTGTCGTCGCTGGACCTTTCACAACTTTTCCATTAAGTGCGAAGTTCGATCGGTGCGCAGGACATACCCATCTATTACCACTCTGTTGAACAGTGACCCCTTGGTGAGTACAGGCAAGATTTAACGCTGTAAATCCTTGTGGTGACGTAGAAGTTCGGACTAAAGCAACTGATGTCCCGCTATTCAGTTCGATCGTAATTACACCTCCTACTTTTTTTAACGCTGGATTTGCAGCCAGAGAAACTTCAAGCTGGCCCGAAGAATTAACTGTCACGCCGGTTGCGGCGATTACATTTTCAGGATTAATTCCTAACGAGAGTACGGCAATCCCACAGATAACAGCGCGACGACTGAGTGTCGACACTCTCTCATCGTGAGTTGAAGAAAGAGCTGTGGATTTTTTCGTATTCATATTTCAATCCTCTCGATATTGTGCAAGGGTGCGAAGGTACCTAATTCTTCGAGTCAGTGCGACAGTTATCCTCATTAGTTATCTGGGAATTCGCAAAGAATCTCCACCGCAACTCTTCACAGAACTCGTCATGTACAACGCGATACCGCTGATCTGTGTTTTCACCATTCTCCTGTCGCCAAAATTCCATGATCGAATCGCTCGCTACAGCATTGCCTCGGCGCTCATCCTCTGGACACTGGCTTCGGCTATTTCAACGGCAGATTCCTATGAACTCCTCCCTCTCCCTAATCGACTCAGCGATCTGGGATATGTCTCGTTTTATCCATTGATGATTATTGGATTAAGTCGCGCATTGCGAATTACGCATTCGAGTAAACATCTCGAATTCATTGATACCGTCATTATTGCCCTTGGCCTCACGAGCGTGTTAGGTGTTCTCTTTATTAAACCGATGTCGCTCACCTTTTCTGGAAGTGCAATTGACATATTTTTAACGATTTTTTATCCCATCGGTGACTTACTATTATTAGCGCTCGTCTTTAGTCTTTCTATAATCCAACAACCATCACTACATAACTTCTTTTTAGGAATCGGACTTGTATTTTTTACATCCGCTGATTTTTATTTTCTCTGGGCAAGTGCGACGGATCGCTATCACTTTGGTGATGTGACAGATGCTGGCTGGTTGCTTGGATACCTTTTCATTGCAGAGAGTTTTTGGCATCGCGGTGAAGAGGCTCGAGAGAATCTGAAATTTAATCCTATATTGGCTACTTTTTCTCTCCTTGCGAGCGCTTTCGTATTAATTATCGCAGCGCTTCGGCCTTCGTACTTTCCCTCACTTGCTCTCATTCCTGCGTTTGGCACGCTTGCGCTTGCTTTTATTCGAATGACTGTTGCCATTCGTGAGGCACACTCCATTACCGAGGAGCGAATTCTTGCCCGAACCGATGAATTAACTGGTTTGGCAAATCGACGGAAATTTATATCTGAACTTGAGCAAGCTAATCGAGATTTTTCGTTAGATAAACCGAGCAGCATTCTCTTACTTGACCTCAATGGATTTAAATCAGTCAATGATCAATTTGGCCATGATGCTGGTGACGATCTTTTAAAACGCGTCGCCCTACGGTTTAGTCGAGCGATCCCCCATGGCGCACTCCTAGCCCGACTTGGCGGAGATGAATTTGGCGTCATAGTTCGTGGCGACGATAGCCATGAACTCGCGCAAGCTATTCGAGCAACGTTAAGTTATCCATTCGATTGTGGCGGAAAATCTGTTCGTCTCGATGTCTCTATCGGCGAGGCAGTCGTTGATGGCTCTCCAGAGATTTTGCGACGCGCTGACGAGGCGATGTACCAGGCAAAACGGGCAGGTGGTGGAGTAGTTCTATGGCAACGGTGAATGGCAACAGTGAAAGGCAACGGTGAATGGCTGGGGTAACACGTTGCTCTTTCTGTGCGATAAGTTTCACCTTCCTGCGTAGGGCAGGTTTGCGCGATCAAAGGAGGGTCTTTAATTGGCAGCACGATTCAACAAACGAATTCTCGTTTTGGGTGCAGGTTCAGTTTCTCAATGTGTACTTCCACTTCTTACCGAACATCTTGTTGATGCGAAACAGATTACGATCTTTGATCAACGCGACAATCGGTCACGCGTTCAAAGTACTCTTTCGCTCGGTGCTACTTATGTACAAGGCCAAATAACTCGAGAAAACCTCGATGCGCAATTAAGCACATACTTATCCGAAGGTGATTTCTTACTCGATTTAGCATGGAATATTGATGCCAACACCATTCTGCAGTGGTGCCACGACAAAGGCGTTCTCTATCTCAATACTTCAGTAGAACAATGGGATCCATATGAAGGCGGCTCCGAGAAATCTCCTATTGAACGCACGTTGTATTACCGCCATATGCGCATGCGCGAGATGAAAGCGAAATGGACATCTCAAGGTGCGACAGCAATTGTTGAACATGGTGCAAATCCCGGATTAGTTTCGCACCTAGTGAAAAGATCAATGGTTGATATCGCCACACGCGCACTAAAAGATGGAAAAGCTGGCGCTGGTGTAGAAGCCGCGCTAACTGCAGATTCATATAACGATCTAGCACATGCACTCAATATTAAGGTGATACACATTGCAGAACGCGATACGCAAGTTACGGATAAACCAAAACAACTTGATGAATTTGTCAATACTTGGAGCGTAGAAGGTTTTTATGAGGAAGGTATTGCTCCGGCCGAACTTGGTTGGGGTACTCATGAAAAAACACTTCCCGCCAATGCCTATGAGCATCACGTTGGTCCGCGAAATCAAATTGCAATTGCGCAACCAGGCGCGACAACCTGGGTTCGTTCTTGGGTTCCCCATTGCGAAATAACAGGTATGGTCGTTCGACATGGCGAGGCATTTACGCTCTCCGATCACTTAACAGTTTGGAATGGTGATCGCGCCATCTATCGCCCTACGGTTCATTACGCCTATTGCCCTTCCAATGAGGCAATAGTTTCTATGCGTGAATTAGAAATGCGCCAATGGAATCTCACACCAAACCAGCGAATTATGAATGATGAAATCACCGATGGCGAAGATCGATTAGGTGTATTACTGATGGGACATCCTTATAAATCGTGGTGGACTGGTTCATTACTGAGCATTCACGAATCTCGAAAACTTATTCCCCATCAATCCGCAACCACAGTTCAAGTTGCATCAGCAGTTTATGCTGCAGTTGCGTGGGCCATGGCCAACCCGCAGCGAGGTTTACTTGTACCTGATGATCTTCCGTGGCGAGAAGTACTCCCGCTTGCGGAGAAATATTGGGGTGGAATTTATTCCGATGCGGCAGATTGGACTCCACTGCAAACTCGCAATGATCTTTTTGCGGGTTGGAATAACCGAAAGTTTGATACGTCAGATCCGTGGCAATTTACAAATTTCTTAGCCTGACCCGTTGAGAAATAGAAACACTATTTTTCAGGTTTTATCGGCTTGCTCGCTTTAATCTCTTCTAAGCGAGCAAGAGATTCAAGTCGCTCCACAGCATGGTCGACAATTTTTTGAGGATAACCATGGGCATAACCCGTTGGTGAATTCCATGGTTCGTGGATTTCTTCGTGAGATAAATGTGCCAACTCTGGAACATACTTTCTGATGTAGGCACCGTTTTCATCGAAACGTTTTCCTTGTTCTATCGGATTGAACACTCGATAGTACGGTGAAGCATCGGTTCCACAGCCAGCGGTCCATTGCCAACCATGGGCGTTGGACGCTACGTCGTAATCGATTAGATGTTCACGGAAAAATCGCTCACCTAATTGCCACTCTAAATGAAGATCTTTGACCAGAAAGGATGCAACAACCATTCGCGTACGGTTATGCATCCATCCCTCTTTGAGTAACTGGCGCATCGCCGCATCAACAAAGGGATAGCCGGTCTTTCCTTCACACCACGCCTTAAATTGTTTGCCTGGCTGGTCGTAACGCATCTGCGAAAATTGTGGTGCGTAATAATCTTTTTCAGTATGTTGATTATGAAAGAGCACATCGGCATAAAATTCTCGCCAGGCAATTTCTTTTCGGTATACATCGTGCGCTTTGCTTTTACCCAATGGCGCTAGAAGTGTACGTGGATGGATCTCTCCCCATTTCAAATGCGCACTCATTTTGCTCGTGCCATCTATTCCCGCCATATTTCTTGCCTCGTCATAATGATCGAGTCCTTTTTTGCGAAATTCTGCAAATCGCGCCAATGCAGCCATCTCTCCGGCTGGTGTCAGTTCTACACCATCTGGAATTTTCCAATCAGGAAATTCGCGAGCAAAACCTTTCATTGTAGATGTGGGAATTTCTTTAGGTCGCTCAGCTGGAGCGCGCCATCCATGTTCACACCAGGCTCGATAGAACGGGGTGTATACCTTGTAGGGAGTTCCATCGCTCGGTTTCTTTACACGCCCCGGTGCAACTGCATAGGGACTGCCGGTTCGAGTAAGTGTTAATCCTTCTGCTTCAAGTTGTGCGTCGCGTTGCGCTCCATAGGGTTCAAACTCGGCGGAAATATGAATTGATGTTGCACCATACTTTTTCATTAATTCAGTGAGGACACTTTTTTGATTACCGCTGATGACATGAAGTGAATGTCCTAATGATTCATCGAGCGCTCGTAACGATTGTCCTAAATAAGCTAATCGCTTCGAACCACTTTTACCAATAAGAGTTGGGTCTAGAATGAAGACTGGAATAATTTCGCCACCATCAAGAATTGCTTGATTGAGCGCTGGATTATCGTGTAACCGTAAATCTCGGCGAAACCACATGATGGCGCTCATGGCATGATTCAACCATCATGGAGAAAATTAAGCGCTTTCAAATTCGCGGTGTGCCGGGTGAAGTTGAGCGGGTCGCGTTTGGTGATCGCATAGTTGATTATTGGTCGCCTGCTCACCCTACCCACGTTCTCATCGCTCATGATGGTCAAAATGTTTTCGACAAAAACACCGCTACTCGAAGACAGACCTGGCAAATGGCGCAATCGGCACACCGAGTTTTTACTCGAAACGGGTTTAAACCACCGCTCATCATTGCAGTTTTCCATAGCGGACATCGAAATAATTATTGGGGTCGAGCAAAAGATTTAACTCCGCCTCAACCATTTAAAGAAGGCGTTGAACCCATAGTTGCCGCGCGGGGACTTTTTCCGAAAAATCGAGAAGAGCTCTCAGTTGATGACTTGCATGGAGATGAATATTTGGCACACATCACTGATGTTATTACGCCAGAAATTTCACAGAGATTTCTTGAGCGTCAACCAAAAAATACAGCAATTATTGGATCAAGTATGGGTGGTCTTGCATCGCTCTATGCACTCGGCCGGCGGCCAGATTTTTTCAGCACCGGACTAGCGCTCTCGCCACATTGGATTATCGGTGAGAAGCCACTCGCAGAATGGTTGATCAATGCTCTTCCTGAACCAGGAGCACATCAGGTGTGGATGAGTCGTGGAACTAAAGGTCTTGATGCGCACTATGGTCCCACCCAAGATTATGCAGATGAATTAATGAAAAATCGTCACTATCGGATGGGGAAAGATTTTCTCTCTCACATTTTCCCTCGTACTGGTCATAACGAGAGATCATGGGCAAGCTACTTAGACCAGGTCATGGAATTTTGGCTTACTGCTACCTGGAATTAGTGAGTGTCACAATATTTGAAGTGGAAATTTTCCCATCGAAAGTTTGAGCGACCGCTGCACAATCTATTTTTGCACCGCGTGGATACTTCAAGGTGGGTAAATACACTCGATATCTACCACCGGGAATTTTTTTCGTTGTAAAAGTTTGCCGATTACTCGTACCAAGTGAGGTCCAACCCTTGCCATTCACGCGGACGAGAAATGTGACCTCTGCATAATCTGTGTTACTCACAGTTGCGGCTAGTTCTAACCACGTTGGATTTCCTAATCCACTGTCGACAAGTGAGAGGCGAACTGAATGTGGTGTCGGTAATCGATGAGAAGCCTCAGATGCGAGAACTGCCCATCCTCGCGCCGGCACAGTTAATGTGATGCGTGAATCGGCAGAATAAGAAAAACCAGGGGTTGAATCAACGACCTTGAATTGATTACCAAGAATTGGGGATACCTCAGTTGTCACTGGCGAATCGCCACCATTAAATGCAATGACATACTCTTGATTTTTATATATTCGACTCACAACAAATAAATCTTGAACGGCATAAATAGTCTGTTGATTTCCAAATTTCAACGCAGGATTTTCACGAGCGATCTTTTGAAAATTACTTAGCGTTGCTTCGAGTGGGTTGGTAACAGTGAAACTATTCCGGGTTCCAATAGGTGATGAGCCAATTCGCTTTTCATTCTGCCATTCAACTACCTGAGTAGAAAATAAATCTTGCCGTGCACCTTTATCTCCAGGTGACCCCATCAAACCTTTTTCATCGCCGTAGTACACAATAGGTGAGCCTCGTAAATAAAAGAGCATCGCATGGGCAAGAGCGTCTCGTTCAAGTAATTGTTCATCACTCAGCACCGGATTTAACTTATTAATAATCATGCCAATTCGACCCATATCGTGATTGCCGAGAAAAGTGGCCAATCCATTAGCATTAAAATTTTTCGTAGTGTAATAATCATCCGCATTAAAAAGGTCTGCTAAACCGGAAGCGTTATAGCCAAATGCAGCAAACTTCGAAATTGTGTTCTGAAATGCGAAATCGAGAACAGAGGGTGCAGAAACTTCTTTAACATAATATGCAGTTACTGAAGGGTCTGCTTCGAAAATCTCGCCAAAGATTGGAAATGATGTTTTTCCTTGCGCTGCAGCCGCCTTCTGAATTGCCGGAATGAACTGTGCCCAAAATTCATCATTCACGTGGCGATAGGTATCAATACGCATTCCATCAATATTGAAACGAGTGATCCACCCTGACCACGTATCGATCCATCCCTTCACAACTTGTGGCTTCTCCGTAAATACATCGTCCAGGCCGTAAAAATCGCCAAATAACATCGATTCGCCAGAAAAGGTTGAGTCTCCACGATTGTGATAATTAGTGAGATCCCGTAAGAATGCGGGATTCTTCACATTTTCCGGAGTTGGATTCTGAAGTGGCGTTTTAGGAAATGATTTTGTGGCAGAAAGTCGTGGAAAATTCTTGAGAATATTCGGCGTAAGAGAAAATTTCTTCCCCTGTGAATCTTTATAGGGAACTTGCCCAGTTTCTACATAAGAATAATCGCCTTCTTTATAACTGATGATGTCTGCCGTGTGATTGACAACAACGTCAACAAATATTTTTATGCCACGCTTATGAGCTTCGGCAACCATCGTAGAAAAATCTTTTTCTGAACCAAATCGAGAATCCGTCGTTGTAAAATCTACCCCGGCATATCCATGATATGCCGCAGAACCAAACGCCATTGAATAGTTTTTTACCGGTGGCGAAACCCAAATCGCAGTAAAACCTAAACCCTTGATGTAATCCAATTTCTCAGTAATTCCTAGAAAATCTCCGCCATGAAAAAAAGATATATCTGTTTTATCGACTCCGGACATCATTCGAGTCTGTGGATATATTCCATAGTCATTATTTAGGTTTGCATTGTTAAATCTATCAGTCATGATGAAGTAGGTTGAGATACCGTCTAACGCATTCTGTGCAACTGGTTGAATATAGTGATCGAGCGCGTTCTCAGCATGAGATTGAGCTGTCATAAAACTGAGGGAAATAGAAATAAGAAATGCGTATGCGATTTTTTGCTTCATCGCAATCGAACTGCACTAGCCCTTGATTGAACCGGCAGTAAGTCCACCGATGATGTAGCGCTGCAAAGAGAGAAAGAGTGCAACGAGTGGGATCGCGGCGAGGAGAGAGCCAGCGGCGAACGGGCCCCAATTTTGTCCAAATTGAGCGCCAACAAATTGTTGAAGGCCCACGGCAACTGTACGTTGATTAATATCTTGTAAAAAGAGACTTGCGAGAACAAACTCATTAAACGTTCCAATAAACGAGAGAAGCGCAGTTACGGCAAGTACCGGTGCTGCCAGTGGAAAGAAGATCAACCAGTAGACCTGTGATGTTGATGCGCCGTCAATACGTGCTGCTTCATCTAGCTCAAGTGGCACCGTATCGATAAACCCTTTCAGAAGCCAGGCATTTACCCCCATCGATCCACCAAGATAAATAATAAGAAGTCCGCCAAGACTTCCTAATCCAATCGCTGGGAAAACTGTGTAGACCCGCTCCATCATCACGTATATCGCAGCGAGCGCGAGGAATGAAGGAAATACCTGAACAAGCAGAAGAGCTTGCAGTCCCGTTTTTCTACCTTTAAAACGCAATCGACTAAAAGCAAATGCCGATGCTGCGCCAATGAATACCGATATCAACGCATTCGCCGACGCAAGAATGACTGAATTTTTTACCCACGTGAGGTAAGGAACGGATTCTAAAGTAAAGAGGGTTTGATAATTCTTCCAACTAAATCTCGATGGCCAGAGCGATGATGACGCTAACGAACCAGTGGGATCAAATGAGCTTTGAATCACCACATAGATAGGGAAAATCGAGAAAAGAATGAGGAGCCATGCGTAAACATGGCGCCAAAGATGGCCGCTCTTGAGTGGAGATTTCATAAGGCATCCAAAACTTTGGAACGTCGCAAGGACCACATTGAAAGTGATCCCACGATAATAAACATCACCATCGAAATTGCACAGGCTAAGCCAAGGTTCTGTTCATTAGAACCAAACGCCGTTTTATACGTGTAGGTAATCAAGATATCGGTAGCGCCAGCTACTTCACCGTGAAGCACATCAGTTGGTCCGCCACCGGTGAGCAAATAAATTAGATTGAAATTGTTGAAATTAAATGCAAATGATGCAATCAATAATGGTGAGAGTATCTGAAGAAGTATCGGCAATTTAATCTGTCGAAGTATTTGTCGTGGTGATGCCCCATCAATTGCAGCTGCCTCTTCAAGTTCTGATGGAATAGCTTGGAGCGCACCCGATGAAATTAAATAAAAATACGGAAAACCTAACCATAGGTTGACTATCAAAATCACACCACGCGCCAACCATGGGCTGTTATACCAATCAATGTTTTGGCCAATGATGAGGTTGATTGCTCCGTATTGTCGATTAAACATTCCGTTCCAAATAAGAATCGACATGAATGAGGGAATCGCGTATGGCAGGATGAGGACAGATCGATAGAAACGTCGGAGCGCAATCTTTTTATCCATCGCAATAGCGAGAAGTAATCCTGCCGCGAACATCATAATGACGGTTATCAATGCAAAACAGATTGTCCAAATAAAGACACCAATAAATGGTCCTCGAATTTTTTTATCTGCAAAGAGGCTCACATAATTTTCAAATGCGTTATAAGCGCGCCAGCCGGGAACGAGTAGATCTTCAGCGTTTGTTGTGTTCGCATAATTTCCTCGGTGATTATCTTTATATAGTGCGCCGGTCTGGATATTCTTAATTGAATCGTGAGACTTGTCGTATACATACGCTTGTGTCATTCGGATGGCAACATCGACACCTTGTGGTGCAATAAATGAACCATCACCTAAGGGAAATTTGAGATCGCCAATGGTGGAATCTGCGGCCGATACCTCATCACCTGTCAGCGGAGTAAAACCTTGAGCAGAGCGCGCTACTCCATATTGATCTCGAGAGAACTGATCTTGTGCAAGTTTTATCACTTCTTTTTTTGTCGCTAAGCCAACGTCGGTAGTTGTTTGATTGGTCACCAATGCACCAAGTTCGCCACCGACTTTACCAAGCACCATGTCATAGGTGGTGTTTTGAGCATCCGGTTGAAGACCCGTCTCAACAATTTGAGTTATCGCATCACGTTTTGAAATTTCATTACCAGTTTTATACGTAAATCCAGACATCAATATTGTGTAAAAAACTGGAACGATGACGAATACAACTAATAGAACAATTCCCGGAAAAAGAAATTTTAGTGGCACAGCGCGTCGAGAGAAATATACGAGATTGAGACCGAGGAAAACTAGCGCGATAATTGCTGCGATTTGAGACTGGCTTTTTGTCATCGCAGTAAAGAACATCGACACTAACAGTGAGTCAATAATCGCAATGAAGAGAATTTTGGTGATGTGGGCTGGCAGTCCGGTAAATCCCGCCAACTTCAACATGAAATCACCTGCTTACGTTAATTACTAAAACTACTGGGCTTGAAAAGTATATGGTTATTAAAGGCTTCTGGCGCATCTATCACTAGATGCGCCAGAAGTTTTCTATCGAATAGCGATTAGCTATTTGCTGCTGCGTTAGCGAAATTCTTCTTTAGAATTCCCGCTGCATTATCAAGGGTTGTCGCAACTGACTCGCCCTTAACGAAGATAGAAGTAAATGCTGCGCCAAGAACGTCATACCAGTTCGAGCCACCCGTCTTGTCATCAAGAAGTGGGCTGATCTGTGGAGTTCCGGTTGTTGCTGCATTTGCAACACCCTTTGTGCTCGCATCATTAATGATAGGAGCAGCAAGTTTGTTGGCTGGTGGACGACCTGAAGCCGTGCTCATCAAGAGTTGGCCTTCCTTCGATGCAAACCAACCAAGTACGAGTTTCTTCGCACCGAGGTCGACACCATGCTTTGCTGCAAATGACGTGACATATGCGCCTGAGTAGTTAACCCACTGTTGGCCAAATGTTCCTGCGGTCAATCCTGGAACTGCACCGAGACCATAGGAAATTCCCGCATCTTTAATGCCTTGGAAGTTCCATGCACCAGTGTTTGCGAATGCAATCTTTCCTGCCTTGAATGCATCACCGCAACCATCCCATTGGAAGAATCCGTTGCTCTTTCCATCTGCACCGAGCAAATACGTTTTGATATTTGCTTTGAATGCATCTGAATTGAGAAGCACATTGTTGACATCTGGAGTTGTTCCTTTGTAACCCCATGCACCGCCACCAAGCGCGGTGATGATTGGGTGTGAACCCCATGTTCCTTCAAATGCGCAAATTCCACCGGTCAGACCTTTTGCAGTCTTATTAGCGGTGTACCAATCAACCATATCTTTGAAAGATTTTGGTGCAGTATCGCCATAAAGCTTCTTATTCCAGAGGAATGCAGTGGTGTCTACATCGAGTGGAACACCGTAAGTCTTTCCCTTATAGGAGAGAGCTTGTTGTCCTGCAGAAGGAATCTGTGCCTGGTTTGTTGCAGAATAAGTAAGTGGTGCAAGCTTTCCTGACTTTCCACCTTGTGAAGCCATTGATGCTGGGCCAGTCATAACATCTGGACCACCAGCAGCAGTTGCTTTGTCCCAAGCACCTTGCAATGCAGTGAGTGCTGAGAAGAACTTAACTTTGATTACATAGCCTGGAGCGATGGTGGTATTTCCATCGATCAAAGACTTAAGTTGTGGTCCGCGCTGTTCGTCAGCCCACACCGTAATCGTCTTAGCAGCTGCGTTTGCACTTGGAACAGCAAGTACAGAAGCAGCAAGTGCTGTGCTAGCCGCGAGGCTAACAATCAGACGCTTTTTATTCATTAATTTTTCCTCCATGGATAATTGCTCTCGCCGAGAGCGAGAACGTGGCTAATTTCAGCCGTACTCTGGAGCGTAGTCAAACGGAATCAGCGAAGCGCCTCCGCTTTATGCAGGAATTACGGTTTTGTTATAAACGGCTGAAAAAAGACCGAGAGCGTTACAGGTTAGGCGTGCAGGCCTGCGACCGTGCTATCCCAGCCTTTAACCTCTTCAGCTTTCCGTGGTCCTTTACCGATGTAGCGAGCTGAAGGTCTTACCAAACGACCAGTTCGCTTCTGTTCCAAAATGTGTGCGCTCCACCCGGCTGTTCGAGCCGAAGTAAACATCGAGGTAAATAAATGTGAAGGAACTTGAGCAAAATCGAGCACGATGGCAGCCCAAAATTCCACGTTTGTTTCAAGAACTCGTTCTGGATGGCGTTCATGTAATTCTGCAAGCGCGGCTTTCTCTAACTCAAGCGCAACGTGATAACGCGGCGCACCGAGTTCTTTTGCAGTTCGTCGCAATGTTCGTGCACGCGGATCTTCTGCGCGATATACCCGGTGACCAAATCCCATAAGGCGTTCGCCACGATCCATCAAATCTTTTACATATTTACGTGCATCACCTGATTTTTCTACAGCTTCAATCATGTGAAGTACTCGAGAAGGCGCACCGCCATGAAGTGGACCTGACATTGCGCCAACCGCGCCAGACATTGATGCTGCAACATCCGCACCGGTTGAAGCGATAACTCGCGCTGTAAATGTTGATGCATTCATTCCATGTTCTGCGGCTGAAACAAAATAGGCATCAATGGCGCGTACATGGAGTGGATCTGGTTCGCCACGCCAACGAATCATCATTCGTTCAACAACAGTGTGTGCTTTATCAATTTCACTTTGTGGAACTGCTGGGAGATCACCACGAGCAGATTGCGCAACAAATGACAATGCCATGACAGATACACGTGCTAAATCTTTTCGTGCTTGTTCATCAGAGATATCGAGTAATGGTTTTAAACCCCAGGCAGGTGCAAGCATGGCAATGGCAGATTGAACATCGACGCGTACATCGCCAGTATGAATGGGAAGTGGATACGGTTCTGCTGGTGGTAACCCAGGATTAAATTCATCATCAACTAATAAACCCCAGACATTTCCAAACGAAACTCGACCAACAAGATCTTCAATATCAACGCCGCGGTAACGTAACGCGCTTCCTTCTTTATCTGGTTCAGCGATCTCTGATTCAAACGCAACAACACCTTCAAGACCGGGTTTGAAATCGTCTGCCACTGTGAACCTTTCGTTGGTGATTCGGGAATGCCCGCCTGCGCCGTATTCTGCCCCTTGGTGGGTAATGGGCAAAACCGGATTTCAGGAGATGCCCCTAAAGCGAAAGTGACGTTAGATACACGTATGAGCGAAGTGTTCAATCGAGACGAGATCGCTGCGATGCGTCGTTCCTACGGTGATGCAGGTTTGTCAGAAAACGAGATCACACAAGATCCCTTAATTCAATTTTCGAAGTGGCTCAATGATGCCTCGCAGAACGCCTTGATTGTCGAAGCAAATGGCATGGTTCTCTCCACGGTAATGGGAACTCAACCTATGTCGCGAAGTGTTCTCCTCAAGGATGTCAATGAAGCTGGCTTTACTTTTTTCACCAATTACGAATCACAGAAAGGGCAAGCTCTCGAGAATAATCCGCTGGTCTCTCTACTTTTTCCTTGGTACGCCATGGAACGTCAAGTCATTATTCTTGGCAAAGCTAGCAAGGTCTCGCGCGAAGAGAGCGCTTCCTATTTTTCAACCCGACCCTGGGCTTCACAAATTGGCGCTTGGGCGAGTGATCAATCTCGACCATTGATAAATCGAAAAACCTTGGAAGAGCGTTTTGCAGAATATGCTGCTCGATATCCGGAAGGCAGTGAAGTGCCACTACCACCATTTTGGGGCGGCTATCGCGTCACACCGACTAGTATTGAATTCTGGCAAGGCCGATACTCTCGATTACATGATCGATTGCGCTACGTCAGAGATGGCAACGGCGCCAACTGGACGCTCCAACGTTTTTATCCGTAATTGATTCAGGAGAAAATCTCAGCGATGACAGATGGCATAAAGATACCCGCCGAATTAAAACCACGCGACGGACGATTTGGTTGTGGTCCGTCAAAAATTCGTCCAGCAGCGCTCACTGCTCTACATTCGCACGGCGCGTCAATCATGGGAACATCGCATCGACAAAAGCCAGTAAAGAATGTTGTTGCTCGGGTACGCAATGGCCTTCACTCACTCTTCGCATTGCCCGATGGATATGAAGTAGTGCTCGGAAATGGCGGCTCTACTGCATTTTGGGATATCGCCACGCTCGGACTTATTGAGAAAAAATCTCAACATCTTTCGTTTGGTGAATTTTCCTCAAAATTCGCATCAGCAGCGCTTGAAGCGCCATTTCTCGATCAACCAACAATTATTAAAAGCGAGCCAGGAACACATCCACTCCCCACTGCTGAAGCCGGAGTTGATGTTTACGCTCTCACGCATAATGAAACATCGACCGGTGTAGCTATGCCTATCAAACGTCCAGCTGATACAGATGGTGCATTAGTACTCGTTGATGCAACAAGTGCAGCTGGTGGTTTATCTGTGGCCGCTCACGAATTTGATACCTATTACTTTGCCCCACAAAAATCTTTCGCCTCTGATGGTGGTTTATGGATTGCAGTGATGAGTCCAGCTGCGTTGGAACGTGCAGCAAAAATTAAAGCCAGTGGCCGTTGGATTCCTGCTTTCTTTGATCTCACCATCGCTATTGAAAATAGCCGATTAGATCAGACCTACAACACACCAGCCGTCGCCACGTTAATTCTCCTTGCTGAACAAATCGAATGGATGAATTCCAATGGCGGACTTGCTTTTGCAACGGGACGAAGTAGTGAATCTGCACAACATATCTACGATTGGGCTGAAAAAACCTCGTACACCACACCATTTGTCACCGACCCAGCGATGCGTTCACAGGTTGTTGCAACAATTAATTTTGATGAGTCACTCGATGCCTTAGCGATTGCACAAACTTTGCGCGCCAATGGAATCGTCGATACGGAGCCCTATCGAAAACTTGGCAAGAACCAATTACGAATCGGAATGTTTCCGGCGGTTGATCCTGACGATGTTCGTGCGC
Source organism: uncultured Bifidobacterium sp. (assembly GCA_964597305.1). Classification (GTDB taxonomy): domain Bacteria; phylum Actinomycetota; class Actinomycetes; order Nanopelagicales; family Nanopelagicaceae; genus UBA7398. The sequence goes on from CAZQWU010000007.1 coordinate 27,384, forward strand.
TCACATTGTGTATTGACTATGTCGTATCACAGATGGCCACATAAGAGCGACGCCATTGACTCAATCCACTTTTAAACACGATTCTGTATTTTGGATCGTTAGTTTGCAAGGCGCTGTATTTGGCTTTTTTATGGGTGGTTTTGGTCCATCCCAGCCTCTCTTACAGCAAGCGCAAGGGACTTCAGGAACTATTGCTGGACTCCATGGAACAGCGCTAGGTGTTTCATCCCTTGTCGCTGGACTCATTAATTCTCGATTGGTACATCGATTTGGTCGAGTGGGAACATCGTGGTTAGGAATGGTGGTGTTCTTTTGTGGTGCAGTGATATACGCATGTGCGACATCACCATTGTTTTCTATCCCCGCATCGCTATTAATTGGCCTTGGAGTTTCGGCAATGATCAACTCCATGACAGCGCTGCTTGCCGTTCACTACGGTGATTACGCTGGTCGCGCCACCAGCCAATCCAATGGAATCAATTCTTTATCAAGTATGAGTGGAACTTTTTTTATCGGTGTACTCGCTACTGCTTCACTTAATTGGCGACTTGGACTACTTCTACCCATCCCGTGTGGAATAGCTTTATATTTTTATTATCGCAATAAAATTCGCGACGAAGAGGTACGGGAAACTCACCATCAACGCGGATCTTTGAGTCGAAAATTCTGGATTGGCTGGATTGGATTAACTGCGTGTATCTCCACCGAATTTGCCACGGGATTTTGGGCGGCAAAATTACTGAATGACCGTACGGGATTAAGCACTGCAGTAGCAACAACCGCCGTTCTCGCCTTTAGTTCAGGAATGGCAATAGGCCGTTGGTTTAGTCCGCTTGTTTTATCACGTTTTGATCTTGATCTTCGCCTCTTAATTCTGCTCGCTGTGCAACTCGTCGGCTTTATTCTCTTCTGGTCATCGCATCAAAAAGTATTGGCAATTCTTGGTCTTCATATTGTTGGCCTAGGAGTATCAGCACAGTTTGCAATGTCAACGCTTCGGTTAGTCAGGCTCAGTGACGATCGCCCGGATTTAGCGCTTGGTATGAATGCCTTTGGCGCAGGGCTAGCTATTGCTGGCGCTCCCCTCATTCTGGGTGCGCTCTCAGACACGATCGGAATTTCGCGCGGATATTTAATGGTTCCGGTAATTCTCGCGATCGCCGTATTAGCCGTACGGCTCACACCAACGTCGCATCTCAACAAAGCCGCTTCATAATTCAACGACCGTGAACTACACCGTGCGGCGCGTACTTACCATCATTACATTAGTCGCCATTGTTTTACTTATTATCGTAGGGAGTTTCTAGAACATCATCGACGAGAAAACTTTCTGGCGCTGAAAGATTTCCGCGATACCGAGTGTAAATAGCTAAAACACTTAAAGTTGTGATGATGCCACAGAGCGCCATAGTTTCTCGGACGCCAATCGTTGAACTGAGCCAACCAATAACGGGCGAACCCACCGGTGTTCCTCCCATAAATACCGTGAGATAAATTCCCATCACCCGACCACGAATCGCTGGATCGGTTCGCACTTGGACTATGGCATTTGCGGTAATTAGTGTGAGAAGTGCAATACATCCACCGATGGGTAATAACAGCGCATAAATTGCATAGGTTGGCGCAAAACTTTCTAGCGTCACAATAACGCCAAACACCATCGCGCCAAACATGGAGAATCGCGGATGGCGTCGCTTTTCAAGTCGCGCTGATAGCAGCGCTCCAGTGAAAGAACCAATAGCCAAGATACTGCCAAGCGCACCGTACGAGGCTGCTCCTTTATGGAAAACTTGAGTCGCCATTAATGTATTAAAAATCATGAAATTGAGTCCGAATGTTGCAGTAAAAAAAACTGTGAACATCACTCCTAAAATGTCAGATCGCGCTTTCACATAGGCAAACGCTTCACCAATTTTGGCGCCGATGTTGGGTTTGTTTTCAATGTGAAGATCTCGTTCACGAATAAAGTACAACGCCGCGATAATAAAAATGTACGAGGTAGCGTTGAGAAGAAATGATGGACCCGTTCCAAAAGCAGCGATTAATAAGCCAGAAACGCCGGGACCGATGAGTCGGGCCAAATTGAAATTTGCTGAATTAAGGCTCACGGCGTTGCCCAAATCTTCGCGACCGACAATTTCGGCCGTGAAACTCTGCCTTACGGGTGCATCAATTGCACTTGCCAAGCCGAGCCCGAATGCGCAGACAAATACATGCCAGAGTTTGATCTGATTAGTCACGACCAATAACCCAAGCGTGAGCGCGGTAATTCCGCCACCAATATTGCAGAGAATCAATACTCGCCGCTTATTAAATCGATCAGCTAATGCACCGCCTTGAATGCTCAACAACAAGGCGGGTAAAAATTGAATTCCTGTAACAAGACCAACATAGGTACCGCTACCGCTTAATTGCAATACCAACCAATCCTGTGCAATCCGTTGTGCCCAGGTACCGATATTCGAAAGAGTATTTGCCGGATAGATAATTCGATAATTGCGGTGACGAAACGACCGCAAATAACTCATGGGAGTACTCTACTTTCATGAAGAGTGCCCTGTTGGTTATTGGGATCGGAATATCAATCTGGCTTGCCGCATTGATCGTTGCACTTGCAATCGGTGCTCAATCCAAAGTGATCTACACATGTCTTGTTGGAATAGCGCTTGGTCTGATCGGGATTCGCTACACCATTCGTCGTGCTAATCGAGGTGAAATTTAACCTTCGATTTGTTGCGCGATTCCGCGCAGCACTTTTGCCACACGTTGCGCTTCTGCTTCGGAAGGAAAACGACCATGGCGAATTCCATTTCCCACTCGATCTAACATTTTGATGCTTTCTTCAATAATGATCGCTAAATCATCATTTGCTTGTCGACTACCTGACAAAGTTGGTGGCGCATCAATAACTCGAACAGAGAGCGCTTGTGGACCGCGGCGACCTTCAGCAACACCAAATTCAAGTTTGGTGCCAGGTTTCACTGTTGTCACACCTTCTGGAAGGTTTGCCGCCGCTAAATAAACATCTTCACCTTCATCAGATGCGATGAAACCAAAACCTTTTTCAAGGCTGAACCATTTAACACGTCCAGTTGGCATAGCAATCTCCCCTTCTCTTTCGATTCACATCCAGCTCTCGTTATTCATAAGCCGTGTTCTCACGGGCAGAGGGTTAGTTTATCTCAGGATTTTCTTCGCTCGTCGGTCAGTTTTCAGCGAGATTATTCGCTGACGAGCGCTTCGGAGTGAGCGCCACAGCCATGATCAACCGAGACGACGCGACCATCTTCAGGAGAAATTGCGTTGGCACATACGCCGAATGCTTGGCGAAGTGAACCAGCGATGGCGAGAAAAAAACCACATGATGAACATGGTTTTGGTGCTTGTTGCGCCATGGGCGTATTCGGTCCTCGATCACCGGTGTACCAGCGTTTACTTGCCTGATCTCGACCCACAATGGACATCACTCGCGCACGACCAAGCCCGAATTCAAAAAGCTGAGAAAGTTCTAACTCTTCATCGTTGGGAAGCGCTGCGTATCCTGGAACTAATCGTTCATCATCGGCAGCAGTAGGAACAACATCGCCAACACCAACATCGCCGGGTTGAATTCGATCGCGATAGGGAATCCACGTTGGTGCCAATAATGAATCCGGACCAGGAAGTAGAACAACGTCACATACGGTTGGTTGATCATCGCCAACTTTTGTCAACGTTACTGCCCAACGCCAACCTACATATCCAGGAAGCGCTGCTTCAAATAAATATGTTGCTAGGTGATCGCTATCGGTTTCAATAGAAACGAGTTCGCCTACAGCATCGCCAGCAACCTTGGCGTCTTTGGCATCTTCAATCGCCGCCGAACGCGCAAGGTCGCGTGCGTTAAATGGATCAGTGATCAACTAGAAATCCATGTCACCAGCGCCTGGGCCCGCTGGTGCAGCAGCCTTTGGTTCTGGTTTATCTGTAATCACCGCTTCTGTTGTTAAGAAGAGAGCTGCGATTGATGCAGCATTTTGAAGCGCTGAGCGAGTTACTTTTGCCGGATCAATAATTCCAGATTTGATCATGTCGACATATTCACCCGTCGCTGCATTGAGGCCTTGACCTGCTTCAAGATGGCGAACTTTTTCAACGACGACGCCACCCTCCAAGCCTGCATTGACCGCAATCTGCTTTAGCGGCGCTTCAATAGCAAACTCCACAATCTTCGCACCTGTTGCTTCATCGCCTTCTAGTTTGAGCGATGCAAAAGCTTTCTTTGATGCTTGCAGAAGCGCTACGCCACCGCCGGCAACGATTCCTTCCTCAACTGCCGCTTTTGCATTTCGTACCGCATCTTCAATGCGGTGCTTTCGCTCTTTAAGCTCTACCTCGGTTGCAGCGCCTGCTTTAATCACTGCTACACCACCTGCGAGTTTTGCTAGTCGCTCTTGTAATTTTTCACGGTCATAATCGGAATCAGTTTGCTCAAGTTCAGCGCGAATTTGATTGACTCGACCTTTAATTTGATCGTCATCGCCATTTCCTTCAACGATGGTGGTTTCTTCTTTTGTCACGACGACCTTGCGAGCGCGACCAAGGAGATCCAGGGTTGCAGCTTCAAGTTTGAGCCCTACTTCCTCTGAAATAACTGTTCCACCGGTAAGAATTGCAATGTCTTGGAGCATCGCTTTACGACGATCACCAAAACCTGGCGCTTTAACGGCTACAGATTTAAAAGTTCCACGAACCTTATTGACTACCAATGTTGCCAAAGCTTCGCCTTCAACATCTTCAGCAATGATCAATAGTGGCTTTCCTGATTGCATTACTTTTTCCAGAATTGGAACAAGATCTTTAATGTTGGCGATCTTTGAATTCGCAATAAGAATATAAGCGTCTTCCAATACTGATTCCATACGCTCAGTATCAGTAATCATGTATGCCGAGATATACCCTTTATCAAACCGCATACCTTCGGTAAGTTCGAGCTCTAATCCAAAAGTATTGCTCTCTTCAACGGTAATAACGCCTTCCTTGCCGACCTTATCCATCGCCTCAGCGATCATTTCGCCGATCGTGCTATCCGCAGCAGAAATAGATGCGGTAGCAGAAATTTGTTCTTTCGTTTCAACAGGTTTAGACATCGCAGAGAGCTCTTTAGAGATCGCTTCTACTGCTTTTTCAATTCCGCGCTTGAGCGCCATTGGATTTGAACCTGCTGCAACATTTCGCAGCCCTTCGCGTACGAGTGCTTGGGCAAGTACCGTTGCGGTTGTTGTTCCGTCACCGGCAACATCGTCAGTCTTCTTTGCAACCTCTTTAACGAGCTCTGCGCCAATTTTTTCCCATGGATCATCAAGCTCGATCTCTTTAGCAATGGAAACGCCATCGTTGGTGATTGTTGGGGCGCCCCACTTCTTTTCGAGGACAACATTTCGTCCGCGAGGTCCGAGGGTCACTTTCACAGCATCAGCCAATGTATTCATACCGCGTTCAAGACCGCGGCGCGCTTCTTCATTAAAGGCAATCATCTTTGCCATATTCGATCCACTCCTTTTCTATTACTTCACGATCTACTACTTCACGATCTACAACTTTTCGATCTACTACTTCCCGTATTACCTAAGAGCTTCTTGCCGGACTGGCCAGAGCGGTTATCACTCGACGGCCGAGAGTGCTAACGCCAAATCTAGGCGAGGTATTCCTGAGAGGCAAACTGAGCGGGATGAGGGG
>CAZQWU010000007.1:33201-40568 GCA_964597305.1 uncultured Bifidobacterium sp.
CGGAATTCGAACGGCTATCGAGCCGCTATTCGAGCCTCGCGCAACCGGCGCAGTCGCTTCACCAATAGAGGTGCGTATTCGAGTGAGGCATCTTTATCAAGGAGCGCATTCAACTTTTCATAGTATCGAGCAGGGGGCATGCCAAAAAGTTCTGAGATCCCGTCGGTTTTTGTTCCTCGTTGCCACGGGGCTGATTCGAAATCCAGAATTCGCATCTCGATCTCGCTCAAACCCTGCACCGAGCCCTGCACCGATAGGTGCTGTGATGGCGTCTCCATAGCCACCACTCTATTACAGAGTCGCCAGAATCATCTCGATATCAGAGAGTTTTGTCCACGGATTAACAATGGCAAATCGCACAATTGGTTTTCCGTGATGCGATGATGGCGTCACAAATCCAATTTGATCAGCGAGTAATTTCTCACTCCATTTTTTGTAATCATCAAGTGCCCAATCCGTTCGAGTAAATGCCACCACTGAGAGCTCTGGTTCACACACCAAGGTGAGTCGAGGATGACGACGGATAAGTTCTGCTGCTTGACGGGCAACAGTAAGTGTTAACTCCATTGCAGCTGAATACTCATCGGTGCCATGCGCTGCCAACGAAAACCAAAATGGTAATCCACGTACTCGTCTCGTTAAATGAATGGCATAGTCAGATGGATTCCATTCACCCGTTTCTAATGATTGTAAATATCCGGCATGCTGAGTGTGGGCAGCGCGTGCAATTTCTGGGTTGCGATAAATAAGTGCGCATGCATCAAATGGAGCAAACAACCATTTATGGGGATCAACTATAAGTGAATCTGCCTGCTCAACTCCGACAAATTTATTGCGAACACTCGGCGCACAGAGCGCCGCTAAACCGTATGCGCCATCTACGTGAAACCAAATATCGCGTGCATGCGCAACCTCTGCTAGGCCGGCCAGATCATCAATAATCCCGAGGTTGGTTGTTCCTGCAGTACCCACGAGAGCAAAAATCTTATGGGTGGGATTGTCCGCTAAATATTTATCAATCGCCGGTGCGATATTCACGCCCCGCAAAACTAAATCACTATCTGGTTCAAGTAATAATAAAACGACGTCCATAACTTCGGCTGCCTGCTTGAGCGATGAATGTGCTTCTCGTGAACACGCGATGACCCATCGATCGACATTGGTAAATCTCTTTCGTGCTTCATAGCGAGCAGCGACAAGTGCAGAGAGGTTTCCCAGCGTTCCACCTTGAACAAAAACGCCACCAGCGCTAGCCGGAAGTCCCGCAAGATCAGATATCCACCGTAACGCTTGATTCTCCGCAAAGACTGCTCCGGCTCCTTCTAACCACGAACCGCCATAAAGAGCGCTTGCGCCAACAACAAGATCAAATAAGTTGGCATATTCACTTGGCGCCGACGGAATAAAAGCCAAATTACGCGGATGATCTGTAGAGATACATGCTTTTGCTAAGACATCTTTAAATAACTGCAAAGCATGATGACCGCCCAAACCGTGGGCAGTTATTGTGTTGCCGACTTTCGCGTAAAGCTCTTCATAAGTTTGCGGTCCATCAAGCGGCGGATCGCTTTTTAATCTGACAAGTGAGTACTCGAGAATTTCATCGGCGAGAGCTTCAACTTCAGCGTTGAACTCATGCACGAGTATTACCTTGCAATCGTGCGCTCTTCACAATATTCCGCAACATCGTTGGAAAAACAAGTGCATGAAAAGGAAGGACGAGATACCAATATAACTGACCTCCTAAACCATGTGGTGCAAATCGAGCTTCTTGAATAATGCGCGTGCTGTTCTGAGAAGGTCCGGGTAGAGATTCCACAGTAAATTCCAACCAGGCTTTTCCAGGCAAAATCATCTCTGCATATAAACGTAAGTGGTGTTCGTTTACTATCGATTCGACGCGCCAAAAATCAACGCTGTCGCCCACAGTGAGAAAATGTGGATCGCGTCGACCACGTCGCAAACCAACGCCACCAAAAAGTCGGTCGAGTAATCCGCGCGCCCACCATAAAAAATCTGCGCCATACCATCCCGTATCGCCACCGATTTGTTCAATAGTTCGCCACACTTTCTCGAGTGGAACTTCTGTGACCGTTTCTCGACGATCTTTTAAAATTGTTTCGCCTGCCCAGGATGGATCACTTTGTACTTTTTGCCAGGGACCTGTTGGCGTTGTTGCGTCAGACCAACGAGTTTCGATCTGATTATTTGATGTGCGTGAAAGCGCGAGATTGATCGCTTCTTCTAGATGCATAAGTCCTTCAGGTGGTTGCGAAATGATGCCGTTAATTGATTTTTTAGGATCTGCCACCGTTTCATTGATAAGAGAACCCACTAACGGCCGTGCTAGTGAAGTAGGCACTGGCGTCACAAGACCAATCCATAAACTGGAGAGCCGCGGGGTTAACACCGGAACTTGAATGATCCATCGACGCCGAAGTCCCGAACACTTCGCAAAAGTTTGCATCATCTCGGCATACGACAATATGTCTGGTCCGCCAATATCAAATACACCTTTCACTGGCTGCGCTAATTTGGCCGCTTCGGTGAGATACCACAAAACATCTCGTACTGCGATGGGATGCGTGAGGTTTGAAATCCATTTAGGCGTTGTCATAATCGGTAAACGATGTGTTAAATGTCGAAGCATTTCAAATGAAGCAGAGCCTGAACCGATAATGACGCCAGCCCGCATTTCTAAAACTGGTACTGAGTAGCGAGCAAGAACTTCGCCGGTGTGTGCGCGTGATGCTAAATGTTTACTGTGCTTTTTATCGTTGGCTATTCCACCGAGGTAAACAATTTGACTCACACCTGCTTGAGTTGCCGCTTTAGCAAAATTATCAGCCATCGCTGCTTCAATTTCATCAAAATGTTTTCCTACTCCAATGGAGTGAAGTAAGTAATAGGCAGTGTGAACTCCGTGCAGCGCATTGAGAGTGTCTTGGAAATTATTCGCATTTCCTTCTGAAACTTCGACCTGTGAAAACCACGCTTGTCGTGAAACTTTGGCTTTATCACGGACAAAAATTCTTACAGTGAAATTATCGGCGAGTAATTGCCGAACTAATCGCGGCCCCACATATCCAGAGGCGCCTGTTACCAAGATCAGTCGCGAATCGTTCATGAGAGAACACTAGACTTTCTCGTATGTACATCAACCTCAGAGGTCACTCACTCTGGAGCACTGAACACCGTGGCAAAGGCGAGCCGATTGTGCTTCTCCATGGTGGGTTAAGTTCGACTGAGAGTTGGGATTACCTTGTTCTGCCAGCGTTGCCGCGTCGCCACGTCTTTGCTTATGACCGAACTGCACATGGCCGAACGAAAATTCGCGAAGGCTTTTACCATTTTGAATTTCAAACAGATGAAGCGATCGCCTACCTAGAAGATGTCGTGAGAGAGCCTGCGCATCTAATTGGCTGGAGCGATGGCGCAATCATCGCGCTTATGGTCGCCATGAAACGACCAGATTTAGTGAAATCCATCGTGTCAATTGGCGGTAATTACCATCACGATTGTGGACTATCACTGGAATTTATCAATGACACAACGGAAGAGGAATATCTCGCTTTTGTTGATCGGACAGGTCAATCTCGAAAGACGCTTGATCTTATTAAGCAAAAAGCTTTCGAGGTGTGGCAAACCGAACCCACAATGACTCAAGATGATTTAGCAAAAATACAGTGCCCGGTTTTAGTTCTCGCAGGTGATGACGAACCATTTCCACTGGCGCATACTGTCTCGCTTTTTGAGTCCCTGCCCGATGGTCGCCTTGGCGTTGTACCTGGCGCTTCCCATATTTTTGTAAAAGAAAAACCAACAATGCTTCAATCACTCATTAAAGATTTTTATTTGCAATTGAATTTTCCCATTACACGAGCACCTAATCGGCGAAAAGTTCGACAAGAAAATATTTTAGAAGCGCAAGGCGCCGAAAGCATGGTCGGGCACAAACGGATGTCGAGGTCTCATTGGTTGCAATCGCTGATACGGCGAGCCTTGGGTCGGTCGTAAATCAGCTTCACCTTTATTTGGCCAGAGTGAAAATGCACGCTCAGCCTGTGCAGTAATCGTGAGCGATGGATTAACGCCGAGATTTGCAGTGACGCTCGATCCATCAACAATATGAAGGGTGGGGTAATGCCAGACTCGGTGATAAGGATCGATCACTCCTGATTCTGGCGAATCACTGATCACGCAACCACCCACAAAATGTGCCGTAAATGGTGCATTAATCAAATCTCCAATATGGCCGCCGGCAATACCACCTTCATTTTCGGCTATTTTTCGCACGACGTCATTTGCAGCAGGAATATAAGTTGCATTGGGTTTTACCGAATCATTTTTCGACGTGAGGCGCCACCCCAGCAATCCTCGTTTAGCAGATACGCGAAGTGATGAATCAACATTTTGCATCACAAGAGCAATGACAGTGTGCTCGCTCCAAGCTCTGACATTAAGAATTTTTGCTAACAAATATGGTTTTTTGACTAGTGTACGTAACCATTGTCGACGACGTTCGCGTGCGCTATGTCCATCAGTTGCAATGGTCTGAAGCAGACCCATGATGTTGCTACCTTTTCCATATCGAACCGGTTCAACATGCGTTGTCTCGTCGGGATAAAAAGATGACGTAATTGCCGACCCTTGTGAATAATCAATGGGATGATTTTTTGGCATAAGCGCGCCAGTTAACGATTCACTATTGGTGCGCGATAACTTTCCCAGCGCATCTGAAATCTTGGGCAATACGCCAGAATTTTTCATCGAGTGTAATAGCTTCTGCGAGTTATATGTACCCGCTGCTACAACTACCTGACCGGCAGTAAATATTCGTTTACCACCAAACCACGCGCCACTTTTTCGCGCCGTCACACGCCAACTACCGTCGTTGAGCTGTTCTATTTTTATCACCGTGTGATTGGGAATTACATGTGCACCAGCTTTTTCTGCTAAGCCAAGATAATTTTTCGGTAACGTATTTTTGGCATTATGGCGGCAGCCAGTCATGCACCCGCCACATTGAAGACAGCCGGCTCGATCAGGGCCGACCCCACCGAAAAATGGATCGCGATCGATAACACCTTTTCCTTTTCCAAAATACACTCCAAGAGGTGCCATGCGAAAGGTGTGGCCAACTCCCATAGATTCTGCAACATCTTTCATTGCTTGATCAGATGGCGAGAAATATGGATTTTCTGCAACTCCTAACATTCGCTCTGCTTGCTCGTACCACGGAGCTAATTCAGATTTCCAATCAGTGATGTGTTTCCATTGACGATCATCAAAATAACTTTGTGGTGGTACATAAAGGGTATTTGCGTATACAAGAGAACCGCCACCAACACCTGCGCCTGCCAAAACTAAAACATCAGGAAGCGCGTGAATTCGCTGAATGCCTCGCAACCCAAGTCGAGGTGCAAAAAGAAATTTATTGATACGCCACGAAGTCTTGGGAAAATCTTTATCGGAAAATCGTCGCCCGGCCTCAATTACGCCAACTGAATATCCCTTTTCAGTAAGTCGAAGTGCAGCAACTGATCCACCAAAACCTGAACCAACAACGAGTACATCGAAATCCCGCTTCTGGTTTGTGGCCATGACCTAGACTTTAGCCGTCGAGCGGAAAATACGTGCTGCTTTCGAAGCAAGTTCATATTTTGCACTCAGAAATCTCCCAGAGTGTTGGGGTTAGGTGGCCAAGTGAGTAAGCAAATAAAAAAGCGGTCCAAAGTCGGAGTTGATTGGGCCGCGCTACTCACAGGTCTAGGTCTTGGACTCACGATCGCCCTCCAACTTGAAACGACGACGAAGGAAGATTGGTCGTCGGTATATGCCATCGTCACTTCGATCTCACGAACGTGCGCTTTAGTAGGAACTTATTTAGCTTTAGTAGGACTTCTCCTAGTTGCTCGAATCCCCCTTGTTGAACGTGCCGTTGGCCATGATCGATTGGTTACTTGGCATCGCAAACTTGGGCCCTATTCGCTCTTTCTCATTGGGTTTCATGTTCTCTTTGTTTCATTGGGATATGCAGGACTTGAACAAATTCCTACTATCAAAGAGATATGGCGACTCGTCACGCGTTTTCCATGGATGTTACCTGCCTTTGTCGGCTTCATTTTCTTTATTGCAGCTGGCGTAACGTCATATAAAAAAGTTCGTGCGAAGATGTCGTACGAAACGTGGTGGACAGTACATCTTTACACCTATCTCGCTATTGCTCTTTCATTCATGCACCAAGTACTGACAGGCCCGATGTTTATCGATCACCCATTAAATAGATTCTTCTGGAATGTTCTTTACATCATCGTGGTCGGCGCACTTCTCGTATGGCGATTTATTATTCCGGTTATTCGATCTCTCAGACTTGGTCTTCGCGTTGAATCTGTTACTGAAGAGGGACCGGGAATGTTCTCTGTGATCATGCGCGGTAGAAATGTTGAATCATTAGGCGCGCAAGGCGGTCAATTTTTTGGATGGCGCTTTCTCACTCGCGGACATTGGTGGATATCTCATCCCTATTCACTCTCAGCAGCTCCTACAAAAAAATATTTACGAATTACGATAAAAAATCTTGGCGATCATTCAGGGTCGATAAGAAATATTCGTCCAGGGACTCGAGTGTTTCTCGAAGGACCATACGGTGCATTTACCGCAGGCCGTGCCTCTAAGGGATATGTCACGTTAATTGGCGGTGGCGTGGGCATCACACCAATCCGAGCTATTGTGGAAGAGTTTCCGCCACAATTTAGTATCGATGTAATTTTCCGAGCATCTCGACCAGAAGACATAATTTTGCGCGAGGAACTTGACTACTTAGCTGAACAAAAAGGAGCGCGCATTCACTATTTAATCGGACCCCGATCCCAACATCCCATGGATGCTCGCTCAATACAAAAAATTGTTCCTACGTTTCGTGACTCCGATGTTTATATTTGCGGACCTACCCCCTTAGTGGAAGCAGTTCGCCAAGCAGCACATGACGTTGGAATTCCAAAAAACAGATTCCATGATGAGGCTTTTGCCTTTCATGGCGAGTAACGATGATGGCGTGTAAAGAGAGTAGGCGAGCATGAAACGAACCGTACTGATTACCACGGGAACGCTCGGTGGATTAGGCGCAGTGCTCGCAGTAACTCCACCACAATTCACACAGAGTGCATCGGTCGATGTCGGCACCTCATCTTCTGGACTTACGCAGCAAACCCAGGCGCCAATGCAAACTCAAACTCCTACCCCAACAAGTACGCCAAAGACAAAAAAATCACCAACAACAAGTACGTCAACTCCAGCCGCACATTCAACACAAGCAACTCCTCGATCAACAACGCAAGCGCAAACACAAACTGCTACGCCAACAC
>CAZQWU010000007.1:40668-41952 GCA_964597305.1 uncultured Bifidobacterium sp.
ACTCCAACAAAAACTCAAGCGCCACAAACAACAAGTGGGTCATCCGGAACTTTTACAGGCGGAACCTATGATGCAAGTCGCTATGGTCGAGTCTCAGTAACTATTACTGTGAAAAATGGTGAGATTACACAAAGCAGTGGAACGCAGAGCCCATCAAGTTGGAGCCAAAATGTTATTCCAACGCTTGATAGTTGGATTCCCTCAGGAAAAATCACGATCAGCCAAATCATGTCCTATAGCGCATCAGAACTTCCTTGCGCGATTGGAAACTCATGTCGATCGAGAGCCTCATACACCGCAACGGCATATTGGAGTTCTCTTCAGTCAGCACTTAAAAAGGCTGGCTACTAAATATTTATGCGAATATTTCGCGAGATTGAGGTATGGGGAACTGTACTTCTTCTTGATATCGCTTCACCGAACCACTCCGAAAGTGAGTTAGACGAAGCAGTTGCTGAAGTAACAACGTTTGTTCATCATGTCGACCGAATATTTTCTCCATTTAAAGAAGACTCAGAAGTCTGTCGCATTCGACGCGGAGAACTGTCACTCGACTACGCACATGGTGATTTACGAGAAGTGTGGCAATTATGTCTCGATATTAAATCTCTTACTTACGGAGCCTTTGATCCGTGGAAGATTCCTGGTGGATTTGATCCTTCCGGAATTGTTAAAGGCTGGGCTGCGGATAAATGCGCGGACATCATTCTTGCGCACAATATTCCACATCTACTTATTAACGCCTCCGGTGATATCACAGTGCGAGGTGGAGAATTAATCGACGGAAAAACTAAGCCATGGACTCTGGGAGTAACCGATCCCGACAATAAAGAAAATATTGTCACAACTTTTTCGATTGCAAATGGTGCTATTGCAACAAGCGGCGACTATGAAAAAGGCGCACACATCACCGATCCATTTACTGGATTAATTGCAATCGGCGCTCGCTCGGTAACAATTGTTGGTCCGTCGGGAGCCTACGCTGATGCATTAGCTACTGCTGTCATGGTGAGCGGTATGGATGGCGCTCCTTGGTTTGATCACACAGCGCTAGGCGAGTATGAGGTTTTTGCAATCAATCGACATAACCGAACTTCATGGCGCTATTGCGCTACTCGCTAACGCGCTATATTGCACAAGTCAATTCAACTCTCGCAACGCTGGATCGAACCAAGATTATTGAGCTCGCGAGCTACTTTGACTTCTGAAATAACGCAGAACACGCGCCACTTCCGTAACGGCACATTAACGAGCTAAATGAGGCGGACCTAATTTTAAAGTCCG
>CAZQWU010000008.1:0-21859 GCA_964597305.1 uncultured Bifidobacterium sp.
CGCCAAAAGTATGTGTGCATTGTGGCCGCGAATTCGAATGGCGCAAGAAGTGGGCTCGCGATTGGGAGCGAGTGAAGTACTGCTCGGAAAGGTGTAAGGCAGGAAAGTAGAACTAATTCAAGGTTCTTCCGCGATCAAATTGCAACGGCCAATCAATCTTTACACCCAGCTCTTCTTCTGCCGCCATCACCCTCCTGGCCATTCCCATTGTTGCCTCAACCGCCTTCATCTTCGGCCGCAATCCCTATCGCTGGGCTCTCTACGCTTACTTCATAAAGTTCTGCTGCCTCATTCCGCTTTTCATGTTGAGTAAACGTGAAACTTCACCACTTCCTATATGGATTCAACAACTCGCCGCAGAAGTCAATATTCGCAGAGAGCTGCGAGAATTTAAGAAAGTCAAAACTCAAGAGGATTTATTAAATGTAAAAATTGATGAATAGGATCTGATTATTAAGAGTTAGCAGAAGATCTCTCTCCAGCGTCACTAAACCACTGTTTTGTGCAGAGGTTAGCCTGGTTTTATGCGAAAAGCGAACCGGATAGAAGTTTTCTACTGCCGACTCACTGCCGACCGGATTAGAAATTACGACCCTTAATGGCCACCAAATTCGGAAAACCCCGCGTGAAACTGGTGGGTTGTGACGGGATCGAACCGCCGACCCGGTGATTAAGAGTTAACGGATTATTTAGCTCTGCACAAAATATTACATCGGAGCTCTATGATAATAACGTGTCAAAATTTCCATTCAAACGTCTGGGTCTCTTCATTTCCATACTGCCTCTGTTAGTAGCGTTTGTGACTTCAATTTACCACGGTGGATCAATGTGGAATGAGGGAACGGGTACGGGTGCTTATTTGTGGTTCTTGATGTTTACCGTGCCACTAGGTTTACTCATGATTATTATCGGTATCGTGAAGAGATAATTACTCTTCTTCTTTATTCTTCTTTCCAAACATAATGTCATCCCATGATGGAATGGAAATTCGTCGTTTCACGCCATCTTTTTTTGCATCAGGTTCAATATCGAGAACATCCTGCGATGCTGCCGGAGTTGTTGGTTTCTCTGGTTCACTTTCAGTCGGTGTGGTTCGGACTGCCACTAAGCGCGGAGGCTCGCGACGTTCTGCAGATTCATTGGTGGGGGAAACAAAGCCATTTTCTGGACGCGCTGCCTTCACCGGCTCTTCACCACTAATCCAACGTGCGCCATCATCATGTGAAGAAAGAGTTCGCTTTGCCATATCAAAAATCCACGAAGCACTTCCGGCGCCATCTCTATTGGGATAGGAACAGACAAGGTGCCATGTGCCATCTTCTTTTCGTGAAGCGTTCCATTGCACAAGCTCCATATCGACGCCCAACGGCGCGAGGCGTTGATGAACTGCTTCACCCAAAGTTAATGAGTGGGAATCTTTTCGGAGATGAGATTTTTCTGCTTGAGAAATGACATACGTTCGTTCTTGCAAAACTGGACCTGCAAATCGTTCAACTTTTTCGGTCGAAATATTTCCTGCTCGAGCAATTGCTTCAATACTCTCGCCTGCACGTAGACGACGTTGAATCTCTTTAATGGTCATTACTTCTTCGGGTTCGTCGCTGACCGAACTTAGTCGAGGTTGATTGATTGTTGCTCGCAATGTGTCACTGATCCGCAGGTGGAACGTGGCGCCATCACGATCAGCTAATTCAAGGTGAGTGGCATCTTCAGTGCGACCAACCAGCCTTAGATCGCGTGGTTCAGTTCCGTCGTGCTCAGTCACGGGGCTAGGTTGCCACAGGGGTGGGGTGAAATCAGGGATTTCGCCAAGTTCGCTGATAGACAACCATGATGAGTAGCGCTGCTGCCATGCATAGAGCCGGAATCAAAAATGCGGATCGAGCACCATAAGTATCAATTATTTTCCCAGTAAAAAATGCCGGAACCGCGTTTCCTACAATCAGCGCCGAAAGCGACCAGCCAAGCGCCTCAGTAACTTGCGCATCCGGAACACTTTTTTCGATCGTGGAATTTCCTGCTACTAGTAGTGGCGCAATCGCAAGTCCATTAATAAAAAGGGCTGCGCTAAGCCACCAGAGATTTCCCGGCGCATATCGTGCGGCGAGGTAGAGCGGGAACGAGACAAGAAATAAGAGCCCAGTAAAAATCATGTAACGACGAGGCTCAGATATTTGCCAATGAAAGCTGCCATTGATGAAGGCAGCGATACCACTTCCGATGGACCATATCGCCAAGACAATGCCCGTCAATACTCGATGGCCATAATCGTCGGCGTAACCAATTGTGACGAGGTTTACTGTTGAGAAAAATGCGCCAACAAAGATGGACGATAAAACAACCGCGCGAACCGCTGGAATTGAAAGAATGCTTCGTGCATTGCCTCGTTCTAAATGATGGGTTGCCGGTGGCTCAGTGTTTGTTGCGGTGAGAAAAGACGTACCGCCCGTTAAGAGAAAAACCATGCAGGTATAGATGGCAGCTGTTGGTGAAATTGATGTTGCAATTAATGTCGCAATGATCGGGCCAACGGTGAAAATAACTTCATCTGCGAGCGCTTCAAACGAGAACGCAGCGTTAATAAGGTTGCGATTATCTCCGAGAACGTGAGTCCAGCGTCGTCGAACCATTTGGCCAAGTCCTACAAAGACGCTCTCCATAAGAATGACAAAGAGAAACCAACTCCATCGCGGAAGGTTGTGATTGACCGCTTGAATAAAAATAAAAAGTGTAGACACGCTCAACGGTACGGAGATTCGAAGAACCTTTTTTTGTCCGAATCGATCAGCGGCGCGAGACCAGATGGGCGAGGATGTAGCGGCGGTTAAAGCTGCGAGGGTTGAGAGCGCGCCAGCAAGGGCATACGAGTCAGTCTTTTCGACGACGACGAAAATGATGGAGAGCCAGATCATGGAGATCGGCATGCGGCCAATGAGCCCAGAGAGTGAGAAGCGAAGTGCGCCAGGAATGGCGAAAATCGAACGATAAGGACTCAACATAGTAAGTAGCCTAACGCGTGATTAGATAAGAACATGTCGACTGCTCATTCGTCATTGGGATATTCACCGCTGGATCTGCAAAACATTGCAAAAAAAGTTGCGGTGA
This sequence comes from uncultured Bifidobacterium sp., assembly GCA_964597305.1. GTDB lineage: Bacteria > Actinomycetota > Actinomycetes > Nanopelagicales > Nanopelagicaceae > UBA7398. The sequence continues at coordinate 3,106 of CAZQWU010000008.1, forward strand.
GCGCTGGTAATTTTCTTATTGATCGTCCTACGACCTTTGAATTAACAGAAAAAAGCTCGATCAATGATTTTGCAACCCAGATGGATGTCGCGAGTGAAAAACTTATCGTCGAACAACTTTTAGCAGCGCGACCTGACGATGGAATTTTTGGTGAAGAAAATTCTCGTCGTGAATCTCGATCTGGCGTGACCTGGGTAATAGATCCACTCGATGGCACAGTGAATTATTTTTATGGTCTACCGGGTTGGAATGTCAGTATTGCAGCGCGAGTTGATGTCGATGGAGAATCCTCAGTGATTGCCGGTGCAGTTTATGCACCAACCGTTGGTTCACTTTGGTATGCATCACGTGGCGGTGGTGCATTTTGGCAGAACTCACAATGGAAAGATTCTCAGAAAGTTATTCGCATTCACTGCAATAATCCGGTCAATCTTGATCGCGCATTAATTGGTACTGGTTTTGCCTATGATGCCGAGAAGCGAAAATCGCAAGCAAAAATTGCTACCGAGATTATTCCGAGATTTCGAGATATTCGCAGAATAGGTGCAGCTGCTGCTGATCTCTGCAACGTTGCCTCTGGCTTATTAGATGGTTATTTTGAAAGCGGACTTAATGAATGGGATTACTCGGCAGGGGGTCTGATCTGTGAAGAGGCGGGGGCGCTCGTCACTGGTCTTCATGGTGAACCACCATCTCCTGCTATGACGATCGCGGCCGGACCGCATCTACATGCCCAGTTGCTCGCCGCCCTCAATGGGTAATGTGGGCAAGGTAATGTGGGCAAGGTAATGTGGGCAGAGTTGCTCAGCCTGCTCAATTGACCGGATTTAGAGGTTCCACGCTCGCTATGGCAAGATACAGCCTCTGCTTGAATCGAAAGTCCCGCTGAAGAAAAGAAGGAATTACCCATGAACGTGCTCGATGCAGTTGATGCTGCTTCACTCCGCAAAGACATCCCTGTATTCCGTTCTGGCGATGAACTGAAAGTTCACGTCCGAGTTATCGAAGGAAACAAGAGCCGTATCCAGGTATTTCAAGGCGTAGTAATCGCTCGTCAAGGTTCAGGCGTTCGCGAAACTTTTACCGTTCGTAAAATTTCTTATGGCGTTGGCGTTGAGAGAATTTTCCCGGTTCATGGTCCAGTTATTGAAAAAATTGAAGTAGTTCGCAAAGGAGATGTTCGCCGTGCGAAGTTGTACTTCCTCCGAGATCGTCGGGGTAAGTCCGCCAAGATTAAAGAAAAGCGCGGTGGCGAAGATCTCGAAGCGCTCTACAGCACGACCACAACATCAATTCTTGAAGAACCTGTTGCTGTCGTGGAAGAGACACCAGTTGCGCAAGCACCTGCAGTTGAAGCAACTGAAGAAACTCCAAAGTCCGAGTAACTTCCACATGCGCAAACTGCCAAGGCTTGGTTTCCTTGGTGAGATGCCAGCGCTGATCGCAGTTGCGCTGGTTGTTTCCATCCTCGTAAAGACGTTCCTCATCCAGTTTTTTTATATTCCATCTGGATCAATGGAAAATACACTTCAAGTTAATGATCGCGTAGCCGTTAATAAATTAGCGAATTATTTTGGTGAAATTAAGCGTGGTGAGGTTGTCGTCTTTCGTGACCCGGCAGGGTGGTTACCCGAACAAGCACCAGCGAGTTCAGGTTTTCTAGGCAAGATAAAAAGTGCACTGGAATTTGTTGGAGTACTGCCAGATCCAGCAAAACAATATTTAATTAAACGTGTCATCGGCGTTGGTGGTGACACTGTGATCTGTTGCGACAAAACTGGTTTACTCACGGTAAATGGAACATCAATTAAAGAGCCATATATATACGCCGGCGATAAACCGAGCGATACCAAATTCACTGTCACAGTTCCCAAGGGATTTATTTGGGTTATGGGCGATCACCGAGGGGCAAGCGCAGATTCTCGATTCCATACCGATGATCCACATAAGGGCATGGTGCCACTGTCGAATGTCACTGGTCGTGCGGTATTTATTCTCTGGCCATTGAAACACATAGCTTTTCTGCCAGCAGGTGAAGCGCTCTCTCATCTGCCATGATCGAAGAGCCACTTCGCTCGGCTGGCATTCGCCACATTGCGGGCGTAGATGAGGCAGGGCGTGGTGCGTGTGCTGGACCGCTTGTCGTTGCCGCAGTGATACTTCCTCACCAAACAGAGAGAGAACTTCTCGACGTTCGAGATTCCAAAGAATTAACGCCACAGAAGCGTCAGCAATTATTTGATCGCATCATCAGCCACGCATTGACATATTCGATTATCACTATTGCACCTGATGAGATTGATAAAGACGGAGTACACCGCGCAAATCTCGATGGTATGCGGCGTGCGGTGATGGGTTTAGAAATTTCACCAGATTATGTATTGACAGACGGATATGCGATTGAAGGTTTACAAGCGCCATCGTTAGCGATTTGGAAAGGAGACCAAGTTGCGCTCACGATAAGCGCTGCATCTATCCTGGCGAAAGTTACGCGAGATCGAATAATGGAAGATCTCGACGGAATCTATCCCGAGTATGGCTTTGCTGGCCACAAGGGATACATCACGTCGGCACATAGCCAGGCGCTCAAAACTCATGGTCCATCTGAAATTCATAGAAAGTCTTTTGCCAATATCGCAGCGCTTCTCCACACTTCGTAAATTCCCACATTAACTCACTCTTTCCATGAGAGATCAGAGCTCGTTTCCTAATCTCGCGCCATGGCGAAACATTTTCAGGCAGAGAAATTAGGTAAAGATGGTGAGAGCTACGTCGTTCGATTACTTGAACATAAGAAATGTCGAATCATTGAAAGAAATTGGCGGATTAAAGATGGCGAAATCGACATCATTGCTCAGAATTCAGAGGGTACTTATTTATTTGTTGAGGTGAAATCTCGGTCGTCGGTTGCATATGGTCATCCACTCGAAGCGCTCTCGCCAGCAAAAGTACATCGCATGCAGAAATTAGCTCTCGCGTGGTTAGCGCTCCATGGGAAATTTGGTTGTGACTATCAACTTGATGCAGCAGCCGTAACAGTACATGACGGTCGCTTTGAGATTGATTATCGGGAAGCGATCGCATGACTCTAGGGTCAACCTACGGAGTAAGTTTGATGGGGCTTAACGGGAACTTGATCAATATCGAAGTTGATATTGGAGATGGAATACCCGGATACACACTCTTAGGACTTCCAGATTTAGCGCTCTCGGAATCTCGAGATCGAATTCGATCCGCCATTATTAATTCAGCTGAGCGATGGCCACAGAAAAAAGTTACTGTTTCTCTTTCACCTGCATGGTTACCAAAAGCTGGTTCACACTTTGATTTACCGATTGCTCTTGCGCTCCTGGCCGCGCAAGGAACTATTCCACGCGTTCTCCTTTCTACTACTGTGTTTTTTGGTGAATTATCACTCGATGGGAGAATACGTTCATCGCGTGGAGTACTTCCGGCAGTTATTGCCCTTGGTGAAAGCGTGATCTCGACAGTTGTTGTACCAGAAGAGAATTTTCGTGAAGCACAACTTGTTAAGTCATTGACAATAATTCCCGCTAGAACGTTAAAAGATGTACTGACTTGGTTACGTACCGGTACAACACCAGAACAACCAGAATTACTGTCGTACCAGAACGAAGTTACCCATAAAGATTTTTCTGATGTGCTCGGACATGAGGAAGCACGTTTTGCGATGGAGGTAGCGGCAGTTGGCAGCCATCACCTCTTTATGGTGGGACCTCCCGGAACTGGCAAAACAATGTTGGCTGAACGGTTTCCATCAATATTGCCGCCTCTGACCGATGACGAATCTTTAACGGTAAGTGCAATTCACTCACTAGCCGGAACACTTGATGACCGTGGGTTGATGACGCGCGAACCACCATTTATCGCACCACATCACACCTCATCTCGCGTTGCACTAGTTGGCGGTGGTTCGCAGGGTATTAAGCCCGGCGCATGTTCCCTTGCCCATCGTGGAATTCTTTTTATCGATGAGGCTCCCGAATGCGCCGTCGGTGTACTTGATGCGTTGCGACAACCTTTGGAATCAGGCGAGATCACCATCTCTCGCGCAATTGGAAGTGCAACATTTCCTGCGCAATTCACGCTCATTCTCGCCGCAAATCCATGTCCGTGTGGGAGATTTGCAGGTCGCGGTAGACATTGTGAATGCACATCAGTTCAGATTCGCCGTTATCTCAACAAACTCTCCGGACCATTACTGGATCGTATTGATATTCGCCTCTTTGTTCAATCGCCATCGCGAGAATCATTGTCGTCTCAGACATTAGGAGAGGCGAGTGCACAGATACGTGAGCGAGTTATCACCGCACGAATGCGCACTCAAAATAGATTGAAAGATTGTGGAGTCCTAAGGAATAGCGAAATTCCAGCAACCTTATTGCGAAATGAATTTCCAGCTGAAAAATCTGCAATGGCATTTCTTCACGGAGAGCTCGAGAAAGAGAACATCACTGCGCGGGGATTTCATAAGCTATTACGAGTCGCTTGGAGCATCACTGATCTCCACGGCAATTCGAGACCAACGCTCAGTGATGTTCACCGCGCAATGAAATTACGAGAGGGGCTCGAACGCTATTCATGAGTGATCAGAGCATTGACTATTCACTTGCACTTTTTGCATCGATTGAAGGTGGTTCTCCTTATTGGAGTCAAGAAATTTCAACGCTAGGAGTCGACCAGGTTTATCAGAAATTATATTCCGGTGGCTATACAAGCCTTCGACCATCAGCAGAAAAAATAACTCAGCGATTAAAACATTTGTCAATCGATCACCTTCATCAGGAAATAAGTGATTGCGGTGGAATATTTCTCACCTCGCAATCAGAGTTTTGGCCAGAGCCACTCAATGATTTAGTAGCACCACCAATCGGTTTGATTGTGACAAATCCAGAGATATTTGTGCGCAGTGAAAAATCTGTTGCCATTGTCGGTACTCGCAACCCTTCGTCATACGGCGCACGTATCGCAAGTGAATTTTCTGCTGGTTTTGTTGATCGCCAATGGCAGGTTGTGAGTGGTGGCGCATATGGAATTGATAGCAATGCTCATCGCGGCGCCCTTGCTGCCGAAGGTGAAACGATCGCAGTTCTTGCCTCAGGTATTGCAGAGAATTACCCGGCCGGTCATGAGCGACTCTTTGCTGAGATAAGGGAGAGTGGCTCATTGGTCTCAGAAGTTATGCCACATACACAAGCTAGACCTGAGAGATTTCTTACCCGCAATCGATTAATTGCTGCGCTCACTCGAGGAACTATTGTGATTGAAGCTGCATTTCGTAGCGGTTCACTTCGTACCGCTCGTGATGCTGCTGCACTGTATCGAATGGTGATGGCTGTCCCTGGCCCTATTACCTCGCCAACCTCGGATGGTTGCCATCGTTTGATCCAAGAACGTTGCGCTGAGATTGTGACATCACCATCGGATGCAATTGAACTGATGGCGCCACTTACAGGTACGCTCGCGCGTGATGGTTCATAAATCTGCATTTATCGCAATTGTGGGACGTCCCAATGTGGGCAAGTCAACCCTTGTTAATGCACTTGTTGGCGCAAAAGTCGCAATTACTTCACAGCATCCCAACACAACGCGAAGCGCAATTCGGGCAATTATTACTCGACCACATTTCCAATTGGTCATCGTTGATACTCCAGGGCTTCATAAACCAAAGACTGTTCTGGGTGAACGTCTCAATGATGTTGCGCACGAGAGTATGGATTCCGTTGACATCGTCGCACTCTGCATTCCAGCAAACGAAACAATAGGTCCTGGCGATGAATTTATTGCTCACGAGATCGCTCGTCATCGCTCGTCAAAGAAGTTTCTCTTCATCACTAAAACGGATTCCGTTGAGAAAAGCGCAGTTTTAGCTCATCTCTCGCAAGCAAGTGAACTCGCATCGCGGGCAGGATTTACCTGGGATGAAGTTGTTCCACTCTCGGCACATACGTTTGACCAGATCTCCACAGTAATTAATCTCTTTCATCAGCATTCACCAGAAGGTCCAGCTTTTTTCCCTGCCGACATGTCCAGCGATCAATCCCGTGAAATGTTAATCAGCGAATATATCCGTGAAGCGGCTATCGCTGATGTTTTCCAGGAAGTCCCTCACTCCATAGCAGTGATTGTTGATGAAATTACTGAGCGCGAAAAGCGTAAAAGTTCTGATACGTCCTTTTTTGATATCCATGCCACGATCCATGTAGAGCGAGATAGTCAGAAAGCAATCATCATTGGCGAAAAGGCTGCGAAATTAAAAAAAGTTGGAACCAACGCCCGCTCAGAAATCGAGAAACTTCTCAATGCTAAAGTTTTTCTTGGATTGCATGTTCGAGTAACCCCAGATTGGCAGCGCGATCCGAAGGCGCTTCGACGGTTAGGATTTATTTCGCAATAACAGGTTTCTCACGTCGGCTTGCCCAATACGAGCCAAGTAACACAAGTGGCAACCCCACGACTACGCCAATTGTTAGAGGTTCGCTCAAAATAATAACGCCAAGAAGTACGGCCACTAATGTATTGAGATAGGTAACAAGAGAGGCGCGAGCTGGTCCCATTTCGCGCATGGCAACAAAGAACGCGATGAATGCCATTCCGGTGCAGAGAAAACCTAGCGCAAGCACGCTTGCAATGGATTGGGTACTCGGAGTTTTACTTGGCCAAAAGAATAGTGCGAAGGGTAAATACAAAGCACTTGTCATGATCATCGCTACAGCATTCACGCCAACGCCATCAACGTGAGGAATCCGCACCGAAATCATATTTGTTGCCCAAGCGTATCCAGCAGAGGCGAGGATCACTTCAAGAATTGCCCGAGTGCTTCCAATATCTCGAAACGCTTCAAGTCCTACTAAAAGAATGACGCCGGCAAAACCGATACCAAGTCCAACAACACGTCGTCCTTGCCACACCGTTTTGTCGCCGTAATACGATGCAAAAAGCGAAGACCAAATTGGTGTCGTACAAATAATTAATGAGGTAAGTCCAGATGACAATCCTTTTTCTGCATTGGTAATTAAGTACCAAGGGCCAACTAATTCAGCAAGCGCATACAGCGCTACATGTTTCCAGTGACGAAGCGCGAGAAAGAAAGTTTTCTGCCGCAATGAAAAAAGCGTAAGAATTGCTGCACCAATGATGACTCGTATGAAGATCACAACGCTGGGGTGTAAATCTTTTACCGCGACTGCAATAAAAAGATAGGGAATACCCCATAAAAGCCCAGATAAAAGGAATAAAAACCATGATTGACGAGTCACCGTCGCACCCTATCTGTTCACACGGTAGACTGTGGCTGTCATCGTTGACGATTCCTAAAACTATCTCGAGATCTATTTCTCGATGTAAATAGGTTGAGTAGGTTGAATAGGTTAATTAGGTTGAAGATGAGTGTGACAAAGTAGAGGACATCATGCGATTTGGAGTACTTACTGGTGGCGGGGATTGCCCCGGACTTAATGCGGTTATCCGAGCAGTAGTTCGCAAGGGCGTTAAGGAATATGGCTATGAATTTGTTGGCTTTCGCGATGGCTGGAAAGGTCCGCTTGAAGGTTTAACGATGCCGTTAGATCTCGCGGCAACGCGCGGTATCTTGCCACGCGGCGGAACAATTCTTGGTTCTTCTCGCACCAATCCATTCAAGATTGAAAATGGCGTTGAGCGAATTAAAGAGAATTTAGCAAAAATGAACATCGATGCGCTGATTGCCATTGGTGGCGAAGATACTTTAGGTGTGGCAACAAAACTTCATGCGCTAGGTGTGAAAGTAATTGGCGTTCCGAAAACAATCGATAATGATCTCAACAACACCGATTACACGTTTGGCTTTGATACGTCGGTTAATATTGCAGTAGAAGCCATTGATCGACTTCACACCACAGCAGAATCTCATCATCGAACATTGATTGTGGAAGTGATGGGTCGCCATGCTGGCTGGATCGCACTTCACTCTGGTTTAGCAGGCGGTGCGGCATGTATTTTGATTCCAGAAGTTCCATTTGATATCAACAAAGTTTGCGAGCTCGTGGAGTCGCGCTATAAATCAAGTTATGCTCCCATCATCGTCGTTGCTGAAGGTGCGCTTCCACAAGATGGCGATCTCATTACGAAGGATTCTTCACTCGATGCATTTGGCCATGTGAAACTCTCCGGCATTGGTGATTGGCTTGCAAAAGAAATCGAGAAGAGAACTGGAAAAGAAGCGCGCACATCTGTCCTTGGCCACATTCAACGCGGTGGATCACCCACTGCATTTGATCGCGTTCTCGCAACACGGTTCGGACTCCATGCGATTACTGCAGCACACGATGGTGAGTGGGGCACGATGGTTGCGCTCCATGGCACCAATATTGTGCGCGTACCACTGGCTTCTGCTACCGAGAAGCTCAAAACAGTAGATCCTGCTTTGTTGAAGGAAGCGGAAGTCTTCTTCGGATAATTGGTTCGCACCAAGCCGAGGTGATTCTCTACTCTTAGCCAATGACGACTAACTCAGCGAACACTTATTCTGCTGTGGAATCGCTCTTTGATAATTCACTGACCGCTGCGCAACAACCGGTCTGGCCAGATCGTGCCGTATTGTCGAGCGCAATCGCCGAATTAAAAACTTTGCCACCTTTGGTCTTTGCCGGAGAGTGTGACAACTTAAAAAACTTAATTAGTCAGGCGCAAGCAGGTAATGCATTTATGTTGCAAGGCGGAGACTGTGCTGAGACATTCGTCGCTGCAACCGCAGACTCCATTCGCAATCGCATTAAAACAATTCTCCAGATGGCAGCAGTACTTCAATATGGAGCAAGTTTGCCGGTCATCAAAGTTGGACGTATGGCGGGACAATTTGCGAAGCCGCGAAGCAAAGATACGGAAACTCGTGGGTCAGTAACCTTGCCTGCTTACCGTGGTGATGCGGTAAACGATTTAGAATTTACTGAAACGGCGCGAACGCCAGATCCGAAACGATTAGTGAAGGTGTATCACACCTCATCTGCGACGCTCAATCTTGTGCGCGCATTTACGCAAGGTGGCTTTGCTGATATTCGACGAGTCCATGAATGGAATAAAGGATTTATCAAAGATTCCAAAATAGGTCCACGCTATGAAGCGATGGCCAACGAAATCGGCCGTGCACTTGCATTTACCGCCTCAGCTGGCGTTGACCCTGAAAAATTTAAGACGGTAGATTTTTACTCTAGCCATGAAGCGTTGATTCTTGAATATGAAAAAGCGCTCACTCGAATAGATTCTCGTACCGGTGACGCTTACGATGTCTCAGCGCACTTTGTTTGGGTAGGTGAACGAACTCGCCAGAAAAACGGCGCACATTTAAATTTTGCTGCGAAAATCAAAAATCCGATTGGCGTAAAAATCGGTCCCAAGACAACTCCCCAAGAAGCGCTCGATCTCATTGACGCGCTTAATCCCACCAACGAACCAGGACGATTGACTTTTATCACTCGCATGGGAGCAGGTCAGATTCGTACCGTGTTACCTCCCATTATTAATGCGGTCAAGCAATCAGGTGCCCATGTGTTATGGGTCTGCGATCCGATGCATGGAAATACTTATGAAGCTCCGAGCGGATATAAAACCCGCAGATTTGATGATGTCATGGATGAAGTCCGTGGCTTCTTTGAGGTTCATAAGTTATGTGCAACGCATCCCGGTGGCATCCATATAGAACTTACCGGCGATGATGTCACCGAATGTGTTGGCGGTGGCGAGGAGATTTCGTATGACGATCTTGCTACTCGTTATGAAACGGCGTGCGATCCACGCCTTAATCACACGCAATCTTTGGAGCTGGCATTTCTCGTCGCTGAGATGCTTCGCGATCGGTAGGGGTTTTCACTTTCGATAATTAGTTCTAGGCTATTCAAATGCCACTGAGGGTCATATGTTGCTAAGGGCCACTCATAAAACGCCAATTGGAACGCTGACCATCATTGCCCGTGAACATGTTGTTCTCGCCGCCGGCTTCGGCGGGTATGAAGCGATGGTGCAGGGGATGGATTCACAGGACGCGGAATTAAAATTATCAAAAGTTGATCGAATTCCTACGATCAGTGATCTGGTGGAAGATTATTTTGATGGATCGTTAAATGCTCTCAATGGAATATCAGTTCGCCAGCCCGGTGAGAAATTTTCTCAAGCAGCGTGGAAAGTGATGCGGAAAATTCCACCTGGCAAAGTACTTTCGTATGCTGAATTAGCGCAACGAGCTGGTTCACCAGATGCAGTACGTGCAGCAGGAAGCGCGTGTGCTCGCAATCTCATTGCACCGATAGTTCCTTGCCACCGAATAGTCAGAACTGGTGGTGCGTTAGGAAATTACGCATTTGGGCTTGATAAAAAAGAATGGTTACTTCGCCACGAAGGCTTTGTGAAGTAAATTTCCAAGAACATTGCATGCTTGTTCAACTCCGCTATCATCAACATCAAGGTGGGTAATAAGACGAATCGAGTTCGGTCCCAGCGCTGATACCCAGACTGAGCGTGTTTTAGCTTCATTAACAAAAGTGGCGGCATCCATTGCAGAGCCCGATAAATTAATTAATACGATATTAGTTTCAACCGGAGCAATTGCCTGTGGCGCTATCTGTGAAAGTTCTTGAGCAATGCGAGCTGCTCGCCGATGGTCGTCCGCAATTCGTTCAATATTATGATCAAGTGCGTAATGACCAGCTGCTGCAAGTATTCCTACTTGGCGCATCCCACCACCTAATCGCTTCCGCCAAATCCGCGATTCAGTAATTCGTTCTTTCGATGAAATGAGGATGGAGCCCACAGGTGCACCAAGTCCTTTAGAGAGACATACGCTTATCGTGTCGAAATACGATCCAATCTCCTGAAATGTGAACCCAGATTTAATATATGCATTCCATAATCGCGCGCCATCAAGATGCATCGCAATTCCTAATTTCTGCGATTCACCTCGTAACTTCTTGATCTCGTCCATCGATTGAACGGTGCCACCGCCAAAATTGTGGGTATTTTCAACTGCGATTGCGGTTGTGGAAACTAGATATGGACCTGCGTTGGGGTGAGCAAGTGCAAGTGCATCTTCGGCAATAAGTTTTCCGCGCACTGAATTCCATGTTCGAGTAGTTATGCCACTAATAACCGCAGCTGCACCAAGTTCTGCACGGGCTACATGTGCTCGCACATCACAGAGAAGTTCCTCGCCAGGTTTTACTAAAAGTCGCAGCCCTAATTGATTGGCCATTGATCCAGTCGGTGCAAAGAGCGCAGCCTCTTTGCCAAACATCGCAGCAACGCGCTCTTCCAATGAATTGACAGTGGGATCGTCAGAAAAAACATCATCTCCAACGACTGCCGAGGCCATTGCAGCCCGCATTCCCTCGGAGGGGCGAGTGACGGTGTCGGAACGGAGATCGACGATAGATGAAGAGCTCATGCGCCTATCCTAGATTCTAGGATGATGATTTGATACATCGCACCGATAACAAGTAAGCCACCAAGGATAATTCGTAGAGTTAAAAGTTCTCCGCCGATGGCCACTGCAAAGAATGCCGCCCACACGGTCTCAGTAGTCAACAGCACAGCAACGGTCGTTGGCGACATCACTGATTGACTCCACGTTTGCACGATAAAAGCTACCGCCGTACCAAAGAGCGCAGTGAAAATCACCACTTTCCAAACAGAACCACTTGGTGGAATTGTGAAACCATCAGAGAAAGCGCCAAGCGTTGTTAAAACACCACAGGTAGCAAGTTGCACAACAGTCATGGCATAAACATCGCGACCAACGCTCCATTCACCGAGCGCAACGATATGTGCAGCGAAAAAAATTGCGCTAATTAAAACAAGTACCGCGCCAAAACTAACGGAGAAACCATTAAGTGAGAGAAGTGCCAAACCGATGACGGCGATGCTGACGGCGAACCATGCCTGGCGAGGAATTCTTTTCCGTAAAATTACTGCTGCAATTAATGGAGTGAAGATGACATAGAGTCCAGTAACAAAGCCCGTTATGGCGGCCGTGGTGTGGCTTAATCCATATGTCTGAAAAATGTAACCAAAGCCGAGAAAACAACCAGCCCCTGCGCCTCGAAGTACAAGTTCTTTGGTGAGGGCTTTAAATACTGTCGGTCGAAAGGCAATGAGGCAGAGAGTGGCAACGATGAATCGAGAAGCTAGAAAGTCATTGACGGGTTGCTGAGTAAGAGAATCTTTCATTAATACGAATGCCAAACCCCAGGCTGCCGCTACGGAGATTAGTGCCAGTGGCGCGAGTCTTAATTTGAGGGAGTGGTTCACTGCTTCGCTACGCCATCTCGCATTTTCTTCAACAGCGCCACTTCCTTGCCGTGCTCTGGCTCTTCGCCAGGAGTTTCTAAAATCAAAGGCGCATTTCGCACCGCGGGATGAGCCAAAAGTTCTTTAAAAGGTTCAGTACCAATTTCGCCGTCACCGAGATTTTGATGACGATCTTTCAACGAGCCACAAACATCCATTGAGTCGTTGGCGTGAATAAGTTGAATTCGCTCAATACCAGCAATGTCAACGAGGAGATCAAGCGTTTCAGTCATGCCACCTTTCTTCTTGATGTCATGTCCGGCTGCAAAGACATGGCAGGTATCAAGGCATATTCCTACTTTTGGATGTCGCTTGAGAGCAGTCAGATAGTTCTCTAAATCTTCTAAGCGTTTAACGAGTGATTGTCCTTGGCCAGCAGTGGGTTCGAGTAACAACATGGGTGAATCGTCGGTTAATTTTTCTAATATCGGCATAACACCTTTTTGAATTTGCTTCCATGCCTGCTGAACATGTGTTTCATCAACCGCTGATCCAGTATGGATGACAACTCCTAATGCACCGATATCTTTTCCGCGGGCAAGCGAATATGCAGTAGAAGCGAGTGAATTTTCATAGGTCGATGTCGTCGGTGAACCTAAATTAATCAGAAATGGCGCATGGACATACACCTCGATATCAAGCGCCACACTTTTTTCGCGGAAAAGTTGATCCGCATCCGGATTAGGTGCTGGTGTAGCCCAACCGCGAGGATTGGATGTAAAAACTTGAATCGCTTCTGCCTTGATCGTTTCGGCATATCCGATAGAACGTTTCGCCATTCCACCACTAGTTGGCGTATGAGCGCCAATTCGCGGGAGGGTAACTTTTTTTCCAGCCACGGATTTACCCTACAGTGATTGTGACTGTCGAGCCTCGCTTTACCTTAGTTCCTGGCTTGGGGGAAATATTGGTCACCGTCTTCACTTTCTTGGTTCCAATCTTCTTGACTACAACCTTTAAATCGCTATTGACGAGATCACGCGTAGCATCGGCGGTAGTTTTATTTAACACATTGGGAATAAAGACATATTCAGACCCTTTGGAAATCGTCACCGCAATTTTCGTACCCTTGGGAAGCGTCTGGCTGCCATTGGGATTTTGCGAAATAACAATTCCTTTTAACTCTTTTTCGTCATAAACATACGTTGGCGTGACATCAAAGCCTGCATTGGTGAGTTCATTAAGCGCTTGCTCACCACTTTTACCCACATAATCAAGTGCGTTAATTTGTTCAATGCCCTTACTGATGACAATATCAATGCGACTCTCACGTTTTACTTGTTCGCCAGCACGAGGCGAACTAGAAATAATCGAACCTTGTGGAATCGCTGAACTATAACTTTCACTCTGCGTACCTAATGTCAACGTGTTATCGCTAAGTAATTTGGCGGCAGCTTCGGGAGTTAAACCGGCAAGATTTGGAACGTCATAACGTTCTTTGCCTTTCGAGACTATTAATGTAACGACACCACCGGGTTTAACTTTTCCGCCCCCCGCTGGTTGTGAAGAAATAATCTTTCCCGCAGGGACTTCTTCGCTAAACACCTCTTCTTGAACTTCGCCAGAAATTCCTAACGAGGCAAATTGAGAAGTCGCCGATTTCACAGTAAGACCAGCCACGGAGGGCACGACAACTCGAGCGCCAAAACCGGCGATGAGCGACCATCCGCCATACATCAGGAGAAGTGCGAGAGTTGCAGCAATAATTCGATTTCGTTTCACTCGTTTACTCAATTTCTTTTTGACTCGAATGGAATCTGATGTATTACTCTGGTTTTTTTGAAGCGATGAACTATTTTCTTTTACCGAAGTAACTATCTGCTCCGTCTTTGACAAGAGCGTCTGCATACTTTTGGGCATGGCTCGCTTATTTCCGCTCTTATTCTTCGAGTCTTTTCTTGAAGTAAGTGGTGCAGGGGGTAAATCCAACTCGAGACTTAGTTGTCGACGCTTGGGATCAAGTTTCTCTGCAATAGCGCGAAGCGCCACAAGAAATGCGTCAGCATCTTTTGGCCGTTGATCCGGATTCGGTGATGTGGCCGAGTACACCAGATCATCAAGTTCGGCCATGATTTCTGGCTTCACCGTCGAAATGCGAGGAATTCGTTCATTGACATGTTTGAAAGCAATTTGAATCGGATCGTCACCAGCAAAGGGTTTTTCCCCGGTGAGAATTTCAAAGAGAACAATTCCCATGGCGTACACATCGCTACGTGAATCGGCGATACCACGTTGAACTTGCTCGGGTGAAAGATACGAGACACTTCCAAGTATCACGCTAGATTCGGCTGTCATTGTTGTACCAAGAAGTGCGCCACGCGCGAGTCCAAAATCAGCGATTTTTACTCGCCCATCTTTAGCGATCAAAATATTTTCCGGCTTAATGTCGCGATGGACTATGCCTATCTTATGCGCAGCGGCAAGGGCACTTAATACTGGAATGATGATGGGGAGTGCTTGTTGTGGTGTGAGGAAATTCTGTTCATAGAGATAATCTCGTAAAGTATTTCCTTCAACAAGTTCCATAACAATAAAGACAGCCGGTACGCCATTGTTATTCCATCCTTGATCTTGAACCGCCACAATATTGGGATGAGTAAGCGCAGCTGCAGCTTTTGCTTCGCGAATAAAGCGAGCGACAAATTGTTCATCTTGCGCTAAGTGAGGGTGCATGATCTTGACGGCAACGTTTCGATCAAGTCGCAAATCTGTAGCGGCATAGATGCTCGCCATGCCACCAGAGGCGATGAGTCGCAATAATTGATAGCGATCATCAATAATTTCACCCGTCAGATCTGACACGGTGGAAATTTAGTATGCGTTACCGTCGATTCGCAGATGAACGCGCTCACGAGTCTGATCTTTTGCGAAGAAATTGGCTTCCTGAGATTGCCATATACGCATCTGTTTTTCGATGGCATGGCCATCTCTCTGTAATACCCGCGCAAGACCGATCTCTGGTGCAACATCAATCCAAATCAACACCGAAGCGTATTTTCGAACGACCGCCTGCGCAGCGCCTACTCCTTCGAGAATAAGTATCTCCGGAGTGGGAATCGTTATGACGTCACCAGGTTTATTGAGAAACCAGTCATAGGCTCGAAATTCAATGGATTTTCCTAGCGACAAGGGCGTGAAAATGTGATGGAGCAACGTACGTTCTAAAGTTGGCGTTAATGCATCATCCCACCCGTTGTAGAGCGAATCCATGTGAATCGTTTGAATACGCTCTGGCGCGGAGATTTCTAATTGATAGGAAAGCGTCGTTTTTCCAGATCCAGCAGGTCCATCAATGGCAATAATTTTTGATCGACCACAGGTAAGCGAACTTTCGTTAAGTAAACGAAATATCTTATCGACGATCTGCACTGCGATACCAGCGAACCCAACCTGCGATAGCAATGAGCACGAAAATGAAATAGAGAATCGATGTGAGATACAACTTCCCGTGGTAGAACTGATAGGTATAGACCGCATCGACAACAAACCAGAGAATCCAGGCTTCATATTTTTGTAGCACCATGAGAGCTTGTGCGAAGCAACTTCCAACAAAGCCAAAGGCATCAGTCAATGATGCAGCAGCACCAATCTTTTTAAGGAGTGGATAGAGCGCAAACCATCCCACAACATATGCAGCACTCCAGAAGATTTTTGATTTACCTTGAAGTTTTGCTGGTATCGCTCCGTCTTTGCCCCAGCCAAACCATCCCCAAATTCCGCCAGCAATGAAAATGAATTGCAGCGCTGCACTTGCATAATATTTATCGTTAAAAAAGAGTATGGCGTAGAGAAACGAGCTGATATTCCACCAAGGCCACGTTGACCGAGGTCCAAAGACGCCAAGCCCAACACCGATTACCGAGGTGATAAATGCCAGCGCTTCAAGAACGGAAAGTTCATAACCCCACGCTGTAAAAAGTACTGAAGAAAAAATTGACATCATGTCTCCTATCCCAATTCGCATTACCGAACTGGTCCGCACGGTCGATCTGGATTTCAGACCCTCTCAGCCTTAGCTCCCGTAGAAGAAAGGCTAGCATTTCGTTATGCGTCACCTTGGTTATGTCGCAATGTTGTTTTTTACAATTTGCGGCTCTTTCTGGCTCGAACTCGTGTTGCGAGTAGGCGTTCTTCGTCGATTTCGTAGAGCGATAGCAAGTATCGCGCCAGTTGCTCTGGTTTTTATACTCTGGGATCTCTACGCAATTCGAAGTGGACATTGGCATTTTGATCGAGGACAAATCCTTGGCGTTATATTCCCGGGCAGAATTCCATTGGAAGAATTATTATTTTTTCTCATTGTTCCACTCGCCGCCATTATGACGATAGAAGCAGTGCGAAGTGTCAAAAAGCATTGGCCAGTGGGGGATCGATGAGTTATTCGCAGCTGACGCTCATCGCCATCGTTATTTCTTTACTCAACGATCGATTCATTTTCAAGACCTCACTCATTACGAAGCGTGTTTTTTGGACCTCATACGCCATTATTCTTCCTTTTCAATTACTCACTAATTGGTGGCTTACCTCTCGAAACATCGTGATGTATTCCGATTCAGCCATCGTAGGAATTCGCCTTGCTTCAGCGCCAATTGAAGATCTTGGATTTGGTTTTGCATTAGTACTTTCCGTACTCACGTTCTGGATTTATTGGGGGCGACGCGGTCTTCAACAACGTTAACGAGCTCTGCGTGCGCGAACCCAAGCAGGTAACGCAACGCTTACTCGTCGAGTGAGCGAGGTTGTCGCGCGATGCGCGAACACGTCGTAATTAATCTTTTCAACTTCATCGACAATCCCACAATACAACTCACTTGCCGCTTCAATGCACGGACGACTTGCGGGGGAGAGAAGTGCAATGCCAGGTTCTGCCTCGCGTTGCAACGTGCGAACGCGTTCAATATTAAATTTCAACGCTGCAGTAATTTCTGGCGTTAATGTCCGACGCTCTAACATTGCCCGATCGACTCCAAAACTGGCGAGCTCGTTGAGCGGTAGATACACGCGACCTCGTTGAAGATCTTCGCCAACGTCACGGATGAAATTTGCCAGTTGAAATGCGATACCTAATTTTTTTGCCGGTTCATATGCCCCGTCGGAGAGCGCGCCGAGAATAGGCACCATTTGCAGACCGATCACAGCAGCTGAGCCATAAACATAGTCGAGAAGATCGTCATAGCTTTCATACGATGTTCGATAGAGATCCATCTCCATCGAATAGAGAAATGCTTCAAAGTACTCAATGGGGATTTCAAATGTTCGAACCGTATCTACTAGCGCCCTTCCTATGTGATCATGGCTTACGCCAGCGCGTAAATCGGCAAGACGTGCCTCACTCCATTCACGTAGCGCCTTTCGTTTTTCGTCGAGTGAGAGCGTTGAAGCAAGATCGTCAACGATTTCGTCGGCGTACCGCGCAAAACCATAGAGCGCGTGAACATAGGGACGCTTGTGCGGTGGCAAGAGAAGTGTTGCCAAGTAATACGTCTTGCCATGGCGAGCATTTAATTTTTTGCACGCCTCATATGACTCGCGAAGCAGTGAATCCATTAGCGAACATTCCCAACAATGCGTTCAGCGGCGAGTCGACCAGAGATTAAGACCATCGGAACACCGACCCCTGGTTGAGTACCCGATCCAGTGAAAACTACATTCTCAAAACCACGCGCCATATTGCGCGGCCGAAATGGTCCTGTTTGAAAAAATGTATGAGCGCTTGCAAATGGTGCCCCACGCTCTAAACCCATGGCCTGCCATTCCATAGGAGTAGTGATGTGTTCGACTTCTATTGATTCGCTCAATCCGGAATATCCTCGCGCTTCTAAAACACGCAACATCTCGTCCCGATATCGAGATTTTTCATAAGTCCAGTCAATGTTGGCATCAAGATTGGGTGTTGGAAAAAGTACGTAATAACTTGATTTTCCAACTGGTGCTAATTGCGGATCATCATACGTTGGAACCGTGACAAGAACACTTGGATCACTCATTAATTTCTTTTCATTAATAAGTTCATCAAAAACTTTCTCCCATGAGTGGCCAAAGTGGATATTGTGGTGCGCAATGTGATCATATTTTTTTGACGAGCCAAGCAACAGTGTCACGCACGAAGGTGAATAGCGAAGCCTTTTCAAAGAGCGCGGCTCTTGGCCGAGCAATTCCCGCCATGCAACAGGCAGATCTGGGTTCAAGATAAGTGCATCGCAAGCGATACGTTCACCAGATTCGGTGATAACTGCAGTGGCGCGATGGTTGGAGTGTTCAACCCGGATAACTTTTGCATTGTATTTAATAGTGACACCATGCTTCTGCGCAGCCCCGGCAAGTGCGCGAGGAAGCGCGTGCATTCCACCACGTGGGAAAAAGACTCCATTAACTGAATCCATGTAAGCGATGACGGCATAAATGGCGAGCGCTTGTT
>CAZQWU010000008.1:21959-38562 GCA_964597305.1 uncultured Bifidobacterium sp.
ACTCCATTAACTGAATCCATGTAAGCGATGACGGCATAAATGGCGAGCGCTTGTTGTGGACTAACACCAGCGTACATTGCCTGAAAGGAGTACACCTTTTGAGTTCGTGGATCTTTGAGAAATTGGGAAACTTTTGGAGCTAATTTTCGAAATCCCCCCAGTGCAATCAATCGCGCTAAATTCGGGGTGAGTAAATTCAATGGTGAATCAATATTGCGATCAATAAAGTCATTCATTTCATAGCGATACAGCTTGGTAACAAAATCAACGTATCGACGATATCCCTGCGCTTCCTGCGCACTAATTTTCTCGGCGATTTCGGTTTCCATCCGAGCGGTATCGGCGTGTACATCGAGTTGGGAACCATCAGCATAAAACGCTCGGTAGAGCGGATTAAGTGGAATGAGATCGAGCCAATCGCGCAACTCTTCACCAACGCATGCCAGTGCATCGGCGATGAGATCAGGCATCGTTAATACTGTAGGTCCGGTATCAAATGCGTATCCTGATTTTTCGAGAAGACCATTTCGACCACCGGGATAACTCTCGCGTTCAACAATGGTTACCCGTCGACCTGCACCAGCTAGTCGCAATGCCGCGCTGAGACCAGCTAACCCAGCGCCGACAATAACGACATGATCTGTTGGGCCGTGCACACGTTTCACAAGATGTCCTTTACTTCCACCATTATTTTGATCGTTGCGTCGCGATGAGCGCTAGGTCATGGAGAATCTGTTGAGCGCCGGCGCTTATGTCTATTGTTTGAAGTGCTGATATCGCAGATTCTGTTCGCTCGGAAATCATGGCCTCAACTGCGTCAACAGCGCCACTTCGCTTAATGACGTATTGCAGTTCTGAGATATCAGAGGGAGCGATATCGGTAGCTCCGAGCCGATTATCGATCAGCCTTCTCTCGTCAGTAGTACCTCGCTGATAGGCGAGAGCAATAAGGACTGTTCGTTTTCCCTCTCGGAGATCATCGCCAGCTGGCTTACCAGTCTCACTCGGTTCGCCGAATACTCCCAAGAGATCGTCGCGCAATTGAAATGCTTCTCCTAATGGCAACCCATATGCCGAATATCCCGCTTCAATCGCGCCATCGTGGTGTGCCATGGCGGCGCCAAAATGGAGTGGCCGCTCAATGGAGTATTTTCCTGATTTATACCGAGCAATCGTTAATGCACGTTCGACACTGAAGGAATCTCGCGATTGTTCGAAGACATCGAGATATTGACCTGCCATGAGTTCGATTCGCATTTCATCATGAATAGCAAAAACTTTACGATGAACATCATCACCTAAAGCAGATTGATTGAGCATTACATCTGACCAAATTAATGCAAGGTCACCAAGTAAAACTGCACTTGCAACACCGAAATTTGGCGACTTACCTCGTAGCTGATGTTCCCGATGAAATTCTTCAAACCGCTTGTGTATCGACGGTTTGTTCCGACGAGTATCCGAACCGTCCATCACATCATCATGTATTAAGGCACACGCTTGAAGTAACTCTAAACTTGCTGCAGCTTTTAACGCATTTTTATTTTCGACCCCGCCTGCTCCGAGATATCCAGCGTAGGCAAAAATTGGTCGCAACCGTTTTCCACCTTCCAAGAGAAAATCTTTCAAAGCGCTATTTACTGGAGCTAAGTCCGAGCTGATCTTCTCTAAGTAGTGAGCTTGTCCATCAAGAAATTGTCGAAGTTCGGCAACCACACTGGCGCGAATGCGGTCGATCAAGGTCGCACTCTCGGTAGTAATTTTCACATCGGTATTTACCGAGGGGTTGAACTGTGAAGGCACGGTGTAACGGTACCCTCTCGAACTATGACTGGCGCGCCGACCTTTTCCTTGGAATTTTTTCCGCCGAAAGACGAAGCAGGTGAAGTTCGACTATGGAATGCAATGTCCGATCTTGTTGAACTCCATCCTGATTTTGTCTCCGTGACATATGGCGCAGGTGGATCTCACCGGGATCGAACTACCCGGATTACTTCCGAGATCACAGAACGGACAGGATTACCAACGATTGCTCACCTCACCTGTGTTGGTTCTACTCGGCAGGACTTAATAGACGTGCTGATGCAGTACAAAAAAGCTGGAATTAAAAGTGTCCTGGCGCTTCGAGGAGATCCGCAAGCTGGCCCACAATCACCATGGATTTCTACGCCTGGAGGTTTTGATCATGCAGACGAATTGGTTTCGCTGGCACGAGAATATGAATTTGAAGTAGGGGTGGCTGCATTTCCCGATGGCCACCCGGCATCTGATGGTAATTTCAAACAAGATATTGATGTCTTATTAGAAAAAGAACGACGCGGTGCAACATTTGCTACGACTCAATTTTTCTTCCGAAGCGAGCGATATCTCACATTGAAGAATGAGTTACATGAACGAGGATCGCAGTTGACGCTTTATCCGGGTATCCACGCCATCACCAACGTTAAACAATTGACCCGGATGGCAGAACTTGGCGGAACCCCCATTCCAGAAAGTGTCATCAATGCACTTGCAGGAATTACTGATCCTGCTGAAGTAAGAGCGATAGGAATAGATATTGCAGCCAAACTCTGTGAAGAGTTACTTGACATTGGCGTACCGGGTTTACATTTTTTTACGATGAACAATGCGGAATCTACGCGGGAAATTGTTCGGAGAATTGGTCTTCGATGACCAACCACAAAGACTTAACTTTTCACGACTATGCCCAGGTGTGGAGCTCGCTGCATGGTGGCGCGCACGTAGCTGGCATTGTGAAGTGGTGGCTCCACATCGCCTTTCTGATTGCTCGAACGCTTCACCGTATGAAAATGTCACCGCATGCTGTGACGTCATTCGGCGTACTCTGTGCGGTACTAACGTGGCAGAACGCAGATAATGGCGCTGCGCTGGTATGGCTGGTGCTTTCTCTTGCATCCGATGGCGTCGATGGAACGCTTGCCATCATCTCTGGAAAAAATTCGCGTTGGGGGGCAACCCTTGATGCTGTGGCAGATCGCATCGCAGAAGTGTTCTGGGTAGGGGCTTTTTATGCGTTAGGGGCTTCATTAGAGATTGTTCTGATCATATGGTTAGCGGCCGCCACTCAAGAATATGTACGCGCGCGTGCAGGCGGACTGGGCTTACGACAGATTGGCATCGTGACTGTTGCCGAGCGACCGATTCGCGCTTCAGCATTATGCATTGCAATCGTTGCTCAATTATTAGGACTTTCGTGGGCGAGTGCACTTGCGCTTGTGCTTGCCGTTATTCAATCGCTGAGTTGTCTCACAGTAATTCAGTTTGCCTATCAACAATTTTCGAAGGATTAATTAAGGCCGACCAATCGCATCGGCAACGATTTCTGAACTAATTCCTACCAATGGCAAGCCACCGCCAGGGTGAGCAGATCCTCCCACGCAAAAAAGTCCAGCTAATGGTGAACGATTTTTTGCACGTAGAAATGCTGCGCGCATGCCGTTGCTTGACGTGCCATAGATTGATCCGCCTGGAGCGAGCGTTCGCGATTCAAGATCAGCAGGAGTTCTTATTTCCTTCACTACTAATCGATCGCGGATTGTTAACCCGCGAGTTTCTAACGTGGAAATAATTTGTTCTGCATAGCGCTCTTTAAGACCAGGCGTATTCCAGTCACAACCTCCTACGGGGTCATGCCGTGGTGCATTAACAAGGACAAACCAATTATCTCCGTGAGAATTATTTGCTCGATATTTTTCGTCGACCATCGTGGGATCGTGAGGAGCGCAGATATATATCGCTGGATCTGGCACTGGTTGGTTGCGCGTGAAAATTGCATCAAACTCATCGTCATAATCATCGGGAAAATACACGGTGTGGTGCGCAAGTTTTTTTGCAGTCGGATCTGGTCGTAAACCAAGTAAGAGGGAAAACCCTGAGAGCGATGGCGTTGCTCGATCAAGTGCACGTCGCGCAGATCGCGTGACGGCCGGCGCACCTGGGATCAATGAATGATAAACATGATGGGCATCTGCATTGGCAACAACACATGACGTTTTTTTGATCTCACGTTCTTGTGAACTGCCACGGGTAAAGGAGATTCCCGTTACTCGACCGGCGTCATGAAGGATTTCTCTCACCGGAGTATTGAAGTGAAAGATAACCCCGAGCTCGCGACAACGCTCTTCCAACGCCTTGGCCAACTGACCGATGCCACCTTTGATATGCCAAGCACCGAACGCTTCTTCTACAAAGGCAATGGTTAAAAGAACTGCTGGAACTTTCCGTGGATCTGATCCGGTATAGGTTGCATAACGATCAATAATTTTCTGCACATGTGGTGAATCTGTGTAGCTGCGTGAGAGTGAGCGCAATGATCGGTGTGGAGCAATGATCTGTAATTTCTTCATAAACGCAGGTGAGCGAATCAAGTGTGTCAATGGTGGTAATTCATGTTCAACAAAATCACTTCGCGATGCCTCCCACATCGCATCCGCTCTTTTTATGAGTTTGCGGTAACTTTCGCCAGCAGAGACTCCTAATGCATTTTCGATGGCAGAAACAGTTTTATTGTGCGAGAGATTTTCAAAAGTTATATTTACGCCATCGGCAAAATGGTAATCAAAGGATGGATTGACCGGCATTAAATCCAGTACATGCTCTAATCTTTTTCCCGTTTTAAGAAAAAGATCCCGGTAGACTGCCGGAAGCGTTAATAACGATGGTCCGGTGTCAAAAGAAAAACCATCAATCCATTCGGTCTGACATTTTC
This sequence comes from uncultured Bifidobacterium sp., assembly GCA_964597305.1. Classification (GTDB taxonomy): domain Bacteria; phylum Actinomycetota; class Actinomycetes; order Nanopelagicales; family Nanopelagicaceae; genus UBA7398. Next base: position 26,689 of record CAZQWU010000008.1, read on the forward strand.
CGCCAGCGTGAGATGAGGCCTCATAAATTTCTACCTGGTGGCCTGCTCGAGCCAATCGCGCTGCGGTCGCCATACCACCCATACCTGCGCCGATAACAACAATGGTCATAAGGGAGAACTATTCGTTATCAAAAACTCTGCGAGAAATTTCATTTAATAGCGTCACTTACGCAAGGGCGCGATCGCGCCACGTTAACGTGCCTCGCCACTTGCCCCACCACGACCAGAGAATAAGTGAGATCAGCGCACCAATTGCCAACGGGTGGGCGATCGCTAACTCCCAGCGCGAACGAGTACGAAGTGCAACGAGCACTCTCGATACCACCATGGCAATGACTCCAACAAATCCTAAAACCTCACCGTGAAAGGCAAACCACCATGGCACAAGCGAGGAGAGAGTTAATATCGAAATCGCAATGCCAGTTCCCCACAACGAGCCGAAGGCGTGCCAGAGTGATTTTCGATAGCCCTTGATGAGATCAGATGTTGATTCATACATATGGCACTCGGCAATCTCACTTGCCTCCATGACCCCGCCACGAAAACCTGCCCGCAATAAAGTTCGCGCAAGCGCGATGTCATCAATAACATCAGAAGCTATCGATTGATGTCCACCAACTTTTTCATAGGCATCTTTACGTACGATGAAAAATTGCCCATTCGCAACCGCCATTGAAGGTAGGCGAAAACGTTCAGCGATCCGCAATGGCACAGTGGCAAACCATGACCATTGAAGAAGTGGTTGGAGCAAAATCTCCGGAAAGCTCACGGCAATTTGGCGGGGATAGGGTGACCCAAAATCCCATTGCAATCGCTCCATTTCCGCGATAGCAGAGGTAACGGCAATCGACGACAAGCGAACATCTGCGTCGATAAAGACGAGAAATTCGCCAACTGCTCGCTGACTTAGTTGGTAACACGCGAAGTTTTTTCCCAGCCAACCGGTTGGAAGTGGCATACCGTGAATCACATCGATGTCAAACGACTGTAACGCACTCAACGTTCCATCAGTTGAGTGATCATCAAGCACGATAATTTCTTGGCGGGCAAGTTCGGATTGCGCAAGCAGAGTGGGAATGATTTCGCGAGCATTTCTCTCTTCATTGCGCATCGGAATCAAGAGTGAAACCTGCGACGCTGGCGCACGGCCACGCGGTTTTCGGACAAGGAAAAAATTACTTAATGTCAACGCAAAGAAGAGTACTGCGATTGATGCTGATACTGAGCTCACGACGTTGCTAATCGTTTCGCCCCAAACTAATAGCGACAAAGTAAGGAATGAGAAGAAGTGATAAGGAGAGCCCACTCACTAAGGCAACGCCGAGTCGATCAAAGAAGAAAATATTTCCGACTACCTGTGAAAAAAGCGTCCAACTTAAAAAGATATTGACTGCGGTATTCGATGTTGACTTTCGCCGTTCACGGGGGAGAGCTCGATGGAGAACTGCAATAAGTGCCATGCCACAGAGCAGCCAACCAAAGGCATTTGAGAGTGGAATCTCCGGCTCGAAGGGAATGGAACGTCCAGTGAAGTGCCACGTCCATCGTTGATCTGCAACCATTTGCGGATCTAATGCAAAATCCCACGCCATCATGGCTAATCCACCGTAGAGAAAAACCCAATTCGTTGTCATCCGTCGAGCAACGATCATCATGGGATGCGCCATCATTAACCAGGCAAATGGCACAACGAGTGGAACACCGAATATTTGATAACCCAAAGATCCGTCGTAACTGTAGGTGCCAAATGGCCACCCGGTTTTTAATCCAACTAATTCAAAACAATAAGCCAGTGGAAGGGTAATACTGAGAAGTCGAATGCAGTATGACAATCCATAAATTAATAGAGCGTGGAGCGCCATTGCACCAGCGGACCAATACACAATGGCAATGGTGACGATACGGAGCGTTTCACCACTGATGAGAGGGAAAGATATTTGGAGTGCAATCGCAATAGCGAGGACTCCGTACATGAAGAGTGATTGTGCAGACGAGAGCGATCCACGAGAGCGTTTTCGCGGACGATAGTCGCGGATTGCCATAGCCTTATTCTGCCGTGCTTAAAGTTCACCAGCGCGTTCGACAACCGCAAATCGACCAAAGAGTTCTTCGGCATACCATTGTTCACGCGCAGTAGCAGCGATCGCGTTTTGATGGGCTGGTTGTCGATACGCAAATTCATTGAGTGAGGCAGCAGATTTCCATAATGAAAAAGTTCCCTGTAATCCGATAGGCGCCTCACCAATTCCGATCGCTCCTATCAAGCCAGGCGATTGGCGCAAACTTTCTGTGACAGGTGGAACAGAGCGCCAGAAAATTACATTCTTACGCCACTTAATTCTGGCGCGAGTAATTGCAACCACTTCGCCATTCCATTCTTTGGCCCGAAAGAGTGGGTCGGCTGTAAAGGGATTCCCGCGCGACCATTGGCCATGAACTGAGAGCGGCGTAAGCACAGCATGAAATTCTGAACGTGCAATCAGTCGCCATCGTTCGACAAATATTGATGAATCAAAGGAATCTAACTTTGCCCGCGGAATAACGACGATACATCCCCAGCGCAAAGCGGTGCCATCGCGGACGGTAAACGTTTCACCTTTCCCAGTTCCTAGTAATTTCCAAAAGGAAATATATGACAAGTGACGAAGCGTTAAACGATCGAGCGCCATATGAAGAATCGCCCAGGGAACTCTCGCCCAGGAAATTTTCCAAAAATATGCGACGGTTATCATTGGTGTAATTGTTGTCGAATTTCAGCGACCACATCATCGACGTGATCCCACATGGGTGCATGGCCACCTCGCGGCAGCACGATCCATTTAGCGTGGCGTGGCGCAATAGATCGTTCCTGACAGGTTGCCGCAGGCAAGGTGGTATCGCTATCACCAAAAATAATGGTGACAGGAACCGAATCTGGCACTACTTCATGAAATCTTTTCTTCAACATGGCATCCCACGCTGGAAAATATCCTGGTGAATTCGCCATAGCGCGTGTGGCATCCAGACATGTTTCATGACTGAACTTTTTCCATTGTGGACTGACATCGGCAAAACCCCAGCCACGAGCTCGTTCAAAATGAACCATAAAAGAAGCGATGGGATTGACTAATTTCGCAAGCGTTCGTGAAAATGCAGTGATTGGCTTTCGATTGGTAAAAGGTGTTAACCATAATCCGGCTGGCGCAAGTGCAGTCACTGACGCTATTCGTTCCGGGTGAAGGGCAGCCATCTCAAGTGATATCCATCCGCCCCACGAATTACTGACAATGTGAAATCGATTGACGCCCTGTGATTCCATAAGATCGAAAAGAGCGACTCCTAATGAATACGGATCAAGCGCCTGAGTTGGATCCAATGGTGATTCGCCATGTCCTGGTAAATCAACTGTGATGCAACGAATGTCAGGTCCGAGAGATCGAATTACTAATTTCCATGCTGTTGCCGCAGATCCCATTCCATGAATAAAGAGAATAGGTTCTGACATTGATGCGCGACCATATTCACGAGTGATCATTTATTGTGCTTTCGCCCTAATTTTTCGCGCCACTGTATTCGCGTAATGAAGTAAATTCCAAGAAGCGAAACAATTTCAAAAGCGATAGCCCATGGAGATTTAAGGTGATCAATAACTAATTCGCCTACGCCATGCTCCTTTAAGGTCACACTTCCCGTCACATAAAGCGAGTAACTAACAAGTCGACCTGAGAAGAAAAAGAGGGTGAGCGGCAATAGCCGTACACCGAGTAAACCGGCAGCTTCAAAGAGTTGCGCTGACGGAAATGGCGAGAGTGCGAAGAGTAGAAGGCTGACAAATTTTCCTCGTCGATTACGTTCTACAAGTTCTGCCACTGCGTTGAGATTCTCTCGTGTTCTCTGAGAAATTCTGTTTCGTAAAAGTCCTGTTGCGGTTGCTAGAACAAACCGACCACTGGCAGCAGCGAGTGCACCAAAGAGAATGAGAGATAACGCAGGTAGATGAGAATTCAAGCTAAAGAGGACGAGGACTGTCCACGTGGGTGGCGCAAATGCAGGTGCGAGATTTAATGCAAAAACAATGGCAATGAGCACAAAAATCTCAAGCGTCATCAATCACCAACAATCATCGCTGTTGCATGAGTTAATTTTTTCAGTTCGTGAAAAGTGCTGGGAAAAACTGCATGGGGATGGCCAGCAGCTGCCCATACTTGCGAATAATCTTCGAGGGCTTCATCGATCAAAGTAATCTCTGGTGGCGAGCTCCAACCAAAAGGGCTGACGCCACCAATAGCAAATCCCGAGGCTTCACGGACAAAATCTGCATCTGCTCGATAAAGTTTTTCCACCCCAAGATTTTTTGCAACACGTTCAGTATCAACTCTGTGTCGCCCACTGGTAATAACAAGTAATGCTTTCCCATTCGGTAATGTGAAAATGATGGATGATGCCACTTGACCTACTTCTATTCCCAGCGCTGCTGCTGCCTCGGCTGCAGTACGAGCGCTATCGGGCAGAACTTTAATTTCACCTGTTAATCCGTGCGCCGTCATTTCGGCGCGTACTCTCTGTACAGCCGCTTTCTCTAAAACACCTTCCACAGCAACAGTCTAATGATGAGCGCAATATTTGATGAGTGACTAACCAATCAGCCACGTTTCGCTCAGTTGGAAAATTGCCAGAGCAAAAACGAGTAGCGCAAACAATCGTTTGAGTAGAAGTGGCGAGAGTGCCGAGCTTCTCTGCGACGCAGCGCGCGCGGTAAGGATCGCAAGCAGCGCGATGATGATGGGATATTGCCACTGTACTTCGTTCCAGAAACGGTAATGAGCAATAAATCCTGTGAGCGTATTAATTGCGATGATGAAGAGCGAGGTCCCGCCCGCTTTATGTGGTGCAACGTTATAGAACAGAACGAGTACGGGGATTACGAGAAAGCCACCACCTATTCCAAAAAGTCCGGTAAGTGCGCCTATGACAAGCGAAAGTGCCACCAATGGAATGATCGAAACTTTTCGCTCCGGGTGTGAATGTGCTGGTTTGAGAAGCATCGATACGCCAGCAGCGATTAAGACAATAGAGAAACCAGTCACCACACTTGCGCGTGAGAGATGCGGCAGAACATAAGCGCCACCGGCATTTGTAATTAAGCCAAGAGCCCAGATTGTTAGGGCTTCTTTTACAAGTACGTCACCCGTTCGTAATTTTGGAATGACGCCAGCAAGCGCTGCGCCAAATACAACAATGAGCGCAGCTGTTGTGGCTTGCACTGGTGTCATCGTGAAGAGATACATCAACATGGGAACTGCTAAGAGCGCGCCACCTGCGCCGATATATCCGAGCACTGCTCCGATGAGAAGTCCACATATGATCGCTAACGCAAGTCCGGTCACGGGCTCCACATGTGGAACGGTATAACAAAAAAATCCTCCTGGCTGATGTCAGGAGGATTTTTTACTGCTCTCGCTTTTTTATCAGCGGCGAAGCAGTGTGAGAACTGATGTTAGAAATTAAAGAATGCGCTGGTGATTGTTGCGCCGAAGTGATCGCCGCTTCCCACCATCACCATAATGATCAATGCTGCACCAGCGAGCGCTAAATTCTTGAAGAAGTTAATCGTTTCGCCTTGCTTTGCCTGTGGATCTGTAATGGTCCAGAAGTTATGCATCATGAAAGCGCTGACGAGGGAGAAGATTGCGATAAGGAGCGCGCCAAAATCAGCATAAATTCCGAGTGCGATGAAAAGTCCACCAGCGAGAATCATGAGTCCAGTAAGTGCGACCGAGAATTTTGCTGCAGGTACTTTCTTAAATTGTGCGTAACCTGACATCGCTTCCATTTTGGTGAAGTGTGCGAGGCCAGAGTTTACGAAAATCAGCGCAAAAAGAATGCGGCCGATAAGTAACACGATATCCATGCGAACCCTTTCGTTTGGTTGAAACATTCCAACTCGGTGGAGTTAGGAGAGATGAGACTATCAAAACTAGTTGAAATTTCAACAATATTGAGCTCTTACCGAGGCGTGTGTCGCGGGCCTTCGAGCGTGGCTGAGCGCCACTTGAAGGGCGTCAGGGGGCTCCGCTAAGGTTCGAACAAATGTTCGAAAAAGAGCCATCAGAGATCGCCCTTTATGACGGGGAACCTATTGAGTTCACCTACAAGGGGCGGCGATTTCGTATTCACGCAGTGCTCTCCAGTTGGCGTGAATCTGGCGCGTGGTGGAATCGCGCTAGCGATGGTCTCTATCGACCCGATGATGGATCACGCGCACTATGGCGCGTTGAAGCAGCTCCGCTTGGCGCATTAGCAACATTCGAGATTGAACGCGAAGAAGTTGTTGAGTCGCGAGGTGAAGTGCGGTGGCGCATTCGACAACGCTAATTCAACAATATTAATTCGAGAATGCTCATAACAGATTTCACCCATCTCCATCTGGCGAGTGCGTTTACCTATAAATATGGAACAACCCAACCAGAACACTTAGTAGAACGCGCTGCTGAATTAGGAATGCGATCGTTAGCGCTGACGGATAACAATTTTTCCGGAGCTATTCGTTTTGTACAAAGTTGTCAGAAATTTTCGATCGCACCAATCATGGGGATTGATCTCTGGTATGCCACATCTGAAGATCAATCGAGAAAGTATCGAGCGACAATTCTTGCCCCAGATGGAAAATGGTCAGCGCTTCTCCGGCTGACCACTGCTCTTAATATGACCACTGCTCTTAATATGACCACTGCTCTTAATATGACAAGAGCTCTTGATACGACATCTATGCTCCATCGCAATAACGAACCACCTGTTATCACAGAAGAATTTCTTAGAACATTTGCCACGTATTCCTCAGAGCTCATCATTTTTCATGGCCCTACCTCACGATTAGGAGAGGCGCTTGCTCGTCGCCAACCAGCGAAGGCATACGCAATCTATTGCGAGATGGCAGAGTTTTTTTCGCAACAGATTATTGAATGCGTCTCGCATCTCGCGCCAGGAGATGGCCCATACTCAACCGCCCACGCCGCGCGGATGTTGGCGTTTGCTCGCGAATATCGATTACCAGCGATTCTGAGCAATGCAGCGCGAATGCGCGATCGAAGCGATGGACCAATCGCAGATATTTTGGACGCAGCGCGAACATTGCGACCACTTCATCGTTCAACAGTTGAACGGCGTAATGCGGAGGGTTTTCTCAAAAGCCCATCTGAGATGTTTCACGTTGCTGATCAGATTGCACGGATGGCTGGCGAACGAAATAGCCACCACCTTTTACGTGACACACAAATACTTGCTGACGAGTTAGCGCTTTCACCCGAGAGCATCGCTGAACATATTGGTATTGGTGGAATTCATCTACCAGAACCAGCCACGGTAGGTGCCCGTGATCGCGCTGACATGGTGAAAATATTCCGTCAGCGATGTAACGCCGGGATAGAGTGGCGTTACGGCAACTCGTCTCTTCGAGCGCGCGCAGAGAAACGACTTGAAGAAGAACTACTGACGGTACATACCTTGGGATATGAGTCCTACTTTCTTACCGTTGCTGATATCGCAACTGCTGCACGTGAAAAAGGAATCCGTGTAGCGGCGCGGGGTAGTGGCGCCGGTTCACTGATCTGCCACGTGTTAGGAATTTCAGGGGTTGAACCTATGAGCCATGGGTTGTTAATGGAGCGATTCTGTTCACCGCTACGGCGCGCACTTCCCGATATTGATATCGATGTGGAATCAGCTCGCCGATTAGAAATTTATGATCATGTCTTTGCGCAATACGGCGATGCAGAATGGCGAAAACCAGGTAATACCTCGCGGTGTGCGACAGTTGCAATGATCGAGACATATCGCGCACGTCATGCGATTCGCGATACTGGCGCCGCTCTTGGTTTGCCACCAATGGAGATAGATCTGATTGCTAAATCGTTACCGCATATTCGTGCACGAAATATTTCACAAGCGTTAGCAAATTTACCTGAGCTAAAAAACCTTCGCCTCGATACCCCGTTATTAAAAATGGCTATTGGCCTAGCTGAACGGCTCGATGGTTTACCACGCAATATCGCGATGCATCCTTGCGCGGTTGTTCTCTCTGATAGCGCATTTCTTGATCACGCTCCCGTGGAGTTCAATGCCAGCGGATATCCCATGGTCCACTTTGATAAAGATGATGTTGAAGCGATCGGGCTATTAAAACTCGACATTCTCGGTGTCCGCATGCAGTCAACGCTCTCCTATGCAGTTCAAGAGATTGAACGAGTTGAGGGAAAGCGGATTGATCTTGACGCAATTCCACTTGATGATCCAGAAACATTTGCACTTATTCGCTCTACCAAAACATTAGGGCTTTTTCAGATAGAGAGCCCAGGACAGCGAGAGTTAGTAGGAAAGTTCGCGCCTGAGACATTTAATGATCTCATTATTGATATCTCACTCTTTCGCCCAGGACCGGTCAAGAGCGACATGATCACGCCTTTTCTCAATGCTCGCCAAGGATGGAAAGAGCGACAGATTTTTCATAACGATCTGTTGGATGTACTCGCAGAGACGGAAGGGGTAGTTGTTTTTCATGAACAAGTTATCCGCATCATCGCGATCTTTGCGGGAATTTCTTTGGCAGAAGCTGACGAGAAACGTCGCGCACTTGCTACACCAGATGGCCAGCAAGAAGTCTGTGATTGGTTCTTTCCGATAGCTCGTGCCCGTGGGTATGAACTCACCACCATTCATGCGATCTGGGAGGTCTTACGTGCTTTCGCCTCATTTGGTTTTTGCAAAGCCCATGCCGCTGCATTTGCACTTCCGACATATCAATCAGCATGGCTGAAAGCACATTATCCGGCGGCATTCCTCGCTGGTGTTCTGACTCATGATCCTGGCATGTATCCAAAGCGGTTAATTGCTGATGAAGTGCGTCAATGGGGAATTGATCTTGCGCCACTTGATGTTAATCGCTCATCGCGCACGCATAGAGTTGAAAAAATATCTAAAGAAAAAATATCTAAAGAAAAAATAATGCAGGATAAGTACAGAATTCGATTAGCGCTTAGCGATCTCCAAGGAATCAGTGACGGTGAGATTGATTCGATTATTGCTGGCCAGCCCTATTTTGATCTTGCAGATTTTCTTCATCGATCAGGGGCTAGCCAACCGGTAAGTGAAGCGCTCGTTCTTACTGGCGCATTTGATCACCTTCATCCCGGTTTACATCGACGTGATCTCTTACTTCATCTCACCGATCTTTTACGGTGGTCGCCACACCAGAAGCGGATCAATGGCTCGCAATTATCTTTAGGATTTGCACCAGCGTTGGAAAGAAGTGGGCTACCAGATGTCACTGCGCATGAGAAAGTTCAGCTGGAGCTAGCGCACCTTGGTATGGATATCTCACACCATGTGATCGAGTTTTATGCAGATTTTCTCAACGATATTGGCGCAGTTCGATCAAGCCAGTTACTCAACCAACGTTCGCAATCTGAAGTACTTGTTGCCGGAATTCGGGTTGCGCTACAAACTCCACCAGTTCGCTCTGGTCGACGCGTCCTCTTTCTCACACTCAACGATGGTTATGGGTGTAGCGACATCACCTTCTTTGAGAATACCCAAAGTGAATTTGCTGAGACGCTCTATCGAAGTTCACTCTTCCTTGTGAAAGGTGTGATTCGAAAAACAGGGCCACGAGGAATATCACTTCGCGGGCTTGGTGCGTGGGAATTAACGAGCGCGTACGAAATATGGCGAAATAAATCTAATAAAAGTAAGGTCACAGTCTGTGAGTGAGCGACAAACAATTCTCCATGTTGATATGGATGCATTTTTCGCATCGGTTTCAGAGCTCGACCATCCAGAATACAAAGGAAAACCACTCGTCGTAGGGGCAGGTACGCGCGGGGTTGTTCTTTCAGCAAATTACGCAGCACGAAAATTTGGAATTCGAGCAGCGATGCCGGTCGGAAAAGCACAACGATTAGCGCCACACGCGCTTTTTATTCCACCCGATCACCAACGTTATAGCGCTGTATCTGAACGAATTATGGCGATCTTTGCAGAATTTACACCGTTGGTAGAACCGCTCTCGCTCGATGAAGCTTTTCTCGATGTTACTGGTTCAGCAAAACTATTTGGAACGGGGCGAGAGATCGCAACACAAATTCGAGCAGCGGTTTTTGCTGCAGAAAAAATAACGTGCTCTGTAGGAATTGCGCCATCGAAATTCATTGCCAAATTAGCCTCCGGTCGATGTAAACCGAATGGATTATTAGAAATCGCGCACGACCGAATTTTGGATTTTCTCCACCCACTCCCAGTCTCAGAAATATGGGGAGTAGGGCCAAAAACCAATGAAGAGTTGCTTCGGTTGGGATTACGAACGGTTGGCGAGTTAGCGCACACTCCGCGATCGACTCTGATACGGGCGCTCGGCGATTCGACCGGTTCAACGCTTTATGAATTAGCGTGGGGTCGCGATTTCCGTGATGTTGTTGTTGATGAACCAGAGAAGAGCATCAGCGCTGCCGAAACTTTTGCTTATGATCTAGAGAATGAAGAAGAGCTACTCCGTGAATTTCTGCGGCTCTGTGAAAAAGCAACATATCGTGCGCGCACTCGAGGATTGAAAGCGCACACTATTTCCATCAAAGTGAGATTTTCAGATTTCACAACGATTACTCGTTCAAAAACGTTGCCACTTCCGATAAATGGAATTCATGAAACGTACGATATTGCTAAGAAATTATTTATCGCTCTTCAGTTATCGGGAGCGAGAATTCGGCTCGTTGGCGTAGCGCTAGAAAACTTGGTTGACCACGAGGGTTCAGTTGAACAATTAACGTTAGGTGAACGTGAGGTTGGCTGGCGAGAGGCTGAAGTTGCCATCGATCGAGCAATCGAACGCTTTGGTAAAGGTTCGATTCGACCTGCCCGTTTAATTGAAGGCGAATATGAGGAAGAGCCCGACTAAAAAGAGAACCTACGCTTTTTCAACTTTCGCTCGATTTCAACTTTCGCCCGATTTCAACTTTCGCTAGAAATCGAGTTGGTCTATTGTGGCGCTATGCCACTTTCCGATCGTGAAAAAGAGCTCCTCGCTGAGATGGAGCGCGCATTGAGCGCAGACGATCCGAGATTGGTCTCTACCCTTACTGGAAAAGGGCGTACACCAGAGAAAAAGCGCATGGTTTTAGGGATTGTTCTTGTCGGAGTTGGTCTGGCGATTCTGCTCGCCGGCCTCATCATCCAAACAATTCCGCTGGGCATTGGTGGATTTCTCGTTTCACTCGCGGGGGTTGTCATCGCTCTCTCGAATATTCGAGCAGTTACCGTTGGTGGAATGTCTTCTGCAGGCGCCAACCAGAAGCGAAAAGGAAGTTGGAAGGATCGACTTGAGGAGCGTTGGGACCGTAGAAACGATTAACTCGTAAACCCCACACCTACACCCGCCCACGTGGCGGGTTTTTTTATGCCTGGAATTCACTGAAGCAAGCAGGGCAGGTCAACTGAAGCCGGTGGGGAGGTAGTGGGGGAAATAGGGAGGTGGGTGGTTGAAAGTGGGGAAAAAGGGAGTAAAGTGGTGAATTGAGCGGGACGGGGGTCCAGCTCAGCTTTATCCAGGGGAGGTTCACGTGTTTCTCGGCACCCACGAACCCCGCCTCGATGAAAAGGGACGACTCATCCTCCCTGCGAAATTTCGCGATGAATTAGCAAGTGGTCTCGTAATGACCAAAGGACAAGAACGTTGCTTGTACGTCTTTCCCTCCGCTGAATTTCAAACTATTACTGAACAACTTCGACAAACACCACTCACCGCAAAAGGTGCACGTGACTACATGCGCGTGATGTTTGCTGGAGCGCACGACGAAATACCGGATAAGCAAGGTCGCGTAACGATTCCGTCTGGGCTACGCGACTACG
>CAZQWU010000009.1:0-18610 GCA_964597305.1 uncultured Bifidobacterium sp.
CCATGGGTCATTAGTTAATCCAGATAATGCAGTAACAGCGTTAACCCAAGCGGTTGCAAAAATTGGATCATTTAATTGGCCCGAGCGTCCAACGAAAACTATGCGAATATTGATGAAGAAAATTGCAGAAATCACAGGGTCGCCATTCGATGAGAAGAACATGCGGCCTTTACTTAAATACCTAGGCCCAGCTGCAAAAATGGCTGGTGCAACGCTGCAAAATATAAGTAATCCTACGATACTTGAAGCAGGTTACAAAGCGAACGTTATTCCGCAAACAGCTACCGCGGTTGTCGATGGAAGATTTCTGCCTGGGATGGAAGGAGAGTTACAAAGCACCATTCGTGATTTAGTTGGCCCAGAAATTGATATTGAAATTCTCACCCGCGATATCGCACTTGAATTTGATTTTGAAGGTCCACTTGTAGACGCCATGATTGCTGCCCTTAAGAAGGAAGATCCTGACGCAACTCCGGTTCCGTATCTGATGAGTGGCGGCACGGATAACAAGGCACTCGCCGATTTGGGAATTACCGGATACGGATTTAGCCCATTACGAATTCCACCCGATATGGATTTTTTTGCGTTATTTCATGGAGTTGATGAGCGCGTGACAATTGACGGATTGAAATTTGGGGTCAGAACTCTTAACGAGTTTCTCGTGAATTCATAGCACCAGCACCATTTCTTAACGTGAAATATCGTCGAGTGCATCGCGAACTTGATCAGGAAGAACAATCTCCTCCGAAGTTAGGACACCGCGTAATTGGGCACCTGTTCGTGCACCGACAATAGCGCTTGTTACTCCCGGAGTATCTCGAACCCAACTGAGCGCTACTTCTAGGGGTGAATATCCCAATCCATCTGCTGCTACACAGACGGCTTCGACAATTCTTTTTGATTGTGGCGTGAAATAAGGTTCAACGTGATGAGCAAAATGCGGGGTTGCTGCCCTCGAATCAGCGGGGATACCTTCCCGATATTTTCCGGTGAGAACACCTCTCCCTAGAGGTGCCCAAGCAAGAAACCCAACATTAAGAGCTCGGGCAGCTTCAAGAACTTCACCTTCGACGGAGCGATTGAGCAGAGAGTATTCATTATGAACGGATGTTATCGGGGTTTTACCGAAGAGTGGATTTTGTAAAGTGATCGCGCGAGCAGTTTGCCAACCAGAAAAATTTGCGATTCCAACATAGTTAGCCCGACCAGAACTTACGGCGTAATCCATGGCCAATAAAGTTTCTTCGAGTGGGACATTATCGTCCCAATTATGAACTTGCCAGATATCAACGTGATCGGTGCCTAGGTGATTCAACGACTTATCAAGGTCAGCCAGCAATGACGAGCGAGAATTATCAACCACGCGATCACCATCCTTAAAAACAATTCCCGCTTTGGTGGCAATAACAATGTCATTGCGATTAATAAGAGTGTTTAAGAATCCACCAATGACACGTTCACTATCACCGAATCCATAAATAGCCGCTGTATCGATGAAATTTCCACCTGCATCGAGATAGACCCGCAGTTGGTCAGCCGCTTCATGTTCATCGGTATCCCGACCCCAGGTCATAGTTCCTAATCCAAGCCTGGTGAGAAAGAGTCCACTGGCACCGAGTTGTCGCTTCTCCATATGTGAGACCCTAGCAACGAAGATTGCTAAAGTGATTAACCTTGGCTTGTGAAGAGAATTTTCGTGTTGCGACATGCTCATTCAACGGCAAATGAAAAAGGCGTACTTGCTGGTCGTGCACCAGGGATCGAATTAAGCGCGAAAGGCGTTCAACAAGCAGAGGCTTTATCACCATTTCTTTCCTCACTCACTATTGATCATGTAATTTCAAGCCCCTTGACTCGATGTCTATCGACAATTGCGCCATTTCTTTCGCTCACATCGGCTTCGCAGATCGGTACACCCTCTTTCAAAGGTTCTTTTCGGATTGATGATCGACTCATCGAAATGGATTACGGACGCTGGACGGGAAAAAAACTTTCTACGCTATCTCGTCGACAACTTTGGCGAACGATTCAAACGAATCCTTCTGCTGTTGAGTTCCCAGGGGGAGAAAGCTTCCTCACTATGCAAAATCGCGTTGATGACGTCATCGATGAAATTGCAAATGAAAGAATTCCTCGGCGTAAGTCGAAGAATTATCTGATCGTTACCCATGGAGATATTTGCAAATATATTTCCACACGACTATTAGGTCTGCCATTCAATGATTTTCAACGTTTCCATGTTGATCCTGCTTCTCTGTCGATCTTCACATTGACCGAGAGCAAGTGCCTGGTGAGTAAGATTAATTATTCGCTCGCCACTCAAGAGAATCTTCCAACGTCGAAATTTGCGCTCGGTGGTTCGAACCTATGAGTTCAGTCTTCGAATATGGAAATCCAGCACGATGCATAGTTGGAACAGTTGGACTCCCTGGAGAACGAGCTTTTTATCTCCAAGTAACAGAAGGTGTTCGAGTAACCACCATTGCAATAGAGAAAACTCAAGCTGCTGCATTGACAGAACGAATGCGAGAAATAGTCCGCAATATTGCGCGTCAAAAAAAGATTCCACTTGCATCAACACAACGAGATGACGAGCCTCTCCAATCACCATTTGACGTTGATTTCCGAGCGGGAGATATGTCTATCCTGTATCTGAGCGATGAGGCAAAACTTCAGATTGAAATTCAAGAATTTAACGAGCAACGTGTGAATGAATCAGATGATGTAGAAGTGCCTCGTGAAGGAAATGACCTCGCCATGGTTCGTATACAACTGTCCGTCTCACAGTCGTCGGAGTTTGTTCGTAGAGCGGAAGCCGTTATTCAGTCAGGGAGACAGCCGTGCATGTTCTGTGGTTTACCCATTAATCCAGAAGGCCACTTATGTCCCCGCGCAAATGGTTACCGACGATAATGACATCTTCTGAGAAAAATCATATTGAAAATGGAGATTTAATTGTAGAAGGTCGACTTATTGATGCTTCAAATGCAACTCTTTACGGCCACATTCGAACTGATACCGAGACCGTGGCAGTTATCTACAAACCTATCGCTGGCGAACGACCTTTATGGGATTTCCCAGATGGTAATTTAGCTCAACGTGAACTTGCTGCATTTCGAATTTCTGAAGTGATGCAGATAGGTCGAGTACCTTTCACCATCATTCGAGAAGGACCATTTGGGCCAGGCATGGTGCAACAGTGGATCAACACCGACGATTCAGTCGATCTCATCAGTTTTTCCCGGAGCGATGATGTGCAATTGCGTGAACTGGCTCTCTTTGATGCAATTATCAATAATACTGATAGAAAAATTGGTCATTTGTTAGTAGATGAGTCTGGATTTCTCTACGGGTGTGATCACGGTGTTACTTTTCATGTCGAAGATAAATTGCGGACTGTGCTCTGGCAATGGCGAGGTACGGAATTATCTGAACACGATCGGTCATTGATTAATAGAGTGAGAAGTGCTGATGTATCAGCATTATTATCTGAACTCATTACAGAAGAAGAAATTGTCGCACTCATGGGGCGCGTTGAGCGTTTAATAACGTCAAATCAATTCCCGCAGCCATCTCAAGATTGGCCTGCAATACCGTGGCCACCCGTGTAAGGTCGTTATATGCGCTCGTGGCCTACTATTGCGATTCCGGAGATTGATGGAGATTTTCCATCTTTACAGCTGTACTCGTCTTACGCAGAAAAATTAGAAGCTGTTTCAGATGTTAATGTTTCCATGTATGTTTGTGGTATTACTCCTTATGATGCTACGCATCTAGGGCATGCGGCGACGTATCTCACCTTCGATTTAATTTATCGATATCTTAAATGTGCCGGACATAATGTTGAATTTGTTGAAAATATCACTGATATTGATGATCCGCTTCTTGAACGAGCGCAACGCGACGCCATAGATTGGCGTAGTTTGGCTGAGCGTGAGATAGAACTTTTTCGTTCAGATATGACCGCTCTTCACATTTGTCCACCACAGTCTTATATCGGTGCCGTGGAATCGATTCCGTTAGTCATCGATGCGATTACGTTGCTGAGCAATAAAAATTTGACATATTCACTGGATGGTGACATTTACCTTTCAATAAGCGAGGTGCCAGGTTCAATTTCCAACCTTCCGATTCCACTCGATGAAGCGCTAAGAATTTTTGCAGAACGAGGTGGCGACCCACATCGTCCAGGAAAAAAACATCCATTAGACACTTTGCTATGGCTGAGTAAAAAACCAGATGAACCAGGGTGGTCTTCACCGTGGGGAGAAGGTCGCCCAGGGTGGCATATTGAATGTACCGCGATCGCACTTACATATCTGGCTGGCCAATCACTAGTCCCGAAAGATTCACGTACAACCGCAATTACTCTGCAAGGAGGGGGATCGGATCTTTATTTTCCTCATCACTACATGAGCGGCGTTCAAGTTAAAGCCTTACAAGGTCGCGAATTCGCTTCGCTTTATGTTCATACTGGAATGGTGGGGCTAGACGGTGAAAAAATGAGCAAAAGCAAAGGCAATTTGGTATTTGTTAATCGACTATTGTCCGAAGGAACCGATCCGATGGTGTTGCGGATAGCCCTTCTCATGAATCACTACGCATCTGATCGAATGTGGAGTAATTCTGTTCTCGAAGAGGCGCAGATATTCACGAGGCAGCTAACCCAAACACTGTCGCAAGTATCGTGTACGGACACTCAACAGCTGATCGTTGCCATTAAAAAAGCCTTGTCGCAGAATTTAGATACGCCACGCATCTTTCAATTGCTTGGGCAATGGATGTCGGAACAGAAAAATGGAAATCATGTCACGACGCCGGGCAAATTATCACGAACGCTCGATGCTTTATTGGGACTTGCTTTCTAAGAGTTTCCTTCGTTTTGTCGTCGTAGGTATCTTTCAAACTCACGAGCTATAGAATCGCCTGTAACCGAAGGCAGATCTGAAGTATCTCGAGCTTTCTCGAGATTTTTTACATAGTCGGCAATTTCGGAATCCTCGTCCGCCAATCTATTGACATTCTCCTCCCACTGCTGAGAAAGCTGTGCGAGATCTTTTTGCGGAATTGATAACGAGAGAAAATCTTCTAGCGCGTGAATAAGCGCAAGGCTTGCTTTGTGGCATGGTGGTTGCGAGACGTAGTGAGGAATTGCTGCCCAGAGAGACACGGCATCGATGTCGCGACGATTACAACCATCGAGAAGGACACCGAGTATTCCGGTGGGGCCTTCATATCGAGATACTTCCATGCCAAGTTTGGCGGCAACATCGGGATGAGCGCCACTTCCCGTCACAGTAATTGGTCGAGTATGCGGTACGTCAGCCAACATAGCGCCGAAGGTAATGAGCAAATTAACTTCATAATCGTCTGCTATGTCAAGAATAGATTCTGTAAAAGATTGCCATCGCATTGATGGTTCAATTCCCTTGACGATAATAAAATCATGTTCGTAACCAGGGGTGCTCACTGCAAAAACATTTGTCATCGGCCAACGAATCTCTCGAACAGTATTTGAGTCGACTTTTATGGTAGGTCGATTAACTTGAAAATCATAAAATGTTTCTGAATTACTACGAGCGATTTCGTGATGGGTCCAGAGCGACAGTAAGTGATTAATCGCTGTAGTGGCTGATTCTCCAGCGTCGTTCCACCCTTCAAAAGCGCACACCATGATGGGATCGCGTAATGAAGCGCCTCGTTGAGAGTTGATGAAATACTCCATGGTTGAAGATTACGACACCTCGTCCAACCAGCAACTCAGCACAGTTGTTCACTACGATAAAGTACGATCAATGAGCGACGTGATGTATAGCCGTATTCCGAGCGCTCCCATTGGAAAATTGCCGAGTTCTCTCCGAGAGGCGCTCTCGCACCGAACCATTATTGCTGACGGAGCTATGGGCACAATGATCCAAGCGCAGAACCCGTCATTGGATGATTTTCAAGGGTTAGAAGGGTGCAACGAAGTACTTAATGTCACACGCCCTGATTTGATTGCTGCAATTCATCGCCAATATTTCAATGCTGGTTCAGATGCGGTTGAAACCAATACCTTTGGTGCAAATTTTGCAAACCTTGCGGAATATAGTGCGGAGAATCGAATATACGAACTTGCATACGCTGGCGCAAAAATAGCGCGAGAAGTTGCAAATGAATTTACCGATTCTCCTCGATGGGTTTTAGGATCATTAGGACCAGGAACGAAACTCCCGACATTGGGACATGTTTCGTATCAAGTATTACGCGAGGCATATCGCACCGCATCACGTGCGCTTATCGACGGGGGAGTCGATGCACTTCTCATCGAGACCACTCAAGATTTACTTCAAGCCAAAGCAGCTGTTAACGCAGCGAGAGCAGAGATTGAAGCTACCTCACGCGATATCGTTTTAATTGCCCAAGTAACAGTTGAAACAACAGGGACCATGCTTTTAGGTTCTGAAATTGGCGCCGCTCTTAACGCACTGACTCCGCTGGGTATTGATCTCATTGGCCTCAATTGCGCGACCGGTCCAACTGAAATGAGCGAGCATCTCAGAACGCTGTCGCGACATTGCGAAGTTGGAATTTCTTGCATGCCGAATGCAGGACTGCCGATATTGGAAAACGGCGGGGCTCGATATCCGCTTGGCCCGAGTGAACTCGCGCTCGCTTTAGAGAAATTTGTTGAGGAATATGAATTAAATCTCATTGGTGGATGTTGCGGGTCTACTCCTGATCATATCTCTGCACTTGCTAATCTCGTTAAAAAGAATGTGAAGAGTGCAGCACACTCAGAACGAAGAATTTCACAAGAAATCGGGGCATCCTCGCTCTATCAATTCGTTCCATTCCGACAAGATCAGACATATCTTGCAATTGGGGAACGAACAAATGCCAATGGATCGAAAGCTTTTCGGGATGCGTTACTAGCGAGTGATTGGGAGCGGTGCGTAGATATCGCCAAGGATCAAATTCGCGAAGGTGCCCACATGTTAGATCTGTGCGTAGATTATGTCGGCAGAGATGGTGTTGCTGATATGACTGAGTTAGCGAGTCGGTTTGCGACCGCAACAACTCTACCCATTGTCATCGATTCGACCGAACCATCGGTATTACGAGCTGGCCTTGAAAAACTTGGCGGGCGCAGTGTAATCAACTCTGTTAATTTTGAAGATGGCGACGGTCCACAATCTCGTTTCTCTCGCATCATGCCACTTATCAAAGAACATGGCGCGGCTGTTATTGGACTTACTATTGACGAGACTGGACAGGCGCGCACTACAGAATGGAAGGTGAAAGTCGCCAAACGCATTATTGAAACTCTACAGAGAGACTGGGGCATTCCTCCTTACGATATCTTGATTGACTGTCTAACTTTTCCTATTGCTACTGGCCAAGAGGAAACTCGACGTGATGCGCTTGCAACTATAGAAGCTATTCGTCAGATTCGAACAGAATATCCGCAGGTGCAAACCACGTTAGGAATCAGTAACGTCTCGTTTGGCCTCAACCCCGCCGCTCGATTAGTTCTCAATTCAGTTTTCCTCCATGAAGCAACTCAAGCAGGTTTAACGTCTGCAATAGTGCATCCCTCAAAAATTTTGCCCATGACGCAAATTCCTGAACGCCAACAGTCCATTGCTTTGGATCTTATTTATGATCGACGGACTTTCTCAGATGACACATGTACCTATGATCCACTTCAAGAATTTTTAGCACTTTTTGATGGCGTAGAAATTGCGCAATCGAAAGAGTCACGGGCTCAGGAGCTCGCAAAATTACCTCTGACAGAACGACTTATTCGTCGCATTATCGATGGTGAGAAAAATGGTTTAGTCGACGATTTGTCAGAAGCGCGCAATCAAGGGATTGCACCGCTAACTATTATTAATGAATATTTATTAGCTGGTATGAAAACAGTTGGTGAATTATTTGGATCAGGTGCGATGCAGTTGCCATTTGTTCTCCAATCAGCAGAAGTTATGAAAAATGCAGTTTCTCTACTGGAACCGTACATGGAAAAAACTGCGATGCAAGGACGTGGAAAAATACTGCTCGCAACCGTGAAAGGAGACGTCCACGACATAGGAAAGAATCTCGTTGATATTATTCTTTCAAACAATGGTTTCGAAGTGGTCAATATTGGAATAAAACAGACCATTAATCAGATCATCGATGCGGCCGAGTTGAATAATGTTGATGTAATTGGCATGAGTGGATTATTGGTGAAATCCACAGTTATTATGAAAGAAAATCTCGATGAATTAACACAACGTGGGCTCGCTAAACGCTGGCCGATCATCCTCGGTGGCGCCGCTTTGACAAGAACATATGTCGAAGTCGATCTCGCCACTTCGTTCCCTGGAATAGTTCGCTATGCGCGCGATGCCTTTGAAGGTTTATCACTCATGGACGCGTTGATGGCTATTAAAAAAGGCGATGACAAAACAACGCTTCCAGAATTGAAGGTTCGTCGCACACCTCGTACCCCAGTGCAAAAGAAGGACATTGATACGAAGCGAAGTGATGTTGAAATACTCCGCACTATTCCGACACCGCCTTTCTGGGGGACCAAAACTATTAAAGGTATTTCGCTCGCCGACTATCGAGAGTTTCTCGACGAACGAGCTTTATACGTCGGGCAATGGGGAATGAACGGTGCTCGAGATCACTACGCAACCATGGTTGAATCAGAAGCCAGACCACGACTGCGTGGATTACTCAACGAAGCACAAACACAAGGATGGCTCAATGCGGCGGTTGTTTATGGCTATTTTCCGTGTTACAGCGATGGCAATGATCTTGTCATAGTTGAACATGAACCGAATGGACGTGGTGAAGAGAGAGTACGCTTTACATTTCCTCGTCAAAGTCGCGATCGACGACTATGTATTAGTGACTTCTTTCTCCCTCAATCGGAAACGATCAAACGGGGAGAGTTTGATGTCGTTGCATTTCACATCGTGACGATGGGTGAGAGCGTAAGTCAAGCTACTACAAAGCTTTTTGAGGCAAATAATTATCGTGAATACATGGAACTTCACGGACTTTCTGTCCAATTAACAGAAGCGCTTGCTGAGCATTGGCACCATAGAGTCCGTCAAGAGTTATCAATAAACGCACATGATGCACCCGATATTAATCATCTGCTTGATCAAGGGTATCAAGGGTCTCGTTATAGCTTTGGTTATCCAGCATGTCCGGATCTTGCTCAGCAAGTGCAACTATGCGAGTTGCTTAATCCCGATTCGATTAATGTTTCGTTATCAGAAGAATTTCAATTACATCCTGAGCAATCAACATCAGCAATAATTGTGCACCATCCGGAAGCTAAATACTTCAACGCAAACTAACATCTGTGAATTTACCTTTTAGCGCAGTTCTTTGGGATATGGATGGGACTCTCATCGATTCAGAAGAATTGTGGCTTGCTGCTGAAATTGAACTCATGTCGAAGTTTGGCGTGGTGTGGACCAACGAGGATCAAGCGATATGTATCGGTGGACCAATGAAACGAGTCGAACACTATCTTGCACAACGTGCAGGAAATGTGCGGCCACCTGAATATTTTGGCGAAACTTTAAACTCTTTGATGATCGAAAAATTCCACTCACGCGTTAATTACGCACCAGGCGCGTTCAAACTACTGAGCGAGCTACGATCTCATGAAGTTCCATTGGCGCTAGTAACGGCAAGTTCCCGCTCAATTGTTAACGCTGCTATGGAAACTATCGGTAAAGCTACATTTTCGGTCGTTATCTCTGGAGACGACGTTGCACTTGGTAAACCGAATCCAGAAGGCTATCTCAAAGCAGCTGAAGCATTGGGAGTTCCGATCACAGAATGCATCATTCTGGAAGATTCAAAGATTGGTATAGCAGCAGCAGTAGCAAGTGGTGCAGTTGTCATAGGTATTGCTCCTGGTGGAGCATTATTTGATTCTGATGAAATCACGCATATTCAGGATCTCACGAATGTAACTGCCGATCGCTTAGCTCAGATCTTTCATCAACGAAAAGGTCCTTCATCAACGAAGAGGTATTAAACTTTGATGATGACCAAGGGATCAGAGAATTTTCACGTGGGAGATCGGGTCCAATTATCTGATGAGAAGGGCAAGCTTTATTCGATCACATTGAAATCAGGCGACCAATGGCATTCTCATAAAGGGTGGCTGAACCATGACGACATCATTGGTAAGCCAGAAGGTACTGTCTTCACTACCAACAACGGTACGCAATACCAAGGCTTTCGCCCGTTACTTACCGATTTTGTTTTAGCAATGCCACGCGGCGCGACTATTGTTTACCCCAAGGATGCAGCTCTCATCGTTGGATTTGGTGATATTGCCCCAGGGCTACGTGTACTGGAAGCAGGCGCTGGTAGCGGAGCGCTGACGATCAGTCTCTTGCGAGCGATAGGTAATGAGGGAACCCTGTTCTCGTACGAACTCCGCGAAGAGTTTCTTAACGTCGCCATTAAGAATGTTGAACGATATTTTGGGGTGCGACCGAATAACTGGTTTATTCATCACGATGACGTACGTAACGTAAATTCACAAGAGAAATTTGATCGAATCGTTCTGGACATGTTGGCACCATGGGAATGTGTAGATCTTGCCTACCAATCATTGAATCCCGGAGGCGTGTTTATTGCTTATGTAGCAACTACGACGCAATTGTCTCGAACGGCCGAAGCTCTTAAATCGCACGGTTCTTTTACTGAACCCGAAAGTTTTGAAACGCTATTAAGAGGTTGGCACCATGAAGGACTTGCCGTGAGACCACAGCATCAGATGAATGCGCACACGGCATTTCTTATTTTTGCACGCCGAATGGCCGATGGCGTAAGTGCCATTAAACGTCGTAGACGACCTGCCAAAGGTGCATACGATTTTTCAGACAGTGACGCTAATTCACCTTGATGACATCGACGACAAATATCAAGGTTTCATTCGGACCAATTGGTCCGGCACCATTTGGTCCATAAGCTAAATCTGCAGGAATTACTAGGAGGCGTCGGCCACCTTCCTTCATTCCCGGCATTCCTTGTTGCCAGCCAGCGATAACACCACTCAACGGAAAGGTCGCTGGTGAGCCGCTCCACGATGACTCCACTATTTTTCCAGTTGACCACGCCATTAATACATAGTGGACGGTAAGTGTTGATGTGGAAACTACTTCTTTACCCGATCCAACATACACATCCTCTGTTTGCAATGTGGTTGGAGCTGCGCCAGTAGGCGGCGAAATGAGAGGTTCTTTTCCAGTAGATCCCGATACCTGTGGGAGATTAGATGTAGCCATTGTTCCTCCTTGCTTGGTCCCGGTGTGCGACGAAAGTTGCGAATTTCCATCGGCCATTCCACCATCTGTACTGCACGCGGCAAGCGCACTTAGAGCCATCACGCAACTTCCTGTCATCAGTATTTTTTTTCTATTTAGACTTATTCTCATTGCGTTACCCCTCGCTTAATACCGTACACAACCTGTGTGTTGACAATCGCATTTGTCTTCTCAAGTATCGCCTCAAGAGACACTTCATAGTCCACTAACGAGCGTACTTTAGCGGGTATTGATCGTGTAGAGAGTATAAAGGACGGTAATCTGAGATTATGTCTGACGCCAAAGTTTCTCGCTTAATCAACTTGACTATGGCCTTACTGGGTAAGAAGTACATTACAAAATCAACTCTACTTCAGAGTGTTGAAGGATATTCCGGAACTCCAGACACTATGGACCGAATGTTCGAGCGAGATAAAAACGATCTCCGAGATCTCGGAATAGTTATTGACGTAGGAGGTTTTGATCCACTATTTGACGATGAACCTGGCTATCGGATTCTTAATAGTGAGTACGCTCTCGATTTAGGAATATTAGAAGCAGAAGAGATTTCCTTACTCGCATTGGCCACGGATGCTTGGCGTGATTCAACACAATCACCTCAAGCACAGTCTGCCTTACGTAAGATTCGTTCACTTGATATGGTCAATGAGTTCCATGGTGATGGAGATAGTGATTATGTATCACTTTCAATGCCACAAATCTCACATGAGCAATCCTCAGAAATTTTCAACGATTTATGGAGTGCAATAAACGACAAACGCGAAATAGTATTCGATTATTCGAGCGCGCAAAGTGGAACGCAATCACGTCGATTAGTTCAGCCTTATGGGTTGGGTAATTGGCAAGGTGCTTGGTATCTCGTTGGCCGAGATGTTGAACGGGCAGAGATCCGCACTTTTAAATTGTCGCGATTTGTCGGCGAGGTAAGAAAACAAAAAAATACAAATGCTTTTGACATTCCTCATGATTTTTCAATTCACGATCACCTCGAGGCTTCTCACATCAATCCAGATACTGACGTCGTTTTGAAAGTAAGAAAAGAACGTGCGCATAAATTGAGAGCCATTGCGCGAACTATTGATCAATCGACGGATGATAACTGGGATAACCTCACCATCACTGGAAGAACTTTTTCCGAGCTTGTGTCAATGATTTTATGGCATGGCCCCGATGTAGAACTAGTAAAGCCAGTAGAGATGAGAAAAACAATAATTACGCTGTTAGAGATGATGAAATCCGGAAGTCGTTCCTCATGAGTCGCCAAGAGAAACCTGTCGATCGTTCTGCGCGATTGCTGGATTTAATTCCCTTTATTTCAACTCATCAAGGTATTCATATTGATGATTTGGCTGAAGAGTTCGGCGTAACACCGTCAGAGTTGATGAAGGATCTCGATTTGATATTTATGTGTGGTTTACCTTCTTACACTCCCTTGGAACTGATTGATCTTAGTTACGAAGGCGGTCATGTCACTATCAGGGATCCGCAAAATCTCACTCGCCCTCGTAAATTGAGTTCTCACGAAGGTGCCACATTACTCATGGGCCTCGCTGCGCTTAAAGCAGGCGATATTTCGCAGGAGCGAGCATCCAAGATTGAATCCCTGGAAAGAAAAATTAAGACCGCACTCAAGATAGATGCTGAGCAATTTGTGTCGCTCAACGATCAGAACCTAGAAGTACGCACATCCATCTCTTCAGCAATTTTTGCAAAAAAATCTCTAGCAATTAGGTATGTCAACCCAACAAAAGATGAAACTACACAGAGAACTATTAGTCCTCAAGAGTTGTTTTATCGAAGTGGGAGAGAACATGTACTTGCGTATTGCCATCTGGTTGAAAGTCAACGAGTATTTGATCTTTCGAACATAACAGAAGTAACTTCATCAAACGTTGAATATCGTACTGCCCAGCGCATGACAACTTTGCTCGATGATATCGATGGCAGCGTGAGCATCACGTATAACGGAAGCGGTGTAAATTTCATTGAAAGGAACCCAGATTTGGTGGTCGCTCATGATCCAATCACTCGAACTGCAGTTGTGAAATATTGGAGTAGCGAATGGCTGATCCGATCAATTCTCAGTTACGGCGGAACAGTCACACTTATTGAGCCAAAGTTGCTGGCTAACGAAATAGCTGCACGGGTGCGTTCTACGTGGGATTTGTATCAACGCTAAGGCAGGGTTTGGATTTACAGAAATTTCAGGTACCGTTACTCACCTCATTACAAAGGAGTTCCTATGTTTCTTCGAGAACCATCTCATATTCTTATTCTCCTACTCGTTGTCGTAGTACTTTTTGGTGCGAAACGACTTCCGGACTCCGCTCGTTCGCTAGGTCGCTCCTTGAGAATCTTCAAAAGTGAAGTCAAAGAGTTGAACAAGGAAGAAGAGAAGAAACCTGACGCGAACGCTTAGCATTCACTAACACCCACACTTCTTCAGCTGATGGCTACCCTTGCCGATGCCGAGGGGAGAATGCCTCTCATCGAGCATCTTCGCGAATTTAGAAAACGCATCGTTCGTGCTTCAATCATCATCGCGATATTCACCGGGATTGCATGGAACTTTTACAATGCGATCATTACCACTTTAGCTTCGCCAGTATGTGATTTGAAAACC
Organism: uncultured Bifidobacterium sp.; assembly: GCA_964597305.1. Classification (GTDB taxonomy): domain Bacteria; phylum Actinomycetota; class Actinomycetes; order Nanopelagicales; family Nanopelagicaceae; genus UBA7398. The sequence goes on from CAZQWU010000009.1 coordinate 13,954, forward strand.
GCTCAACAAGAAAATACAGGTAAGTGCGGTTCACTTTATATCAATGGAGTCCTTGGTCCACTCAACTTACAGATCAAGGTCTCACTTATTGTAGGAATTATTGTTTCTGCACCTTTCTGGCTCTATCAACTGTGGGCCTTTATTGCGCCGGGACTACATAAGAAAGAAAAGCGTTATTCAATCCTCTTCATACTTGCTGCCACTCCGTTCTTCACGGTCGGGGCATCGTTAGGGTATTGGGTTCTACCGGTCGCAGTAAAAGTGCTTTTCGGTTTTACGCCAGCTTCTTTGACAAACCTTGTTCGCTTCGATGATTATCTTGACTTTGTTTTAAGAGTCATCATGCTCTTTGGCATCGCTTTCGAATTACCAGTATTCCTTGTTGCACTTAATCTCGCTGGAGTAATTACCGGGAAAGGGATTCTTAAACCATGGCGTGCAGCAGTTTTCGGAATATGTGTTTTCATTGCGGCATTTACGCCTACCGGCGATCCACTCTCCATGGCACTTTTGGCTTTGCCATTAATTGTTTTCTACTTTGGAAGTGGTCTCTTAGCACTTCTAGTGGATAAAAAGAGAGCGCGTCGAAATCCGACAATTTCCGATGATCTCGCTTCACCTATTGATGAATAACCGAGCGTTATGACCTGGCTCGTCGTTGTTAACCCAAGCGCTGGCGGAGGGCGAGGAAGAAAGTTCGCAGGTGAAGTAGTTGGCTTACTGAAATCGAAAGATCAGAAATTTATCGAATTAGTTGAAAATTCTGAGATTCTCACCAGAGAAAGCGTTTCTCAGTATCTAAAAAACAATGTCGAGGGATCTCATTTACTCACGGGGGTTATTGCTATTGGTGGCGATGGGTTGGTGCATCTGCTTATCCAATTGCTCGCGCATACTCACGTTCCGTTACTTGTATTTCCGGCGGGAACAGGAAACGATTTTGTTCGTGCCCAACGTTTTCCATTGAATAATAATCTCGAAATATTGAATTACGCATTAAATAATAACCCACATTACATTGACCTAGGTGGAACAGAATCGGGTTATTTTGCCGCCATTTTGAGTACAGGTTTTGATTCATTAGTGAATGAGCGCGCCAATGCAATGAAGTGGATCACAGGACCCATGAAATACAACCTGGCAATACTTCAAGAGCTACCGTTATTTACACCTCGCCATTATCAATTCACTATCGATGGCAGATTCTTTGAAACTCAAGCGATGCTCATCGCAGTTGCAAATGGTCATTCCTATGGTGGCGGAATGCAAGTGTGTCCGCAAGCGACTTTTCGTGATGGTTTTTTTGATGTAATGATTTTAAAACCTGTATCAAAAGGGCATTTCCTTCGAATCTTCCCAAAGGTTTTCTCTGGAAATCATCTGAATGATCCAGCGGTGGAGATACTTCGAGCACACGATGTTTCAATCTCTGCCGATGCCATCGCTTATGCTGACGGAGAGCGGATAGGTTCGTTACCTATTACCGCCCGTGTGATTGAAAAATCTCTTTTAACGTGGTCACGAGTAGCAGCAGGTTAGATGTCGTCTCCATCTGAGCGTTTTTTTGCTGCACAAAAGCGACAGCACCATCGGCGCAGTCAAGAGTTTATTGCGACGATTGATTTTCCGTTAGATTCTTTTCAAATCAATGCCATCCATGCCATCGAAGATGGTTACGGCGTTCTCGTTGCAGCCCCCACTGGCGCGGGAAAAACTTTAGTTGGCCAATTTGCAACGTATTTAGCGAACAGAGCGGGGGTGAAATGTTTTTACACCACGCCTATCAAAGCTTTGAGCAATCAGAAATTTCAGGAATTTGTTGATATATATGGTGAAGAGCAGGTAGGGCTTCTTACCGGAGATACGTCGATCAATGGCGAAGCACAAATTGTTGTGATGACAACCGAAGTGCTGCGAAACATGATCTACGCGGGATCGAGCACTCTCCATTCGTTGGAGTATGTGGTGATGGACGAGGTTCATTTCCTCGGAGACAAATTTCGCGGAGCAGTTTGGGAAGAGATTCTGATTCATCTGCCAGATCGAATTCAAGTTATTTCACTCTCGGCAACTGTCTCCAACGCAGAGGAGTTTGGTGATTGGCTCAATGTGGTGCGTGGCGAAACTAAAGTGATTGTGTCAGAGGATAGGCCGGTACCACTGTATCAACATGTTTTGATGAGGAATCGATTGCTCGATCTTTTTGTTGATGATGGCAGGATCAATCCGGAAATTCTGCAATTCGAACGAGAATCGGCTCGACGACTTCGAACCACTCATCAACGAGATTGGAATTCGTCAGATAAACGTTCTCAGCGACAATATTTTCTTTCGAAACCAGAGATCATTGAATTACTTGAAGAACAAGACTATCTGCCAGCTATCTTTTTCATCTTTTCTCGAGCCGGATGCGATTCTGCTGTTCGACAATGTGTTGCCGATGGACTTAATCTGACAACTCCGAGTGAACGAAAGGAGATTCAATCGATTATAAATGAAAAAACAGCCTCTTTGCCCCATCATGATTATGAGGTGGTGAATTTTCATCAATGGTCTGATGCGCTCCTTCGAGGAATTGGCGCACACCATGCTGGCTTACTGCCAGTCTTTAAAGAAACGGTTGAATCTCTTTTTCAATTAGGTTTATTACCGGTTGTTTTTGCAACGGAAACGCTCGCGCTAGGAATTAACATGCCGGCACATACCGTGGTTTTAGAAAAATTGAGTAAGTGGAATGGTGAATCCCATGTCACCATCACACCAGGGGAATACACCCAGCTCACGGGAAGAGCAGGCAGACGAGGCATTGACATAGAAGGCCATGCCGTTGTTTTGTGGAATAACTCAATTGATTCTGGCATTGCTGCTGGTTTGGCAACTACTCGTTCATTTCCGCTCAAATCATCTTTTGTTCCGTCTTACAACATGAGCGCCAATCTCATTTCGCGATTCGGATATCAACGAGCTCGAGATTCGCTAGCTGCGTCATTTGCTCAATTTCAAGCCGATCGCGCTGTCGTTGGTTTATCTCGGCAAATAGACAAAAATAGAAAAGTTGCATTGGAATTTATGGAATCTGCTCAATGTGACAAAGGTGATTTCTCAGAGTTTATGGATTTTCGGTTGCTCATCAAGAAGTTGGAGAAGGATTTACGCGATCGAGAGGGTCGGCGAACCCTTACGCCTTCGCAACGTACAGAACGGGTCGAAACTATAGAAATGCAGATATCTGAATTACGTATACGCCAGAAAAACCATCCCGTTCACCTCTGCCCTGAACGAGAAGCTCATGCACGCTTACATGAACGCGCCCATCGCTTACTTCGCGAAAATGAAACGCTCACAGCTCGAATGGAGTCGCGCACACAAGTAATCCCACGAATATTCGATCGAGTGACTTCAGTACTTAAGCAATGCGGTTACATCGACGGTGACGTATTGACTGATCGAGGGATAACGTTAACCAGAGTATTTTCAGAGAGAGATTTCCTTATTTCAGAGTTAATAGCTCATCGATTTTTTGAACAACTCTCTGCGACGCAATGCGTTGCTGTTATTTCTGCATGTACTTATGACGGTCGACTCGAGAGTAAATTCTCTCCACGCTTACCTCAATCTCTAGAGGACCCGCTCAACTCTCTTCTGTCACATTGGATCCGAGTTTCTTCAATTGAAGAAAGCAATGGTCTTACTCCATTGAAAGAACCTTCTTGGGATTTTGTTTGGCATTCATATCGATGGGCCAATGGACATTCATTGCACTCCATTTTGCGTGAGTCTGAAATTTCGCCAGGTGATTTCATACGTTCAATCCGCCAGGTGATTGATCTATTAGGTCAACTTTCCGAAGTCATGCCACAATGCAGCGCAACATTACGAGAGGCGATCCATAGAATCGATCGTGGAATAGTTGCCTATTCGGGGGTCACATCATGACATTGATGCTTTTAGATAGCGCTTCGCTCTGGTATCGGGCTTACTACGGGATGCCAGATACTTTGCTATCGCCAAGTGGTGACCCCATCAATGCCGTAAAAGGTTTTCTCGACATGACAGCTCGCTTGATTCAGCGATATCAACCTAATCGCTTTGTTGCTTGTCTCGATGGTGATTGGCGACCAAGTTGGCGAGTTAATCTTTTTCCCCAATATAAAGCGAATCGATTAGACGCTGAAGGCGAAGAAGAAGAACCTGATTTACTCACACCACAAATTCCTCTACTTCTTGAAGTATTGGAGGAATGTGGACTCGCTATTGTTGGAGCAGATGATTATGAAGCTGACGATGTGATAGCAACATACGTAGAAGTAGAACCAGGTCCAATAAGGATAGTCACTGGAGACCGCGATCTTTTTCAATTAGTTGACGACGAGCGAGATATTAAAATTGCCTACCTTGCCAAAGGTATTTCCGCTCACGACCTCGTAGATCGTCGATATATAGAAGAGAAATATTCGATCCCGGGGGATCGTTATGCACTCTTTGCCATGATTAGAGGTGATGCCTCTGATGGCCTACCAGGAATTCGAGGTATTGGCGAAAAAGGGGCAGCCACTATTGCTCAACAATTTAAATCCTTACAAGAAGCGCTCGACGCTGCACACGCCGCTGATGATCGATTGCCAAAATCGTTACGGGCGAAGCTGATAGCTGATGC
>CAZQWU010000009.1:18710-37657 GCA_964597305.1 uncultured Bifidobacterium sp.
GGCGCCATTCCTTGGATCATTTTGGCTGTGGGGGAGTCACTACTTCTTCTACCTCTTGCTTTTTTCTCTTACGAACGAAATATCTTTAGTCAACTCACCTTTGCTTCATTGTTCACACTTCTGGAGGTTCTACGAGAGAAATTTCCGTTTGGTGGTTTTGGATGGGCCAGGCTTGGATTCACACAAATCGACGGTATTTTTCAGCAACTTTATCCACTAGGTGGAACAACACTTATAACGTTTCTCATTGTATTTTTCGGTAGCTCATTGGGGATTGAGCGAAGAAAAGTACAACTTACTGTTGCAGCGCTGTCAGTCATTCTTGCCGGGAATATTTACGAGCGTATTGTGGACGATCACCAACGATTGGATACTGTTTTCAAAATTAGCGCTGTTCAAGGGGGAGTAACGCTAGGACTTGATTTCAACCGAACTGCTCAGGAAGTTTTTCACCTGCATGATGCAACTACAGTAAAATTTGGCACTTCTGTGCAAGGAAGCGCATTTATCCTGTGGCCAGAAAATTCGGTCGATATTGATCCATTTTCGAATCCAAAAATATTGTTCGATTTAGAAGATCGAGCTCGATTAACTCAAACTTCTCTCATCATTGGTGCGGTTTTAAACGATCATGGGTTACGTAACGCTTCGCTTCTTATTTCTGGCGAGAAAGACCCATCAATTATTCGACGATATTATAAAAATGATCTGGCTCCGTTTGGTGAATACATACCGTTACGAGGGTTAGCAGAAAAAATTTCACCATATGCTCGGGAGGTTATTGATTTTCAACCAGGGGACCGTCACGTTATTTTCCGTCCGAACGGAATACCCGTGGCACCTTTGATATGTTTTGAGGTACTTGATGATCACTATGTCGCGTCAGCAGCCCGTGACGCCTCCGTGCTTGCGATTCAAACAAATAATGCAACTTTCGGAAGAAGTCCAGAGGCGATTCAGCAATTTCTCATTAATCGTGTGCGAGCATATGAACTTCGAAAACCTGCCGCGGTAGCGTCCACGACTGGTATCACCGCGATTGTTGATACGAAAGGTAAGGTGATTGATAGCGTGGCACAGTTTGACGCAGGAGTAGCAACTGGAGATGTGCAGCCCACTCGATATGTCACCCTTCGTGCGCGATTTCCCTATGCAAGTGAAATACTGATTGCGGCGGTGTTTATTTTTTCTTTCACGCGTCGACGAAAACCTTGGATGCCTCATGTCGCAGCTTAAAGTTCTCGTCATATCACCCACGTATAACGAGATTGCTTCCATTCAGCATCTCATTGATCGCCTGGCGTCAGTTCGTAAAATGATTATTGAAAAATTCAACATTGATTTACTCGTGGTTGACGATGGAAGTCCGGATGGAACTGCGCAAAAAGTTGAGCAGATTGCAGAACTCAATAACCTTTCTTGGATCCACATTCTCAATAGAGAGAAGAAGGGTGGACTTGGACCAGCGTATATAGCCGGTTTTACCTGGGGTTTGTCGCGAGATTACGATGTGCTCTGCGAAATTGATGCCGATTTGAGTCATCAGCCGGAAGAATTAGTGGATTTACTCAACGCACTTGATGGACATGATCTCGCTATTGGTACACGTTGGATGCCCGGAGGGTCAGTAGTCAACTGGCCATTGAGTCGACAAATGATTTCGCGAATCGGAACCAGTTATGCACGATTTGCACTCTCATTGGATCTTCGCGACATTACTAGTGGTTATCGAGCTTTTCATCGCGAAGTTTTAGAGTCAATAGATATTTCTTCAATTCATTCGCAAGGTTATTGTTTCCAAATTGAAGTTGCGTTACGTGCCCGACAGTCTGGGTTTTCTATCGCTCAGGTACCGATTACATTTGTTGAGCGGGCCGGCGGGGTATCCAAGATGAGTAAAAAGATCGTCGTGGAAGCGCTCTGGAACGTCACAAAGTGGGGTTTTAAGCGATATCGATTTCGCCGATAAGTTACATTATGTAAAGTTGAAACGCTCCTTAAGCGTAACTTTCAACAGGCGGACATGAACAGACCAGGTTCCTATCCCCGAATGCTCCGTCGATGCGACCTGTTGTCGGCCAATACTTTCCTCGTTGTCCGATCAATTCGCCGGGGATTAACCCGGTGAGCGTCGCTGGAAACGCACCACGTTCACGTGAATACTGTCGATCCCATTGGCTCGATGCGATAGCACCAATTGTGTGAGGCGCAAGTCGAAGCGGTGAATCTTCAATGGCAATTTTTTTATCGATCACATCTTGAATTTCATTTCGAATGGCGACCATCGCATCAATGAAACGATTCATTTCAACAATGTCTTCTGATTCTGTCGGTTCAATCATGAGCGTTCCTGCGACCGGAAACGACATTGTTGGTGCGTGGAAACCAAAGTCCATCAATCGTTTAGCAATGTCATCAACCGTAACGCCGGATTCTTTCGTTAATGGACGAAGATCGATAATGCATTCATGAGCAACTAATCCCTTTTCGCCGGTATACAAAATGGGATAAAAAGAGCGTAATCGGTGGGCCATGTAATTTGCATTGAGAATTGCAAGATGCGTAGCGTGCGTTAAACCGGCACCACCCATCAATCGTATATAGGCCCAAGAGATGGGCAGAATTGAGGCGGATCCAAAAGGAGCAGCAGAAATTGGTCCAGGTCCTGATTGTGGGCCCGCTAGCGCATCCAGTGGATGATTGGGAAGAAACGGAGCTAGATGAGAACGGCAAATAACCGGACCAACTCCTGGTCCCCCGCCGCCATGTGGAATGCAGAAAGTTTTATGAAGATTAAGGTGTGATACATCGGCACCGAATTTTCCAGGTTGAGCAGTTCCCACCAGCGCATTGAGATTTGCACCATCGACGTAAACTTGCCCACCTGCTTCATGAACCAACGCGCAAATTTCCGATACAGCTGATTCAAAAACTCCGTGAGTTGAAGGATACGTAATCATCAAGGCGGCAAGTGAATTGGCGTGCTCGGCAATTTTCGTTCGCAGATCAGAAACGCTGACATTTCCTTTTTCGTCGCACTCCACCACAACGACCTTCATGCCTGCCATCACAGCGCTTGCAGCATTTGTTCCATGAGCGCTCGAAGGAATTAGACAGACGTTTCTCGAGCTTTCACCTCGTGAATCATGAAAGTTACGTATCGCAAGCAATCCAGCGAATTCTCCTTGGCTACCAGCGTTGGGTTGTAACGAAACGGCGTCGTAACCAGTTATCGAAACTAACCATTGTGAAAGTTGATCAATAAGTTTTCTCGAACCTACGCTCTGTGGCGCTGGTACAAACGGATGTAGTGAGGCGAATTCTGGCCAGGTGATTGCTTCCATTTCGGTGGTTGCATTGAGTTTCATCGTGCACGATCCAAGTGGGATCATGGTCCGATCTAAGGCGAGATCTCGATCTGATAGCGTTCGTAAGTATCTCAACATTGACGTTTCAGAATGGTACGACTGAAATACCGGATGCTGTAAGTATCTACTGTGACGCACACACCACTCTGGTAAAGCTACGGGGTTCCTATCTTGCAAACCTAAAACGTCGAGAACCTTCGTGAAAATTTCATCTGTAGTCGTTTCGTCAAAAGAAATGCGGATTTGCTTATCGGAGACGTAAGCAAAATTAAGATGTGCTGCGCGGGCCTTCTCATGGACTTCTTCTGCATTAGCGACATCAACCGTCACCGTATCAAAGAGAACACCATTTCGTGATTGAGAGGCAATTTGCAGTCGAGTTGCGTAATTACGAACGCGCTCGGCGATTGCTTTTAAGCCCGCAGGGCCGTGCCACATCGCATAGAAAGCGCTGATATTTGCTAATAAAACTTGCGCTGTACAAATATTACTTGTCGCTTTATCGCGTCGAATATGTTGTTCTCGAGTTTGTAACGCCAATCGAAACGCAGGATTACCATGGCTATCAATGCTCTGCCCAACTAAACGGCCAGGCAATGATCGTTCAAGTCCTTCGCGAACCGCCATGAACCCTGCATGTGGACCACCGAATCCCATGGGAACACCGAATCGTTGCGCTGAACCCACTGCGATATCAGCGCCCCACTCCCCTGGTGGCTTGAGCAACGTGAGAGCTAATAAATCTGTTGCTGAAATGACAAGTGCACCTTTGGAATGTGCGTAATGTGCAAATTTTGAGTAATCACAGACTTCGCCCGTGGTATCTGGATACTGCAGAAGCGCTCCGAAGAATTCCCCGTCATAACCATCGCGCGCCACATGTCCAGCATCAATTTCGACGATCGTGATCCCCAATGGTTTAGCTCGAGTCCGTACGACCGCTTTTGTCTGCGGATGAAGATGCTCTTCAATGAGGAATACAGCATCGGATGGAGCTTGAGACGTTCGTCGGGCAAGAGTCATTGCCTCCGCTGCTGCAGTGGCCTCATCAAGCATTGAAGCATTGGCAAGAAATAAACCTGTGAGATCGCAAATGAGAGTTTGAAAAGTAAAAAGCGCTTCGAGTCTGCCTTGGGATATCTCTGGTTGATATGGCGTATAGGCGGTGTACCACGCTGGATTTTCTAGTACGTTTCTTTTAATTACTGCAGGTGTAATTGTTCCGTAGTATCCAGTACCTATCAACGAGGTAAACACCAAATTTTCTTGTGCTATCTCACGCAATTCAGCAATAACTGCGACCTCGCTTTGTGCCTGCGGAATCAGATCAGTTAATGGTTGTGTGATCGCGATGTTTTGCGGAACAACGTCCCTAATAAAGTCAGGAAGATTTTTGTAACCAAGTACAGCGAGCATTTCTTGCTCTTGCGCATGTGATGGTCCGATATGTCGATCGACGAAATCCGATCGAACGTCCGTCATGGCGCAAATCTAGCGAAAGTTATGCCCCGCGCAACTTCCGGCGTTGAGCCAATTCATCACTTCCGTGACCAGTGATGATGGATCCATCCTCAGTATTTTCACCTTGGAGTGTTGATAAGGAACCTTCGACTTCATTCCACACTTTACCGATGGCGATTCCGAATACTCCTTGTCCGCCCTGGAGTAGATCGATGATCTCTTCGTTATTGGTGCACTCGTATATTGATGCCCCATCGCTCATTAACGTGATGCGCGCAAGATCTGCTTCACCGCGTGATCGAAGGTGTGTGACTGCAGTACGAATATTCTGTAAAGATACGCCTGTATCGAGCAAGCGTTTCACTATTTTTAATACCAGGATGTCAGAGAAACCATAAAGTCGCTGCGAACCCGAACCTGAGGCTGATCTGACTGTCGGTTCAACTAATCCAGTGCGAGCCCAATAATCTAATTGGCGATATGAAATTCCGGCAGCTGTGCATGCTGTTGCGCCTCGATATCCGATCTCTGACATATCTCTACCTTCTTTCAAGGCGGGGAAACCTTGCGGGGAATAACCGAAAGGTACTTGGGTGGAATCGTTGAATCAATCACCAACACACGCCAACTCTCAACGCCGGATTTAGACTTACGAGACGATTCTGTCCAGAGATATTACTGCCCGAAATCCTCTGGATTGATTTGATCGAGGAACTCCTTAAATTTCTCGACTTCCTCTTCAGCCTGATCCGGGATCTCAATACCTGCCTCTTTGAGAAGTTCTTCACTTGCCAATATGGGAGCGCCAGAGCGAAGAGCGAGCGCTATTGCATCGCTCGGACGTGATGAAATGGAGTGGCCGCCTTTGAGATTAATAAGGGCATAAAAAATACCTTCTTTAATCTCCGTTAAATGAACCGAATCGATGGAAGAACCTAGAGAGGAAATGATGGATTGCGTTAGATCATGGGTCATCGGGCGAGGTGATGTGACTCCTTGCTGAGCAAAAGCAATCGCTGTTGCTTCAACGGCTCCAACCCAAATAGGGAGATAGCGGACTCCGCCTATTTCCTTCAAGAGAACAATGGGTTGATTAGATGGCATTTCCACACGGACACCAACAACATCGATTGCTTGGAAATCCATACCCGTAGAACGCTCCAATCTCGAATTTATTCCGGCTTGGGATAAAGAACGTTGTGTGACGATATCGAGAGGAATTTCATCGCAAACGATTAAGTCCAGCGCGAACCAAGGCCGCATGTAATCGAACAGAGAGCGATGCTAATTCGCGTTGCACCTCTTCGGCGCGAGCTTTTGATTCACTATTTTTTTGGCGCAGAAGCGGCGTAATAACTTGCTCCACTAAACCTACTTCCCTATCTGCTGCCGTTTTAAAAGAACGTATATGTCGACTTTCAATTCCAAATGCTGACATTTCGGCAACTGCCTTTGCCACCGCTAACGCATCAGCATCGTAGAACCTTCCTTTGATCTGAATTAATCCAAATGATTCGAGCTCAACTAATTGTGATTCCGTGAGAGCACTCGCTGCGAGAAGTTCTTCGCGTGATAATTTAATATCACCTTGTTCAACAAAATTTGCAGGTGATAACGCTCCATCAATAGCTTGAAACTTCGTAGACGGGGCGAATCCATTGCCGGAAGGATGTAGTCCTCGATCAAGTGCATCGAGATTTTCCTTGATTACTTTCAATGGTAAATATTGATCTCGTTGCGCCAGCAAAACATAACGTAACCGCTCAAGGTCAGCTGGAGTGAATTTGCGATATCCAGATGGTGTGCGCTGTGGATCGATCAGGCCTTCCGATTCAAGGAATCGAATTTTAGAAATCGTAACATCTGGAAAATCTCCGCGTAATTTTCCTAAAACTTCCCCAATACTAAGATAAGCACGCGCAGGCACGCTCATTTCTCTCCCCTGTTCATTATTTGATCCAATGTTCCATCATTGACAAAGAAAACTAGTTTGTATTTTCCAATGTGTATTTCATTTCCATTGCTTAAATAGATTCTCTCGGTTGCTACACCATCTACATACGTTCCATTGAGACTTCTTTGATCTTCCAATAGAAATGAAGATGCGCCTTTTTCATTTTTCATGGCGATAACTGCATGCTTTCGAGACACAGTTATGTCGTCAAAAATAATGTCAGCCTGAGCGCTTCGTCCGATAACGGTCTGGGTACGATCAAGCAAATATCGAGAACCGCGAGCAGGTCCAGTGAGCACACAGAGCATCGCACTGTTGCGGGGAAGTTGAGTGAGAACTCTACGATCCTCTGTCGAAAGATTTTTCATTACAGCATCAACGTGCGGTGAGAGCGCTTTTAGTGAAGACAGGTGGAGCGTTGAGGTGAGGTCATGCTGGAGAAGATTGTTCTCAGGCAAGTCCGCACTCTCTGACATACGCTCTCCGAACTCTCAGCCTGATGTTGAGGCTGACACTATTGCTCGGGTGCGCTTCGGTCAAGCCGTAATTTTTGCGTAATCGTCAGCGCTCATTAACTGATCAACTTCGTGCGCTGAAGAAAGTTCGATTTCGCAGATCCACCCAGCCTCATAAGGATCAGAGTTGATAATTTCTGGGTTTGCATTAAGAGCGTCATTAACATTTACAACTGTGCCACTTAGTGGCGCATATATTTCCGAGACTGATTTTGTTGACTCAACCTCTCCACAAACGGCATTTGCTTTTACAACCTCACCAAGCTTTGGCATCTGAATATAAACAATGTCGCCTAACGCAGACTGTGCGAAATCGGTAATTCCTACCCTGACAATTGGTCCAGCACCTGAAATCCATTCATGATCTTTTGTGTACTTTAAATGAGTAGGTATCTGCGACATGGCAGGAATAGTAGCGACCTACTCCTTATATCCAAATACCTATAAGCCAAATACCTATCGGTGCCCCTTTTTCAGCTTACGCATGCCTAACCAGGCGTAACTAATGCCAGTTACGAGGTAAAGACCAACTCCCCACCCGGTAAATGCCCATCCGAAAATAAAAGCGATCGTCGACACCTGGCGAGAAGAAATATCCGCAAGAAAAAGAGTTGGGAGTGCATACAACAGATTAAAGGTGGCGGCTTTGCCTAAATATGTGACAGTGAAAGGCTCAATTCCGCGACGACGAAGTGCGATAAGCAATACCCCAAGAAAAATATCACGGCCGAAGATTGCAATGACTACCCAGATTGGAAGAATAGCGAGGTAATACAGAGAAATAACGATCGCAATGATGTAGAGCCGATCAACTGCAGGATCTAGCAACTGACCTAGTTTGCTCTCCTGATTGAGTGATCGTGCCAACTTTCCGTCGAAGTAGTCGGTAGCGCCACTGACGATCAAAATAATGACTGCAAGTAATGGTTTATGGGCAGTGACTATCGCCCAGAGAAAGAGCGGAATTCCGAAGGCGCGAAGAACAGAGAGAGCATTTGGAATAGTCCAAATTTCACTTTTCATGTCGGGACGACAGGATTTGAACCTGCGACCACCAGACCCCCAGCCTGGTGCGCTACCAAGCTGCGCTACGTCCCGTGGCTGAACATTATCGAGCATCTCTTATCCGAACTGAAATTTGGATAGGAGTGCCGGTAAAGTCAAACTCTTCGCGAAGTCTACGTTCAATAAACCGTCGATACGAACTCTCTAAGAAATCGTTTGTAAAAAGAACGAACTTAGGCGGTTGAATGCCAGCTTGAGTTGCGAAGAGAATTCTCGGTTGTTTTCCCCCTCGTATAGGTGGCGGATTTGATGAAACTAAATTTCCTAAAAATGCATTGAGCTTTGCCGTCGGTATCCTTTTTTCCCAGTTGAGGAGCGCCGTTTTCAATGTGGGAATAAGTCGATCCTTATGCCATCCTGTTTTGGCAGCAATGTTGATCCGTTCCGCCCAAGCCACTCGTTCGAGATTTCGTTCAATCTCTTTATCAAGTGCAATTCGCCTCTCGTCATCAACAAGATCCCATTTATTAAAGACCAGGATCAATGCTCGTCCAGCTTCTTCCACGTGAGAAATGATGCGCAAATCTTGTTCAGTGATCGTCACTGAAGAATCAATAACCATCATGACAACCTCGGAATTATCAATAGCCCTTTCGGTTCTTAATGAGGCGTAGTAATCAGTTCCTGACGACTGATGAGCCCTTCTCCTTAATCCGGCAGTATCTATAAAACGCCAGACTGCCCCATCGAGTTCTATCAATTCATCAATAGGATCTCGAGTGGTCCCTTCAGCATCATCGACAAGTGCTCGAGGAATTCCAGCGAGTGAATTAAGTAATGAAGACTTTCCTACGTTCGGTCTGCCAACGATGGCTACTCTTCGATTGTCATCTGAATTCGTGCTACGTCCTACCTCTGGAAGTTCTGAAACTAATCGATCAAGTAAATCTCCACTTCCTCTACCATGTAGCGCTGATACGAAAATTGGTTCTCCTAAGCCTAAATTCCATAGAGCGTATCCAGCGGCCTCGTCATTTTCGTTATCAATTTTATTTGCGACAAGAAGAACTTTCTTTTTACTTTTTCGTAAGAGAGAGACCAGTGCATCATCTTCGTCAAGAGCGCCAACGTGGCCATCCACGACAAACATCACCATGTCGGCGTGATGTAACGCATCTTCGGCCGCCGCTGTTATTTTTATTGATATGCCCTCGGGAGATATTTCCCAACCACCCGTATCCATCACGATAAATCTTCGAGAATTCCATTCTGCCTCGTAGCTCACTCGATCACGCGTGACGCCTGGCTCATCTTCAATAATTGCTTCTCGTGAACCGAGAATTCTGTTGATGAGTGTCGACTTGCCAACGTTTGGTCGACCGATAACGGCAACCACTGGCAGACCAAAAACTCCTGAGCTCTTCGTTATTTTCCAAATGTGGTCGACGGTCTCCGCAAGGGACATATTTGTCGAATCGACATCAAAAGATCCATCGGATTTGATAAGCGGCGATACGTCCCGCGTAGAATCAAAATGATCTCTTGCCATGAGACTATCTGCTGTTTTGGTGATGTCGTGAGGCGATGAGTGCTCTCGGAGTTCTCGCTCTCTGCGTTGGGCTCGCGCTTCGATATCCGCATGAAGATAAATTTTGACGGGGGCATCAGGACAAACCACAGACCCGATATCGCGCCCTTCAACAACGATGCCTGGTAACGAATTCTTAATTATCTTGTGCTGTACTCCCAGTAAATAGGTTCGTATTTCAGGTTCAGCGCTCCAGAAAGATACATTGTTTGTGACCACATCAGAGCGAATTTCTTTTGAAATGTTTCGTCCACCACAAATCATCACCGGTTCTGACGGATCTGTCTTGAAAACAAGTGAATTTTTTTCCAGTTGATCCAACACTTCGTCGGTACTTTTACACTTTTTCTCTAGCGCCAACCAGGTAACTGCTCGATAAAGAGCTCCGGTATCAAGATACTGCCAACCAGCTCTCAGCGCGAGAAGTTTTGCAGTGCTCGACTTTCCAGAGCCACTTGGACCATCTATTGCAATGACATTCTTCATTTCATGTAACCGCTTCAAGCACGGTGAGCCTGCCAATTCTTATTGACGAGGTGTTGATGGAGTAACTGCGCATCATCCTGCGAGAGAGCCAAAGTAATAAGTCCTGTTTCTTGACCAGGAGAATGCTCAAGAGTTACATCCTCAACATTGACTCCAATTTTCGCACATTCAATAAACAACGCTCCAAGTTGACCAGGTTTATCACCGACAACAACGTTAACAAAACTATAGTTTCTGGCACGGGCGCCATGCTTACCGGAAATCCTTTTCTGCTGTTGGTTTCCTTGTACGAATTTTTTTCTGAGTGCTTCGCTATTGTCAGAATCCAAAAGTGTGAGAACTTCTTCCATCTCGCGCTGTAAGGATTGAAGAACATGAGTAACGAATTTTTGATTGCTCCTGAGGATGTCCACCCACATAGTTGGATCAGATCCTGCTAATCGGGTGACATCACGTAATCCTTGCCCTGCCAGATTTAGTTTCTCATCCGACAGTTGAGATAATTCACTGGCCATTAAGGTGCTTACAAGCTGAGGGACATGTGAAATAGCAGCCACCGTCTCATCGTGCTCTTCTGCCGTCATTTCATATGCGGTAGCGCCGCAAAGTTCGATTACTTCACGCGCTGTTTCAAAGGCGCGTTGTGATGTGTAAACCGATTTGATAATTGGCCAAGCTCTACCCTCGAAAAGGTCAGACCGTGCGCCGGTGGGACCGCTCACTTCACGACCTGCCATGGGATGGGTACCCACAAAATTGCGGGATAACTCCGATAATGTATCAACGTTTTGTTGAAGGTTAGTCTTTGTACTACCGATATCCATAATTATCGAGTCTGGATTGCGGTGATATTGCTCCTTAATGAGTTCAAAAATGGTAGAGACTGGAGTCGCTATAACAATGACTGCTGGGTCTTTTAATGTTTCACTTTGCACTAGATCGCAAGCTAACTCTTGGGCTTTCACCTCTTTATCTAAAATTTCAATTCGAACACCATGCTGGCGAAGTGCAAGCGCTATTGAAGTCCCTATCAACCCTGCCCCGATAATGCGAACAGAACTTATGGTTGGTGTTCTCACGCTCATTTTCACTTACTGCGCAAGATCTTTACGTAGCGACTTGGCGCCGCGCAAATAAACGTGAGAGATTTCGAGCTGAGTTCGCGGTGTTTCACAATGAATCATCACGCGGACAACCCGCGGTAAGGCGTTTGGAACAGCAATCTCCACTGCACACATCAATGGGACTGCCTCTAACCCCATTCCTCGCGCGCTTGCTGCTGGAAAATCGCTGGTGAGATCTGGGGTCGCGGTAAAAAGAATAGAGACCAGATCCTGAGGAGTGAGCTGGTTTTGCAAAAGCAGCTCAGAGATGAGTTCTTGAACGGCGATCTTTAATTGCTCGGGCGAATCCACGTCTACCTGGGTCGCACCGCGAATTGCTCTAATAGGCATTAGGTAAGGGTAACCAACTCTGCCCTCACTCGGCTGTACCGTTTTCTCGTTTTGAGTCTTTGTCGATTAATTAATATTCCTATATTTTGTTCAAGTATAAATGTCGATAAAAGAATTCCGCGCATGTAAAAAAACTCTTTATCGATATTAGTCCTCGAAAAGAGCGTATAAATGTCGATTTATTGCCTTTCCGCAGGACTTCTAAAAGCGATTTGTAGATTTATACACTTCACACAAAATGAAAATTACTTTGTCAATAAAACCTTTTGTAGAGAAATAACTTCAGCGACATTTAGATGCCGAAATTTTCCGCTCTTAAGCTCCCCCAATTTCAACGGTCCTAATCCGATGCGAACTAATTTTTCAATGGGATGTCCGATCTCATCAAACATACGCCTCAATATGCGATTTCTTCCAGAATGTATGGTTACTTCAACAAGGTGCCCTGAAACATCGGTGGAAATAGAATCAACCTTTGCATATCCGTCGTCGAGCATGAAACCTCGACGTAAGGTTTCCATCTCCTGCTTTTTTAGTGGAGTATCAACTTCTATGTAGTAGCGCTTTTCAATTTCAAATTTCGGATGGCTTAGACGATGCGATAGGTCTCCATCGTTAGTAAGTAAAAGAAGCCCTTCGCTATCAATATCGAGACGACCTACATGAAAAAGTCTGGCTTTTTGATCGTCAAAAAACTGAGAAATCGAAGGGCGTCCCTCGGGGTCTTTCATTGTGGACACAACACCTTTTGGTTTATAGAACAGAATATAAGACTTTGAGTTATTAGCATGAATTGTTTCACCATCTACTTCAACTTGATGGTTTATCGGGTCAAATTTCATACCTAGCTCGCGAATGACTTTTCCATCCACGGAAACCCGACCTTGCAGGATGAGCTCTTCAGATTTTCTACGTGAGGCTACACCTGCATCGGCAAGGATCTTTTGAAGTCGTATCTCCATTAGGTAATTCTAGTTCTAGCAGGATGAAAACCCTATTCGGTAAGTGAAGCGATTACCTCATCGAGACCATCAACATTGGGTAGAAATGGAGCTAAAGCCGGAAGGTCAGCAACAGAGTTGATGCCTAATCTTTCAAGGAAATAACTCGACGTTTTATACAAAATTGCTCCAGTTTCATGTTCGATTCCTGACTCTTCGACGAGCCCCCGCTGGATCAAAGTCTTCATTACCGCTTCGACATTCACTCCTCGGATGGCAGAGACTCGAGCTCGTGATACCGGTTGGCGATACGCGATAACCGCTAACGTCTCCAAAGCAGCCTGGGTGAGTTTTGCTTGCTGTCCATCGAGGACGAATTTCTCTACTAAAGGCGCAAGGTCGGGATGGCTGTAAAACCTCCAGCCGCCTGAAATCTGACGAAGCTGAAATCCTCGAGAGGTATTTTCATACTCTTTTTGTAAAGAAAGTAATGAATCAAGGATCTGTTCCGTAGGTACTTCGATAATTTGTGCTAGAACTACCTCAGAAACTGGCTCATCCACCACCATGAGGATCGCTTCAATAGAACGCTCAATTTCTCGATTAGACATTAACTGCCTTCCTGTTCAGATAGTTCATGCACTGTTTGATCGAATTCGTCACTTACTTCAATTTCTCCGCTCTCGGAACCAATCCATATAATGTTAAGTTCGCCCAACGCTGTCACCTGTTCAAATCTCAGCACACCTTCCCGGTAAAGCTCCAAAAGGGAGAGGAAACGGGCGACAACAACGAGCGTGTTTTCTGCGTCTGCAATCAGCGCTCTAAAGGTCATTGATTTATGGGAACGTAGCTGGTCAACTACCCGTTTAGCCTCCTCTGCCACGCTGACCAGCGGTTGGTGGAGGTGTTCAATAGAGAGAACGGGCTCTGTTTTTGGAAACAGCACCCTATGCGCAATAGCAGCAAAACGCTCTGCCCCTACCCCGATCAGAACCTCCGGGAGGAGCGCTGAAAAGGCGGGTTCTAGCGCAACTACACGAGGGAAAGTTTTCTCTTGGTTCGTAATTCGATCGAGAAAAATGGCTGCTATCTCTTTAAATGCTCGATACTGGAGCAAGCGAGCGAAGAGCAAATCACGCGCCTCAAGGAGCGCAAGGTCATCTTCATCATCAATTTCCCCTGATGGCAGTAGTCGAGCAGCCTTCAAATCAAGCAAAGTAGCGGCGACAACAAGAAACTCGGTGGCGTGGTCAAGCTTCCATCCCTCATCAGTCTTTTCAAGCTCCCTTAGGTAGGTGATGAATTCATCGGTAACCACCGCAAGGGCAACCTCGCTGATATCCATTCGATGACGCGAAATAAGCTGTAAAAGGAGGTCAAATGGGCCATCAAAATTCGCTAAGTGAACTGAAAAACCAGCGACTCGTCCTTCGCCAGAGACCGTTGTTGCCCCGGGTATTGGCTCTAATTGCGGTTTCTCTGCCACGGCGCAACGGTACTTCACCCGTCGTTACTTGCTCTTCTCCCACCGCGGACATAGGGTGACCGATTATTAAATAACTCTAGAGAGGTTTCTCGATTGAACGCTAAATCGACAATTGCACAGATCAAGGACGATGACGTTGTCACGACATCTTTGGTACTTGGCCGGACCGCGCGAATTTTCCCAACACCATCGCCCATCGCAGATCATGGCAATGCGCGGATCATTTCGGTTGTCAATCAGAAAGGTGGCGTGGGTAAAACGACCACCACAATTAACTTGGGAGCTTCTTTAGCTGAATTAGGTCGCCGAGTTCTCCTTGTTGATTTTGATCCCCAGCATTCTCTCTCTGTTGGACTCAATGTTGATACCCGAAATCTTGAAGGTTCGATCTACAACCTGATGATGGACGAATCCACCAAAATTGAAGACTACCTATTGAAAACTAATGTGCCGGGTATGGACATGATCCCAAGCCATGAAGATCTCGCGGGTGCTGAAGGTGGTTTAATGAACGTTATCGCTCGAGAAAAAGTTCTCAAGCGTGTGCTCTCTACAGTGTCAGATTATTACGATGTTATTTTGATTGACTGCCAACCCTCATTAGGTTTATTAACTGTAAACGCTTTAACGGCTTCACATTATGTAATCGTGCCTTTGGAATGTGAATATTTCGCACTTCGCGGTGTAGCACTCCTCGCCGATATCATCAAGAAAGTTCAACTCAATACAAATCCAGAGCTTGAATTACTAGGGATTTTGGCCACGATGTTTGATAGAAAAACAGTTCATTCTCGTGAAGTGCTTGAACGAATACTCGAAGCGTTTCCCGAGAAAATTTTTGACACAACTATTGCTAGGACAGTACGTTTTCCAGAGACAACTGTTGCAGGTGAACCCATCACAACGTATGCAAGTTCTTCTTCAGGAGCAGCTGCTTACCGAAGATTGGCACGTGAAGTCATCGCTATTGGAGGTTGCAAATGAGTCGACGTGTAAGTCTGCCTGGTGCGGATGAATTATTTAGAAAAACTACTTTAAGCGCCGTCCCCATCACACCTTCACATTCTGACGATGTCGCAGAAGTTGCGGTGACAAATCGTCCTACCACTACCTCTGTTCAACGATCCAAAGGTGTTCGACAAACTCCGCGACGAAGAACGCATCAGATTGATCGTTCACCATCAGGTCGAGAGAAACACGATGAGAAAATCACTGTGTATTTGTCTCCGGAAGAATTGTTTGATTTGGAACAAGCTCGGTTACTTCTTCGTGGGGATCTTGGGCTAGCAGTAGATCGCGGACGAATCGTGCGTGAATCTCTTGCGATTGTCATCGCCGATCTCGAATCAAAAGGTGATCAGAGCATAATCGCGCGCAGACTTCGCGCCCGCTAACGTGAACGCGGGTGCGCTGTAGCGTAACTTTCTCGAACTTTATCTATCGTTATCAACGTATAGATTTGCGTGGTTGTGACACTTGAATGGCCGAGCAATTCTTGGACAACGCGAACATCTGCGCCACCATCTAATAAATGAGTAGCAAAGGAATGTCTCAGGCTATGGGGCGAAATCTTCTCTTCAAGATCTGCCTTCTTTGCAGCGATCTTCACAATATTCCACGCGCTCTGGCGAGATAATTTTCCACCCGATTGATTAAGAAACAGCGCTTGTTGGTTACGCGCGCTAGTCCCCTTTGCTACAAGTATCGGGCGATTTCGAACGAGATAATCTGATAAAGCGCGCTGAGCAAATGAACCAATTGGTATCAACCGCTCTTTACCGCCTTTTCCTTTAACCTTAATAACAATTGAACGAGCTTGATCTATGTCTATTTCTCGTACATCGTCAAGTGTAAGTTCAATAATTTCACTGACCCGGCAACCAGATGCGTAAAGAAGTTCCAGTAGCGCTTTATCTCGTGCGCCAATTCCTTCTGATGAAACAGCGTTGATCAAACGATTAACATCTTCAACGGAAATAGCTTTGGGTAGTCGATGAGGGACCTTAGTAACTTTCATTTCACGCGTTGGATCTTTGACATTCAATTCGCGAGAGACAAATCGATAAAAACTTCTAATGGTCACCGTTATCCGGGCAATTGATGATTCTGAGTTTTTCAATTTCCGTAAATCTTTGATGAAGTCAAGAATGTCATTGGTATCGCATAATTGAAATGAAGGAATATTGTGTATTGTCAAAAAGGTCGCAAACTTTGAGAGATCTCGCGAATACGCATCGATAGTATTTTGGGACGATCCTTTTTCGACGAGTAGGTAGTTAAGGAATCTATCTACGAGAACGTTATCGGTGAGCATTGCGGTTGATTGCTGCTTTTATTAAACCGCTGAAGAGAGGGTGAGGCCGTGTGGGACGAGAACGGAACTCCGGGTGGGCTTGTGTACCTACATAATAAGGATGAACGTCTCGCGGTAATTCCACAAACTCCACTAAATGATTATCTGGAGATGTACCTGAAAAAATGAGGCCAGCTGCGGCAATTTTGTCGCGGTACAGATTGTTTACCTCATAACGATGTCGATGGCGTTCGGAAATCTCTGCACTTGCATATGCTTCTCGAACGATCGAGCCTTCTTTTAATAAGGCTGGATAAAGGCCCAATCTCATAGAACCACCCATATTTCCATCACCGGCAACAATGGTGAGCTGATCTGCCATAGTCGAAATGACTGGATCAGGTGACGAGGGATCAAACTCTGCGGAGTTTGCGGACGATATTCCCGCTAAATTTCGCGCTGCTTCAATCACCATGCATTGCAGTCCAAGACAGAGCCCTAGGGTAGGAATTTTATTTTCTCGAGCGAAAGTGAGTGCGCCTACCTTTCCTTCGATGCCTCGTACACCAAACCCACCAGGGATACATATCGCATCCAAACCGGCTAAATTTTTCGAAGCGCCAGTAGAATTTTCACATTCATCACTTGCGATCCACACGATGTCAACCTTGACGTTATTATCAAATCCGCCGGCACGAAGCGCTTCTGTCACCGATAAATAGGCATCAGGTAAATCAACATATTTCCCAACAAGTCCTACTTTGACCACACGATCGGGGTGGTGGACGCGTTGCAGAAGATCTCCCCACTCGCCCCACTCAACATCACGGAACGGCAGTCCAAGGCGACGAACAACATATGCATCTAGACCTTCACTGTGAAGAACTTTCGGAATGTCGTAGATTGAAGGTGCATCGACGGCAGCAACGACAGCATCTTGGTCGACGTCACACATTAACGAAATCTTCTTTTTTACAGAAGGTGGGATCGGTCGATCGGATCTAATCACAATGGCATCGGGAGTGATACCAATACTCCGTAAAGCCGCAACGGAATGCTGTGTCGGTTTTGTCTTTAATTCGCCAGAAGGCCCGATATAAGGAACAAGCGAAACATGGAGATAAAAGACATTCTCCCGCCCAACCTCTTGGCGAATTTGTCGCGCTGCTTCTAAAAATGGTTGAGATTCAATATCTCCAACGGTGCCACCAACTTCAGTAATCACCACATCAATTCCTGGCGTTGCCATTGCCAAAATTCTCTCTTTAATTTCATTGGTGATGTGTGGAATAACTTGTACGGTATCGCCTAAATATTCACCTCGGCGTTCTTTAGCGATGACACGTGAATACACCTGACCCGTCGTCACATTCGCAGAACCATGAAGATTGACATCGAGAAATCTTTCGTAATGACCGATATCCAGATCAGTCTCAGCGCCATCATCAGTAACAAATACTTCACCATGTTGGAATGGATTCATGGTTCCAGGATCAACATTGATATACGGATCAAGCTTTTGCATGGTGACTTTAAGACCACGAGTACGTAGCAATCGACCTAAACTTGACGCTGTAAGACCTTTGCCTAGACTTGAGGCGACTCCGCCGGTGACAAACAAATGCTTCGTCACATGATTGGCGGTCATGGGTGGCTAACTTATCACGCTCCCTCGTTAACTACGAATTAGGTCTATCAACTCCTTGGCGTGTTGCTGGGCAATTTCGGAATCTTCGCGTCCTGAGAGCATTCGCGCAATTTCAATTTCACGCGCTGCTCGGTCTAATCGACGAACAGTACTTTCAGTAACAGCGCCTGAATCGTTCTTTTCTACCTGAAAATGACAATCAGCCCATGCTGCAACTTGCGCCAAGTGAGTGACGACAATGACCTGTGTTGATTGTGCCAATTGAGCTAACTTTCTTCCCACTTCTATAGCCGCTTTGCCACCGACACCGGCATCGATTTCATCAAAAATGTACGTACCTACGGGAGCACTGTGGGCTAGCGCGACTTCTAAACCAAGCATCAAACGGGATAGCTCGCCGCCACTTGCAGCTTTCGTTATTGGTAATAACTCACCATTTTTGTGGCTACAAAACATCATCTCGACGGTATCAATACCATGCTCAGAGAAATCAGAGAATTTTTCGCTCGCTTCTTGTGTGATGCGTATCTGAAAGCTTGCATGAGGCATTGCTAAATCGTGAATTTCTCTCGTGACAACCGAGCTAAGAATGTCTGCCGCTTTTTTCCGTTCTTGGGAAAGCTGTTCAGCCTTTTCACGCAGAGAGTGAAAAACTTTCAATCGTTCCTTTTCCAATTCTTGAATGCGCTCGTCACCTCCCTGTAAATCTTTTATTCTGCGGGCTGCTTTTTCGCCATCGTCAATC
>CAZQWU010000010.1:0-36790 GCA_964597305.1 uncultured Bifidobacterium sp.
GAGGCTGAGGTGGCGATGACATCCGAACCGGATTCTGAAAAAACTCAAATGGCATACGCACAGGCCATCTCTGATTGGGGCGATGTCGGTGGTTATGACGCAGAAGTAACGTGGGATATGGCGTGTACGCGCGCGTTAGGAAAAACTTTTGATGATGTCTGTGATCGTGAAGTTAATACGCTCTCAGGTGGTGAACAAAAAAAGCTCGTTCTCAATGTTCTCCTCAGCGGACCTGAAGAGGTCCTCATACTTGATGAACCAGATAACTATCTTGATGTGCCGTCAAAGCGATGGTTAGAAGAAGAACTTAAGGCATCACATAAAACTATTTTCTTTGTGAGCCATGATCGTGAATTACTTAATGCGGTGGCTAATCGAATCGTGACACTTGAACAGAGCGTTACTGGAAATACTGCATGGATTCATGGTCAAGGTTTTTCAACATGGCATGAAGCGCGAAAAGCACGTAATGCGCGATTTGCCGAATTGATGCTTCGATGGGAGCAAGAACATACTCGATTAAAAGAGTTGGTGTTGACGTTACATAATCAGGCTAAAAGTTCGCCAGACATGGCCTCGAAATATCGAGCGATGCAGACTCGGTTAAGGAAATTTGAAGAGATTGGGCCACCACCGGCACCACCTATGGAGCAAGATGTCAAAGTTGAATTAACTGGTGGTCGCACCGGTGAACGAGTTGTGACATGTGAAAACTTAGCACTCACAGGATTAACACAACCATTTTCCGTGGAATTCTTTTATGGTGATCGGGTTGGCGTACTTGGTAAAAATGGTTCTGGTAAATCACATTTCTTACGGCTACTTTCGGGCGACACTACTGTGAAATTCAGCGGTCATTACAAACTCGGTGCGCGAGTAGTTCCTGGACACTTTGCCCAAACACATGCTCACCCAGAATTTATCGGCAAGAAATTAATTGAAATTTTGTGGGAAGAACACTCACTTCAACTTGGACCAGCAATGAGCGTGTTGGGAAATTATGAATTGAGCCAGCAAGGTGATCAACGTTTTGAAACGCTATCTGGTGGTCAGCAAGCTCGCTTCCAAGTTCTCTTACTTGAATTATCTGGCGATACTCTGTTATTACTTGATGAACCTACAGATAACTTAGATTTAGCATCTGCTGAATCTTTGGAGTCATCCATCTATCGTTACCGAGGAACAGTTTTTGCGGTGACGCATGATCGCTGGTTCGCGCGAGGATTTACTCGCTTTCTGATTTTTGGGGCAGATGGTCGGGTTTATGAAAGCCCTGAGCCAATTTGGGAGCACTAAAGACCGCCCATTTTGACCCCGTATGAGGCCAACGGGTAACCTACGACTTCTGTTCAGAGCTCTCCGAGCTCGAACACAATATTAGAACGAGCGAAAGAGGAACTGCTGTGCGTACTTATAGTCCGAAACCTGGCGATGAGGCGCGTGCTTGGCATGTTATCGATGCGAACAATGTTGTCCTAGGACGTCTTGCTTCGCATGCAGCTCATCTTCTTCGCGGGAAACACAAACCAACTTTTGCACCGCACATGGATATGGGCGACTTCGTCGTTGTGATTAATGCCGACAAAGTTGTTTTAACTGGCCAAAAACTTCAACAAAAGTTTGCACATCGCCACTCCAATTATCCAGGTGGTTTAACTTCAACAAAGTACGCCGATCTCGTTGAAAAGTATCCAACAAAAGCGATTGAAAAAGCGATTAAAGGTATGTTGCCAAAGAATTCCATTGGTAAGCAGATGGCGAGCAAGTTGAAGGTTTATGCAGGTGCAGATCACCCACACGGTAATCAAAATCCCACACCGTATGTTTTCAATCAGGTTAGTCAGATCGTTAAGTAGAAATAGAGAAGAGATAGAACATGTCAGATCGCACAATTGATAACGACGAGAACCCCACCTCGTACAGTTCATCATCGGCAGGCGCAGCGACACATCGTCCGGCAGTCATTGCTGATGGCGCTGGTGTTGGTCGTCGCAAAGAAGCGGTTGCTCGAGTTCGTCTCGTACCTGGAAGTGGTCGTTGGGTAGTGAACGGCAAACCACTCGATGTTTACTTCCCAAATAAAGTTCACCAACAATCAGTATCTGAACCACTTCGCACAGTAGGTGCGGAGGGTAAGTACGATGTTTTTGCACGCATCGACGGCGGAGGGATTTCTGGCCAAGCTGGTTCACTCCGACTCGGCGTAGCGCGTGCCCTTAATGAAATTGATCGCGATGCCAATCGTCCAGCGCTTAAGAAAGCTGGTTTCCTCACACGTGATCCTCGCGTAATCGAGCGTAAGAAATACGGTCTCAAGAAAGCACGTAAGCGCTCGCAATACAGCAAGCGTTAATTCTCGCTCTCTCACCATGGCGCTCTTTGGCACAGATGGTGTCAGAGGTGTTGCGAATAAAGATCTCACTGCAGAACTTGCGCTCGACCTTGCTGTTGCCGCCGCCCATGTTTTAGCTGAAGTAGGTGAATTTGCTGGCCACAAACCGCGTGCAATTGTTGGTCAAGATTCTCGAGCATCAGGTGAATTTCTTGAAGCTGCAGTCTGTGCAGGTTTAGCAAGTGCTGGCGTAGATGTATATCGAGTAGGTGTTCTTCCTACACCTGCAATTGCCTACTTAGTTGCCCACACCGGTGCTGATCTCGGTGTGATGATTAGCGCTTCGCATAATCCAATGCCAGATAACGGAATTAAGTTCTTTGCCCGAGGTGGAGGCAAACTCGACGATGCACTTGAAACAGCGATCGAACAACGGTTGGCGGAACCGTGGCAACGGCCAATCGGTGCAGTCGTTGGTCGAATTATTAACGATGAAAGTGCGCGTGAAAAATACATCGGTCATCTGCTCGCCGATATTTCACTGCCACTCGACCTCACGGTTGTAGTTGATTGCGCAAATGGCGCATCATCGTTTACCGCGCCACAGGCTTATTCTCAAGCGGGTGCGCGAGTCATTTCTATTTTCAATAACCCCAACGGACTCAACATCAACGACAATTGTGGATCAACCCATCTTGCTGCGCTAAAAAAAGCGGTGATCGAACACGGCGCTGATCTTGGTATTGCACATGATGGCGATGCCGATCGCGTACTCGCTATCGATAAGAATGGTGAAGAGGTTGATGGCGATGCCATTTTGGCGATACTTGCGTTAGCTCGAAAAGCAGCGGGGAAACTTACCCGTCAGACGGTAGTTGGCACAGTGATGAGTAACCTGGGCTTTATTCGCGCAATGGAGAAGCACGGGATTTCAGTGGTAACTACCGCAGTTGGTGATCGTTATGTACTAGAAAAGATGATTGCTGAAGGATTTGTTCTCGGCGGAGAACAATCGGGTCATATCATTATGAAAGAGTTTGCCAACACCGGCGATGGCTTATTAACGGCGCTTCATCTCATGCAGGAAATGGTTCGCCAGAAAAAATCACTCGCTGAACTTTCTGCCATGATGGTTCGTTATCCGCAAGTTCTCGTCAATGTTCCTCAAGTTGATAAAAGCGCTCTTGCCACAAATTCAGTTATTACGAGTGCGGTCGAAACGGCCCATCGATCGCTAGGTGATGCCGGACGAGTTCTCCTACGCGCTTCCGGAACTGAGCCATTGATTCGCGTCATGGTTGAAGCAGAAACTCATGAGATTGCAGATCGTCATGCACAAGAATTAGCAGCGATTGTGAAAACAGAGCTCGGTGTTCCATGTGCGGAATAGTCGGATATACCGGCGAACAATCTGCACTTAATCCTGTTATCGAAGGTTTGCGTCGACTGGAATATCGCGGTTATGACTCCGCGGGAATAGCACTCATTGCTCGACCCGGTGACAAACTTTTCGTGGCAAAAAAGGCGGGTAAATTAGCAAATCTCGAGAGCGAGTTGCCCACCGATCACATCACGTCACACACAGGTATTGGTCACACACGATGGGCTACACACGGTGGCCCCACTGATATCAATGCTCATCCGCATATTTCTCGCGATGGAAAATTAGCAGTCATTCATAATGGAATTATTGAAAATTATCGTCAACTCAAAGCAGCGCTCGAGCACCGTGGCTATATCTTTCAATCCGAGACTGATACAGAGTCCGTGGTTCACTTATTGAGCGATGCGCTCTCTCGTTCTCACGATTTAGCAGATGCGATGCGTGATGTATGTGGCCAATTGCGTGGCTCATTTACTTTGTTAGCAATTCACTCCGATCAACCCAACCGGATTGTTGGCGCACGTCGTAATTCACCGCTGGTGGTGGGTTTAGGTAAGGGTGAGAATTTTCTCGCCTCTGATGTCTCAGCTTTTATTTCCTATACCAAACGAGCGCTTGAGCTTGGCCAAGATGACATTGTCGATGTGACGCCAACCGAGGTGGTAGTTACCAATAGTTTGGGAGAGAAAGTTGCTGCACATGAGTATGAAATTACTTGGGATGCTAGCGCGGCCGAACGTGGTGGCTATCCACATTTCATGTTGAAAGAAATATTCGAACAACCTAAAGCGATTGCCGATACTTTACTCGGACGATTTGTTGGAGCACATATTGAAATCGATGAACTATCAAAAGTTGATACACCGGCGCGAATTCTCATCGTGGCCTGCGGTACTGCCTATCATGCTGGACTCATTGGAAAATACTCGCTAGAAACCTGGTCAAAAATTCCAGTCGATGTTGAGCTTGCATCAGAATTTCGTTATCGCAAACCGGCTTTAACTGAGAACACGTTAGTGATCACCATTTCCCAATCAGGGGAAACCATGGATACCTTAATGGCAGCGCGATACGCACAATCACTAGGTGCACAAACGTTGGCAATTTGTAACACGTTTGGCTCAACCATTCCGCGCGAATCTGATGCAGTGATTTATACCCACGCTGGACCTGAAATAGCGGTTGCATCGACGAAGGCTTTAATAACGCAAATTGTTGCACTCCAGGTGCTCGCTCTCTCATTAGCTGAGCGAAAGAAAACGCTCACCGATAGTGAACGACGCGTATTGATCGAGGAACTTGGCGAATTACCCAACAAAGTAGAGCAAATATTGGAGACGGTCGAACCGCTCCGTGAAATGACACGTGGATTTAAAGATTCACCGTCAGTACTTTTTCTTGGCCGCCATGTTGGATTTCCTGCTGCGCTTGAAGGAGCACTCAAACTTAAAGAACTCGCTTATATGCATGCTGAAGGGTTTGCCGGTGGTGAATTGAAACATGGACCAATCGCTCTTATTGATCAGGGCACTCCAGTCATTGCCATCATGCCACACCATCGAAGTGAGATAAGCGAAAAAATGGCAAGCAATATTAAAGAAGTACAGGCTCGAGGAGCACGTGTCATTGCTATTGTCGATTCAGAGACTGACGTCGCTGATGTTTCACACCTCATTCGCATTCCTACATCACATGAATTACTCCAACCCATTCTCTCCATTGTTCCCTTGCAAGTTTTTGCGTATGAAATGGCGGTAGCGCGCGGCAATGATGTGGATCAACCGCGCAATCTTGCTAAATCTGTAACGGTGGAGTGATGACTCGAGTAGTAGATTCAAGACGAGCGCAAATGAACCACGCTTTAAAGTGGGCGCTAGTTCTCTTTACCGGTTTTCTTATCGTGACCCATCAAGTAATTATTAATGGACCACTCATTCACCTTGATGCGATCATCGCCAATGCACATCGACCAAAAGTAAGTGCTGGTTTAGAGAGAATACTTTTGTTAATCGATGATTTGGGTTTGCGAGGTGTTACAGCCACAATTCTTCTCATTTCAGCACTACTCATCAGCAGACGTTTTTCATCATATCGACCATTAAATCTCTCCATTCTTTCGTTGGTCAGCCTCAACCTAGTTGTGGGAGCTGCGAAATTAGGATTTGGCAGAACAAAACCTCGGCTCAACGTTGATTTATTACACTTTGGTGGCCTCTCGTATCCCAGCGGCCATGCCGCAAACGCGTTGTTAACGTGGGGATTGCTCTCTTATTTAATCTTCCGTTATACGCATAAAGAACCATTTGAAGGTATGCGGTTAACCTGGTTGGTTGTCATTATTACAAGTTCGGTCTGTGTCGTCTCGCTCTTTCGTAATACGCATTGGCTATCTGATCTCATCGGCGGATTATTTATCGGTGGCGCACTCCTGGTTATTGTGATTGCAGTCGATCGCTTTGTGCCATCAACGAAACAACCCTCGTAACGCCAGTGAAAAATCGTTGCGCTAGTGAAATATCAGCTTAAGAAAAGTATTTACATAAGTATGGCCAAACGTAGTGAATTAGGATGTGCCAATGATTGACGGGATCGGAATTGATGTTGTTGATATCGAGCGTTTTTTGCAATCACTTGAACGAACCCCAGAATTACGGCAACGACTTTTTACGGAACGAGAATTGACAGTTTCGCCGACCTCACTTGCTGCGCGATTTGCTGCCAAAGAAGCGTTATATAAGGCGCTCGGTACCTCGCAAGGATTGTCATGGCACGACGCTGAAGTGTTTAATGAAAGTTCAGGTAAACCAAATTTTCTCTTCTTTGGTCAGATTGCAGATTTGGTCAGTGGCGCGCAAGTTCATCTTTCGATTTCACATGATGCCGGAATTGCCTCTGCGATGGTTATTGTGGAGCGTGAATAATGCATCGCGCAATTGTTGAGGTAGATCTCTCCGCTATTGAAGCAAATGTTAAAAAAGTCATCAAAGCGACGGATACTTCTGTTCTCGCTGTTGTGAAAGCAGATGGTTACGGTCATGGTCGATTAGAAGTAGCGCAAGCTGCACTCTCGGCCGGCGCGCTGTGGGTAGGAGTTGCATTACTTGAAGAGGCGATTGCGCTGAGAACGCATGGGATTTCCGCACCATTATTAGCGTGGCTTACGCCGCCGCATGAAGATTTTGTTTCAGCACTTAAACACGATATCGATCTTTCGGTTTCATCGATTGAAGTTCTCACTGCCATCGTTGCTGCAGGAAAACAGGTTGGCATCATTCCACGCATCCATATCGAAGTTGATACGGGAATGTCGCGTGGTGGGGCGCGAAAAGAATTTCCCGAGTTAATCGATCACATCGCGCGTGAAGTATCGGCCGGAACTATTGATGTTGTAGGTATGTGGTCGCACTTTGCTCGCGCCGACGAGCCTGGTGTGGATTTCAATGCCATTCAACGAAAAGATTTTTCTGACAAAATTTTGTTTGCCAAATCGCGTGGTGTCACTCCGCGATTACTTCATCTGGCAAATAGCGCTGCAGCACTCACTCAACCAGATTCTTATTACTCTATGGTTCGATTAGGAATTGCGATGTACGGACTCTCACCAGATACTGAGAAGATGGGAAGTTCCGAATCGCTTGGTCTCAAACCCGCGATGACCGTGAAATCAGAATTGCAATTAGTAAAGGAAATACCTGCCGGCGCAGCTGTTGGTTATGGCGGTACTGCGATAACGAAACACGCGACGAAAATTGGCGTCGTAGCCATGGGTTATGCCGACGGCATTCCCCGGAACGCTAATAATTCAGCAGGGGTATTTGTCCACGGTGTACGTGCGCCACTTTTAGGTCGCGTCTCTATGGATCAATGTGTCGTAGATCTTGGTCCGCAATCACCTGCGCGCACCGGCGATTCTGTCATTGTATTTGGACCTGGCGTTAGCGGTGAATACACCGCTGATGATTGGGCACGAGCGAGCGGCACAATTAATTATGAAATTGTGACCCGGATTGCCTCACGTGTGCCTAGACTCTACAACCGTGGCGCTGCTCTCCATTAAGTCGCTCTCCGTTAATTTTGGGGGACTTCAAGCACTTGATGATGTGCATTTAACGGTTGAACATAACTCTGTCACATCAATTATTGGTCCCAATGGCGCTGGCAAAACAACGCTATTCAATGTTATTTCCGGACTCGTCAAACCACATTCTGGTTCCATTCGATTTCACGAAAAAGATATTCCGTGGCCGAACGCCCACGAACTTGCATCATTAAGAATTGCTCGTACTTTACAAGGAGTTGGACTTTTTACCGGTTTAACGGTGATGGAAAATGTCATGATTGGTTGCGATATTCATCGGCGAAGTAATGTGCTCAAAGATGCTTTTGGATTTTCACATGGCAACGAAGAGGAATTACGTGATCGTGCGCGTGATGCGCTTGCCTGGGCAGGAGCGCTCGCGTTGGCAGATAAAACCATTTCAGAATTACCGTATCCCGATTCAAAACGAGTCGCACTTGCTCGAGCCCTTGCGATGGAGCCGGAATTAATTCTGCTTGATGAACCAGCCGCTGGATTAGGACAGAGTGAAATAGATGCATTGGGTGAACTCATTCATGGTGTGAAACGTCGATGTTCAGTGATGTTAGTTGAGCATCACGTTGATTTTGTCGGTGACATTTCGGACGATGTTTATGTATTGAACTTTGGAAAGGTGATCGCCTCAGGCAGTTTTGATACTGTGAAACGTGACCCTGCAGTGGTGGCCGCATATTTGGGCACGACAACAGATAGCACTTTAGGTGGCGTTCATGCTTAATGTTGTCAATGTCAGTACCCACTACGGTTCAGTACACGCATTAAAGTCAGTGACGTTTGCTGCTGAACGAGGAAAGATCACCACTGTCATTGGCGCTAACGGTGCAGGTAAAAGTACGCTCTTGCGCACGATCTCTGCCTTGGTTAAGCCCGCAAGTGGAAGCATTCAATGGTCGAGTAAAGAATTAGTGGGCCAGTCGCCAGAAAATATTGTGCGAAACGGCATCGCCCATGTCCCAGAAGGCCACGCAGTAATTTCGCAA
This sequence comes from uncultured Bifidobacterium sp., assembly GCA_964597305.1. Taxonomy (GTDB): domain Bacteria; phylum Actinomycetota; class Actinomycetes; order Nanopelagicales; family Nanopelagicaceae; genus UBA7398. Next base: position 8,796 of record CAZQWU010000010.1, read on the forward strand.
TTAACCGTTGAAGAAAATATTGCTATGGGATCACTCTTTCGACGCCGTAAAAATAAGTCAGATGTAAGAGGTGCGACCGATGAAATGTTTGAGCTATTTCCGCGATTAAAGGAGCGACGCGATCAAGTAGCAGGTTCTCTCTCCGGTGGTGAGCGTCAGATGTTGGCCATAAGCCGAGCATTGGTATCAAGACCTGAGCTGTTATTGCTTGACGAGCCGTCATTGGGTTTAGCGCCACTTGTTGTCGAACAGATCATTCACACGATAAATGAATTATGTAGAAAAACTGGTCTTACTGTTTTGCTCGTTGAGCAAAATGCTAATACAGCGCTCAACGTTGCAGATCACGGCGTTCTCTTAGCGCTTGGTGAAGTTGTTGCCGATCGACCGGCTTCCGAGCTGATGGCAGATACATCCTTACGAGCTGCCTATTTGGGGTATTGATGACAACATTCCTTACTGCGCTTTCAAATGGCACTTCCCGTGGCGCAATTTTTGCGTTGGTCGCGTTAGGAATTGTTCTTGTCTGGCGTGGTTCAGGGGTGGTCAACTTTGCTCAAATGGGACAGGCAATGTTCACTACATATATTGCGTCAACCTTGATCGCACATGGCTTCTCCTACTGGGTGGCATTTTTCGTTGCCTTAATTTCAGGTGCATTACTCGGTGGCGCGGTTGATATTTTAGTGATGCGCCCTCTGCATAAACATTCACATTCTTCGCTTAATGCAACAATTCCCATCATTGCTTCACTCGGAATATTAAGCGTGCTCCAAGCTGGTGCCGGAATGTTATGGGCTGCTGAAGAACGAGGATTTCCCACCCCAGTGAGCGCTCTCGGTTTGACGTTGGCTGGAAAAATAATGCCCTTTACCCAATTTGATCTTTTTGTTGTGGGGATTGTATTTATTGTTTTGATCATGACAACTCTGTTCTTTACTCGCACCGGAGTTGGCTTAGCAATGCGCGCAAGTGCGCTCAATGAAGAGGTCGCTCGATTAAGTGGAATTCGCACCAGTTACATGAAGGTTTTATCGTGGATGATCTCTGGCGCCGCCTCATCACTTGCTGGGGTACTCATTACACCGGCTACTAATCTCTCACCAAATACATTGGATCTTGTCTTGATCATTGGTTTTACGGCAGCGGTCGTCGGAGGACTTGATAGTCTGCCTGGTGCAGTTGTGGGTGGATTTGTTCTGGGATTAGTAATCTCATTTGTTAATGTGTATCTCACTCCGGAAAATGTCTTCATCGCGATTTTATTAACGCTCGTCCTTGTTTTATTACTACGTCCACAAGGCATCTTTGGTAGCAAAGTTGGTCGACGTGTTTAAAAATAAAGCCGTACACCACACGATAATTACACTCGCGATTGGATTAGGGATTGTCGGATTAGCAAATATTTTCGGCGCTTATATTCAAAGCCAACTTGCAGTAGCACTTGTCTATTGTGTTGGAATTTTGTCGATCACGCTCTTGACAGGCACGTCGGGCCAAATTTCACTTGGTCAGAGCGCGTTAATGGCAGTTGGTGGTTACAGCACAGCGCTCTTAATGGTGAAAATGTCTATCAATGTTTGGTTAGCGATACCGTTAAGTGTTGTCGCTTCGTTAATTGCCGGGTGGTTTTTAGGAATCACGGCTGCTCGGTTGGCTGGCCCATATTTAGCGGGAGCAACGCTCGTAATGGCGTTAGCAATTCCCACTCTTGCAATTCGATTTGAATCTGTCTTCGCCGGTGACGTTGGCTTACAAATCTATTGGCCAGAACCTCCACGGGTGATAAGCGCTCTTGTAACACGCGATGGTTCTCTCCTCATTGAAAAATGGCAACTCTATGCAACGCTACCCTGGGCGCTTTTTACTTTATTTTTAGTCATGAATATTTTAAATTCACGAACCGGTAGAGCGTGGAAAGCAATTCGCGATAATGAAGTTGCGGCATCACTTTCTGGAATTCATGTTCAACGAGTCAAAGTATTTGTTTTTGTTGTGAGCTCAGGGATCGCCGGGTTGGCGGGTGCGCTCTATGGCTTACGTGGAATCGTTGGACCAAGCGTTTATCCCATCTCTCTTTCGTTAGCTTTACTGACCGGTGCAGTGATTGGTGGAATCCGAAATATTGGTGGCGCTGCAATCGGCGCAGTAGTAGTGGTGTTTTTACCGGATTGGATTAATTGGGCAACTCAGTCTTGGTCTCTTCCTCAGAAAATTTCCGACTACCTCCCAGCAATGGTCTCGGGAGTTCTCTTAATTCTCACTGTGGTTTTTACCCCACAGGGTGCCGCAGATTCGCTTCATCGAAAGCACCGTTAAAGTAATTTGGACTTCGTTTTTCAGGTCAAAACCCGCGTTTTGCGTGTGACCCCGTTCACTCCTTGATAAACATCTGTTATCTTTCCCGAGTTCGAACCACCCTCGGTTCGATCACTTCTTGAAGTGAAGCTCAATCGAAAGAGGAATGAAGTGCAGATAAAAATGCCTCGCCGAACCCTCATCGTTAGCGTCGCAGCAGTTGCTGTTAGCTCTTTAGCTATTGCATCACTGCCGGCAAACGCGGCTAGCGATCCAGGTGTTTCTGCAAATGAAATTGTGCTTGGAATGCAGTTACCTAACACAGGCGCTGCTTCACCTGGATATAACAAAGTTGATGACGCAATGCGCGCTTACTTTGATTATGTGAATTCAAAAGGTGGAGTTTACGGTCGCAAAATTCGCCTAGAAGTTCAAGATGATGAATATAAGGCGGGCAAGACCATAACTTCCGCCTCGAAGCTCATCAACAACTCGAAGGTATTTGCCATGATTGGAAGTATTGGAACACAAACCCATATTTCAGTCATTGGCGATCTCAATCGACGCAAAATTCCTGATGTCTTTATCAACAGCGGATATAGCGGTTTCTATACCGATCCCAAGAAATATCCCTATTCATTTGGTGGTCTTGGTACCTATGTAGTCGAAGCAAAAATTCTTGGTAAGTACATCAAAGAGAATTTTGCCGACAAGAAGGTAGGAATCATTTATCAGACGGACGATTTTGGTCGTAACGCATTAGCTGGTTTCCAATCTGCTGGTTTGACCTTTGAAAAAGGAAAGACAGCAGCAAACTTCATCGCGGGTACGCAAGGTTCGGTTGGATTGGCGAGCCAAGTTGGCCAAATGAAAGCTAATGGCGTCCAGGTTGTAATTTTTGCCTCAGTCGCATCCGCAACTGCTGCAGTTATTTCGACAGCGGCAGCGCTTAGTTATAAACCTGATAAATGGGTTGTCATGAGCGTCGGTGCTGATGCCACGACTTTCCAGACGATTCTCGGATCGAAGGGAGTACCTGCCGCTACCAGCGCAGCGCTACTCACGGGAATAATTAGCGCATCTCACGTACCGGCTGCTGGTGAAGATACCGACCCATACGTTGTGGCCTTTAAGAAGATCAATGATGATTTCAATAAAGGCGCCGATAAGCGATGGGATTTCAACGTACTTCAAGGAATGAATATCGCCTATCAAATGACCTCTGCGTTATTAGGTGTTGGTAAAGATCTCACACGAGAAAAGCTCGTTGCCTATCTTGAGAATAACGGTTCCAAGATTTCCAGCGCCGCGCTTGCACCATTGGGATATTCCAAAACAACGCATGAAGCATTTACCGGCTTCTGGATTGGTGCTTACAACGCATCAACAGTTCTTACGCCAGTGAGCTCACCGCGCGTTGTCTACACAACTGACTCAGGAACTGGACCAGTCTCCGTTCTCAATTATGTACGCCCAGCAATCGCTGCTGATGCGCTACCGAAGGTGGGATAACGATGAAAAAACTAGCAAGCACACTTGTTGCTATTGGTTTACTCACTGCTGGACTGGTTGCAGCACCAGCTCATGCAGCGGCGCCAACGTGTTCCACAACATCAGGTATTGAAACTTGTGCGGGCACACTGACAAACGGCGCAGCGTATGTCATGAAAGTTCCAGCGAATTTTCATGGCACATTCTTCTTCTGGAACCATGGATTCCGACCATCATTTCCTTATCCTGGTTACACCGTTCCAACGGGCGTTGAAGAAGTAACTCCGTATAGCCAAAATCGTGGCGCAGATGTAACAAAACAAATGTTGCGCGCCGGATTTGGTGTCGCTTCTTATGATCGTGTTTCCGCTGGACTTCATGGGTGGAATACCGACGAGAGCGTTGAAATGCTCAAAGAACTTATCGATATTGCGAAAACGCGATATGCAACAGCACGCCAGATCGTGGTCTATGGATCATCAGGTGGCGCACCAGTTGTTAATAAGTTCATGGAGAAATATCCAGGTGTTGCACAAGCCGCTGGCTTGATGGCTGGGTTAACAAATATCAATGCCAATATTCAATCTGCATGCAATCTTTATTATCTACTCAGCGTTTTCGCTGATCCGACAATTAAAGGCTGCGCAGCATTTGGCGCTAAAGGCGTAGCAGGACATATGGCAGCACTTGGTGAATTAGCTAAAGCTGCGGCCGTACTCACCGCATGGAGCCAGAACCTTGGCGCACCTGGATTGGAATATCCAGCAGCGCTCAAGGGCTCAGGAATTCCGCAACGTTCTGCTCTTCTTCTTACTGGACTTCTTGTGGGAATTCCAACCAAGAGCGCACATATGGATGGAATTTCAACGAGCGCAGCAATCCCAGAACAGAGCATCAACTCCACAGTTGCCGTTCTAGAAAATATGGGTGAAGCGCTCGGCACGGGTACATTCGCTGGACAAGCGTTAGCCGAAAAGGTAGGCGCTGGTTTCTATGACAACACCAAGACTGACTTCGCATCACTTCTTTCAGAAGCTGACGCTGGTCGATTTAATCTTGGTCTTTCTGGTGACGATGCTATTAATGCAATGCTTGCAGTACTTGCAGCAAGCCCACGCGTTAAAGGTGATGCAACTGTCATGGCAAAGTCAGCCGCATTTGATGCGTTGACTTATTCTTCAACTGCACCAACCATCTTGCTCTCTAATGAAGCAGATCGATTGGTGTTTGCTGGAAATAGCCAGTTATATGTTGATAACGCCACCGCCGCTTTTGAAAAGCGACTTGCAGCGTGGCAAACAACGTATAACGCAGCTCGAACGACATCAGAAAAACAAGGGTTGATTTCAACGAAGCCCAAGTTCAATGTCTTAGCGCTGTATGCACTCACCCCAGAGCTCTACACAACATTTACTGCGGCAGGCTTGCCCAATTTGGCAGCAGCCCCAGCAGTATCTGGTGTAGGTCACCAATCATTTACGGAAAAGCAAATGATGACCTGGGTTCGTATGTTGGCTTACTCTGCAAAGAAGGGACATGTACCAACATGGACCGTTGCAGCAAACCAACTTGCGAAAGTTCCGTACATGAACACCGATGAGTTCTATCAACCACCGTTGTTGAAGTACACCAAGTAATCACATCTCACTGATTAAGGGGCTCGGGAAACCGAGCCCCTTAATTATTTTCTAAAGGTAACCTTGCGACATGAGTGCGCGCGTTGTGACTTCCGTTGACCAGATGCGTCAGATTGGTGAAACTCTAGGAACACACCTTCGCGCTGGCGACATCATCGTTTTGCACGGCGGTCTTGGCGCTGGGAAAACAGCTTTTACCCAAGGTGTAGGACGTTCGCTCGGATTTTTTGATGTCACCTCACCAACGTTCGTCATTTCACGGATCCATGAAGGTGCACTGCCCTTAATCCACGTCGATGCCTATCGATTACTTGGTGCCGGACAGAATTTTGAGTTTGACGATATCGATCTTGATACCGTTCGAGAGCGCGCAGTCACGGTGATTGAATGGGGAGGTGATGTCGCGCTCAGAATGCGCGAAGATTTTTTACGGGTATCAATCGAATTTGGAAAGACTGATGATGAAAGAATTCTTAGCACCACCGCAGTCGGCCAACGCTGGCAAGGATTTCATTTATGAGCACGTTAATTATTGATACATCAAGTAACCGGACGTTGGTAGGACTCATTGCGAGCGAGCGTGTTGAGTGGGAAGAATGTCATGAAGGCGCTACTGATCACGGAGAAGTTCTCCCGATTCTCGTTTCACGAGCACTTCACTGCGCGGTGAAAATTTCTAGCGATATCGATGGCGTGATGGTAGGGATGGGGCCGGGCCCCTATACCGGATTACGAATAGGCATAGTTTTTGGCCAAACTTTCGCGCGTGCACGAGGGATATCGTGGATCGGCAAATGTTCGCTTGATGCAATTGTGATTCCGCACCATAGTAAATCAAAGAGCTACATCGTTACTACAGATGCGAGGCGAAAAGAAATTTACTGGGCTAAATATGAAGACGGTAAGCGAACTGTCGGGCCAGCAGTTGGCAGTATTACTGATATCAATGAATTGTCCGAACCTAAATTTGGATTTGGTTTTGGTGAGATTTATTATCCGTCAGCGTTGGGGATTTTTACCGCGCAAGAAAAAATTAATGAACCGTTATATCTGCGCCGGCCTGATGCAGTCCCAACTCTCGAGCGTCGTCCATGACAATTACGTATCGCGAGATGAACCATCTCGATATTGGCGCAGTACATGCGCTTGAAAAAGCTTCCTATGAACATGATCCATGGACGCTCGGGCAATTTAAAGAGGAGCTTGCAGAAGTTCCACGCTCTCGTTATTACGTTGTTGCCTGCGACGGAGCGGACATTGTTGCCTACGCAGGAATTGCCATCACCATGGATGTTGCCGATATCCATACATTGACCGTCGCAGAGAGCTATCGCCGGCGCGGGATCGGTGAAGCTCTCCTCACTGCGCTCGAAGCCTGGGCTGAAAAGCGAGGCGCTCGCCAGATCATGTTAGAGATGCGTGTGGGAAATACAGAAGCACAGCCGTTATATGAAAAATTCGATTACACCGTTATTTCATTGCGAAAGAATTATTACGGAACTGGAATCGATGCATTGGTCATGGGAAAATCGCTATGAGTCAGCCGCTTGTATTAGGAATTGAGACCTCATGCGATGAAACGGCTATCGGTATCGTTCGTGGTCGCACGCTCCTAGCAAACGTCATCTCGTCAAGCGTTGCTGAACATGCCAGATTTGGCGGGGTAGTACCGGAAGTTGCATCGCGCGCACATCTCGAAGCGATTAATAATGTCATCACAATTGCGATCAACGAAAGCCGGATTTCACTTTCTGATATTGATGCAATTGCAGTTACTGCAGGTCCGGGATTAATTGGTGCACTTTTAGTCGGCACTTCTGCTGCATCAGCGCTTGCGCTTGCACTTGATAAACCCTTGTATGGTGTGAATCATCTCGCTGCCCATGTTGCCGTCGATCTTTTAACTCATACAGCAGAGCCTCGACCAACAATTGCGCTATTAGTCAGTGGTGGGCACTCATCATTACTCAAAGTTTCTGACATCACCTGTGATATCACGCCGTTGGGCCAGACTATTGACGATGCGGCTGGCGAAGCCTTCGATAAAGTCGCGCGATTACTAAATTTGGGATTTCCAGGTGGACCATTAATTGATCAAGAATCTCAACGTGGAAATAAAGATGCAATTGATTTTCCACGAGGACTTTCACTGCCAAAAGATTTAATAAACCACCAATTCGATTTTTCATTTTCCGGGTTAAAGACTGCAGTTTCACGGTATCTCTCTGCAACACCGCAGTATGCGCGCGCCGATGTTGCCGCTGCATTTCAAGAGGCAGTCGTCGATGTATTAACTAAAAAGGCGATCGCCGCGTGTCGGGAAACCGGAATTGACTCGTTAGTCATCGCTGGCGGAGTGGCAGCTAATTCACGCCTTCGCGCCCTTGCGCATGAGCGTTGCCGCGCCAACGGTATTGAACTTCGCACCCCACCAATCCAGCTCTGTACCGACAATGGAGCGATGGTTGCTGCGCTGGGCTCACTTGCCATGAGCGCGGGCCACCCAGCTACCCCGCTTGGCTTGGCCGCCCATTCAACGGTCCCGGTCAGCCAACCGCTCTGGCAGTAAACCGGAATAACTCAGGCCGGAATAACTCAGGCCGGAATAACTCAGGCCGGATCAACTCAGTTTGCCTCTCAGGAATACCTCGCCTAGATTTGGCGTTAGCACTCTCGGCTCGACACTGCTAAAGCCGAAGAAAACCACTAGCTTGAATTACTACAAGCTCGAGATGAAGGAGAAAGACAATGGCCGTTGCCATTAAGCCACTCGAAGATCGCATCGTTGTAAAGACCAGCCAAGCCGAGCAGAAGACTGCATCGGGACTTGTTATTCCTGACACCGCGCAAGAGAAGCCACAAGAAGGCACTGTTGTTGCAGTAGGTCCAGGTCGCTTTGATGATGGTGTTCGCGTTCCTATGGATATCAAAGTTGGCGATGTAGTTCTCTATAGCAAATATGGTGGGACTGAAGTCAAATACAACAATGAAGAGTACTTAGTGCTCTCTGCCCGCGATATTCTCGCAGTTATTGAGAAGTAACAATGGGTAAGTCACTACATTTTGACGAGAACGCTCGTCGTGGAATGGAGCGAGGAGTTAATACTCTCGCCGATACAGTCAAAGTAACGCTTGGACCAAAGGGGCGAAATGTTGTCATCGGTCGATCATTTGGTGCTCCGTTAATAACCAATGATGGCGTTACGATTGCAAAAGAAATTGAACTTGCTGATCCGGCAGAAAATATGGGTGCGCAACTTGTCAAGCAAGTTGCCGAGAAAACTAATGATGTTGCTGGCGATGGCACAACAACCGCAACAGTTCTCGCGCAAGCAATGGTCAAAGAAGGTCTTCGCAATCTTGCCGCTGGCGCACAACCTATGGGCATTAAGCAAGGCGTTGAAAAAGCAGTTGCTGCAATGGTGGACAAACTCCATAGCATTGCGACAAAAATTTCTTCAAAAGATCAGATCGCAAACGTGGCAACAATTTCTGCTCAAGATCGCGCCATTGGTGAATTGATTGCTGAAGCCATGGATAAAGTGGGCAAAGATGGCGTGATAACCGTCGAAGAATCACCCACAACAGGTCTCGAACTCGAATTTACTGAAGGTATGCAATTCGATAAGGGTTACATCTCTCAGTACTTTGTCACTGATACCGATCGTATGGAAACAGTGTTGGAAGATGCGTATGTTTTGATCTCAGCAAACAAGATCTCAGCGCTCCCAGAATTACTTCCCGTGCTTGAGAAAGTTGCCCAGACTAATAAGCCACTCTTGATTGTCGCCGACGATATTGAGGGCGAAGCGCTCTCAACTCTCGTTGTAAACCGGATGCGAGGAGTGTTTACCTCGTGTGCAGTTAAGGCGCCAGGCTTCGGCGATCGCCGTAAAGCGATGCTGCAAGATATGGCAATCCTTACCGGTGGACAGGTCATCTCAACGGAAATTGGTCTCAAATTAGAGCAAGTCACCATCGATATGTTGGGTAAAGCTCGCCGCGTCGTCGTGACGAAAGATCACACCACAATCGTTGATGGCGGAGGCGAGAAATCTGCAGTCAATGCGCGCGTGAGTGAAATCCGCAAAGAGATCGAGGTTGCTGACTCCGATTGGGATCGCGAGAAATTACAAGAACGGTTAGCCAAACTCGCAGGTGGCGTATGTGTCATCAAAGTTGGTGCCCATACCGAAGTTGAGTTAAAAGAGAAGAAACATCGTTTAGAAGATGCGATCTCTGCAACTCGTGCCGCTGTTGAAGAAGGAATTGTTGTCGGTGGTGGTGCAGCGTTAGTGCATGCATCATCAGTACTCGATGATGATTTGAAATTGAACGGAGATCAAGCAGTCGGTGTTCGTCTCGTGCGTAAAGCGTGCGAAGAACCACTTCGCTGGATCGCTGAAAATGCTGGCCATGAAGGTTATGTTGTCGTTTCTAAAGTTCGCACATTGAAGACTAATGAAGGATTCAATGCGGCAACAGAGGTCTATGGCGATCTCGTGAAAGATGGCGTGATCGATCCGGTCAAGGTGACACGTTCTGCGTTAGCGAATGCAGCATCAATCGCCGCCATGTTCATTACAACAGAAGCGCTTGTTTTTGAAACTCCAGAAGAGAAGAAGGAAGAAGCGCACGGTCACGGCCACAGCCATGGCCCGGGTGGACATTCCCATTAAAATCCACACTCGCTAAAACCGAGAATCAAAAAAAACCCGAGCGAACGCTCGGGTTTTTTTATAGGGGTATCAGCTAAAAAATTACGATGCGGTGACGTACTCACTTCGTCGATTGCGTCGAGACTGAGCAATGATCTCCACGCGCTCTTCTTCGGTCAGACCGCCCCATATTCCATACGGCTCCTGTACAGAGAGAGCGTGCGCGCGACATGCTGCAATAACTGGGCAGGTAGCGCATACTGCTTTCGCAGCGCGGATGCGCGCTTCACGACGAGGTCCACGTTCACCGTCTGGATGGAAGAACATTTCAGTGGGGAGAGAGCGGCAAGCACCTTCGTATTGCCACTCCCAAACTTCAGCAACAGGCTTTGGTAGTCGTGTCATTTCACTCATGCCCCGAAATATACAATCGTTTCATAGGTTGTTCAAGTATCGAACAACACACGACTCGGTCACATTTTTGAGAGGGTGCTCACTAAGACCCGCGTATTTCAACTGGCGTGAGTGGCCGGAGAGGCTGAGGATAGGCACATGAACGAGCCATTGACGGTTGCTGCGGTTGCTCGTCGGCTCGGTGTTGCCCCAGCCACTCTCCGTACCTGGGATCGGAGATACGGCCTTGGCCCATCGGAACATTCGGTTGGTGAACATCGGAGATATTCCGAGATTGATCTCGCACGACTCACCCTCATGCGCAAATTGGTTATCGCAGGGGTCACTCCATCAGAAGCGGCGCAACAAGCATTGGCTGTGAAAACTGTGAAATCAACTCGTGCGCGCATCGCACGAGAATTTGAAGTCAAAGAAGATTTAGTGAACGCAGTAATGCGCGCGGCATCAAGCTTTGATCGCTCCTATGTTGATCAGCTGTTGCGAACCGAATTTCAACGATCAGGTGTTGTTGCAACATGGAACGAAGTCATCGTCCCTTTGATGGCAGAACTTGGCGAGACGTGGGAGAACGAACGAAAAGGTATTGAGATTGAACATCTTGTATCAGATGTTGTCCTCGGACTTCTACGTGATTTATATCTTCACATTGAATCACCAGTTAATCCTCGCCCAGTTCTTTTAGCAACAGTTGGTGATGATCTACACGCCATCGCACTCTATGCACTTGCTGCTGCCCTCTCAGAACAGAATATTTATTGCCATGTTCTCGGTGCACGTACTCCGTTTGAAGCAATCGCCACAACAATGAAAAAATCAGCACCACCTGCTTTATTCCTCTGGTCTTCAATGACTAAACATGCAAAACCAGAATTTATTAACGACCTGCCAACGCTCCGTCCTGCCCCGCGAGTAATCATTGGTGGACCCGGTTGGGATCCAGTGAAATGTTCATCAGCGATCTATGTGGACGATATTGTCGAAGCATGCGAGGAGATCACGCGCGCAATTGGCCTATAAGATCGCCCAATGAGCGAGATCCACGAGAAAGTCGTGATGGTGGGGCTCACCTATGACGACGTTCTGCTCTTGCCTGATGCTTCTGATGTTGTCCCATCAGAAGTAGAAACGACGACTCAATTAACTCGAGGTATTTCACTCAAAGTCCCATTGGTTTCATCGGCAATGGATACAGTCACAGAATCCACGATGGCTATCGCGATGGCGCGTGCTGGCGGAATTGGAATTATTCATCGAAATCTCTCTATCGAAGATCAAGTAACCCATGTGAAGTTAGTGAAAGGCGCTTCACTTCTAGTTGGAGCGGCAGTAGGAGTAGGTGATGATGGATTTGCTCGTGCTCAAGAATTAATCAAAGCCGGCGTTGATGTTGTCGTCGTTGATACTGCACATGGCCACCATCGAGCAGTTCTCGAAGCGATTGCCCGAATTAAAGAAAGTTTTCCCGATCAGCAAATCATTGGTGGCAATGTTGCAACGCGAGCCGGTGCGCAAGCATTAATCAATGCAGGAGCAGATGCAGTCAAAGTTGGTGTTGGCCCGGGATCGATTTGTACAACTCGAGTTGTTGCTGGCGTCGGTGTTCCACAAATTTCCGCCATCCTGGAAGCAGCGAAAGCGTGCAAGAAAGCAGATATTCCACTCATTGCTGATGGTGGACTGCAATATTCAGGCGATATTGCTAAAGCAATTGTTGCCGGTGCCGATACTGTCATGCTTGGTTCGCTTTTAGCTGGTTGTGATGAATCACCTGGTGAATTGGTAACTATTGATGGTCGCCAATATAAAACATATCGCGGAATGGGATCACTTGGTGCGATGCAATCGCGCGGTGAGAAAAAATCGTATTCAAAAGATCGCTACATGCAAGATGATGTTCTTGCCGAAGATAAATTAGTTCCCGAAGGTATTGAAGGAAAAGTAATTTACCGTGGCCCCGTCTCGGCGGTCGTTCATCAACTTGTAGGTGGTCTTCGTTCTGGAATGGGATATGCAGGGGCGCCAACTATTCGAACCTTGCAACGTCATGGTCGTCTCATACAAATTACTGCAGCGGGCTTACAAGAGAGCCACCCCCATGATGTACTCCATGTGGCAGATGCACCAAATTACTATCGGAATACGTGAGGTGAGCTGTGGCTGATATTGAGATTGCGCCAGGGAAGCGAGCGAGAACTGCCTATTCTTTTGATGATATTTCCATTGTGCCCTCACGGAGAACCCGCGAACCCAACGAAGTCTCTATTCAATGGCAGATTGATGCCTACAAGTTTGGCTTACCGCTGGTAGCTGCGCCGATGGATTCGGTGGTCTCGCCAGAGACAGCAATAACTATCGGAAAACTTGGTGGCCTGGCCGTTTTAAATTTAGAAGGATTATGGACTCGGTATGAAAATCCCATTATTCCACTCGGTGAAATTTCATCGCTTCCGAACGACCAAGCGACCCGACGAATGCAAGAAATTTATGCAGCGCCAATCAAACCAGAATTAATTGAGAAACGAATCGCCGAAATTCGTAGCGCAGGCGTGACAGTTGCTGCAGCGCTCTCGCCGGCACGTACTGCACAATTTCATAAAACTGTTGTGAAAGCCGGCGTCGATATCTTTGTTATTCGTGGAACTACCGTGAGTGCAGAACATGTTTCGCAAGGAACAGAACCACTCAATCTCAAGAAATTTATTTATGAACTTGATGTGCCCGTCATTGTTGGTGGATGTGCAACGCAATCTGGCGCATTACATTTAATGCGCGCTGGCGCAGCGGGCGTACTAGTGGGATTTGGTGGCGGTGCGGCACATACAACGCGACAAGTTTTAGGAATCTCAGTTCCCATGGCATCAGCAGTTGCTGAAGTCGCTGCTGCGCGCCGCGAATATTTAGATGAATCTGGCGGTCGCTATGTTCATGTCATCGCTGATGGTTCGGTCGGCAAGAGCGGTGATATCGCAAAAGCAATTGCCTGTGGCGCGGATGCTGTGATGATGGGATCACCGTTAGCAAAAGCGGAAGAGGCGCCAGGACGTGGCTGGCATTGGGGTTCAGAGGCGCATCACGGTGAGCTACCACGCGGAACTCGAGTACATGTTGGAACTGTTGGTTCGTTGCAAGAAATACTTTTAGGACCTTCGCATTCAGCAGATGGTTCAATGAATTTATTTGGCGCACTGAGACGAGGGATGGCTACCTGCGGATATTCAGATCTTAAAGAATTCCAGCGCGTAGAAGTTGTCATTCATCGTGGCTGATCACGATCTCGTTCTTGTTATTGATTTTGGTGCTCAATATGCACAACTTATTGCCCGCCGAGTTCGGCAAGCCCATGTCTATAGCGAAATTATCCCGTCGACTACTCCTGTTTCGGAAATAATTTCGCGCAAACCACGCGCCATCATTCTCTCCGGCGGTCCATCATCTGTGTACGAAGCGGGTGCGCCATCACTCGATTCCACACTCTTCACATCTGGAATTCCCATCTTTGGTATTTGTTATGGGTTTCAAGTAATGGCGCAGGCATTAGGTGGCGTTGTTGCGCAGACTGGCTCACGCGAATATGGTCGAACTGAATTGACCACCCACACATCTGGAAAACTTTTTGCAGGAGCACCAGGCCATTTCCAAGTGTGGATGAGCCATGGTGACAGCGTGGTGCAAGCTCCTACCGGATTCATCGCAACTGGGCGGACAGAAAAAACTCCGATTGCAGCTTTTGAAAATAACGAAGCAACCTTAGCCGGTGTGCAATTTCATCCTGAAGTTCTCCATACTGAGCAGGGTCAAGAAATTCTCCGGCGATGGTTAATCGACATTGTTGGTTGTAAGCCCCATTGGACATCAGAGAACATTGCAGTCAATGAAATCGAACGAGTTCGAAGAATTGTGGGAGATAAACGCGCAGTCTGCGGTTTATCAGGCGGAGTAGATTCAGCAGTTGCAGCAGCTATTGTGCAGCGCGCAATAGGCAAACACCTTACCTGCGTCTTTGTTGACCATGGCTTACTCCGGAAAGGTGAAGCTGAACAAGTCGAGCGAGATTTCGTAGCTGCAACGGGTATTTCTTTGAAAGTCGTTAATGCCAAGCAACAATTTCTTGATGCACTCTCTGGTGTAACTGACCCAGAAACGAAACGAAAAATTATTGGCCGCGAATTTATTAGAACATTTGAAGCAGCTGCGCGAGAGATTGCCGAGAATGAAACAATTGATTTTCTTGTTCAAGGAACGCTCTATCCCGATGTAGTGGAATCAGGTGGCGGAACCGGGACAGCAAACATTAAAAGCCATCACAATGTTGGTGGATTACCGGCTGATCTTCAATTCACACTCATCGAACCACTTCGCTCGCTCTTTAAAGATGAGGTCCGAGAGGTGGGTATTGAACTTGGCGTGCCAGAAGAGATCGTATGGCGACAACCATTTCCTGGTCCGGGTCTTGCGATACGAATCATCGGAGAAGTCACTGAGAATCGACTCAAAATTCTTCGCGACGCTGATTTCATTGTTCGTGAAGAATTACACTTGGCAGGACTTGATCGAGAGATCTGGCAATGTCCCGTTGTATTACTCGCTGATGTGCGAAGCGTAGGAGTGCAAGGAGATGGCAGAACATATGGCCATCCCATTGTGCTACGGCCCGTCTCAAGCGAAGATGCAATGACAGCAGATTGGTCGAGACTTCCACACGAAGTATTGGCCACGATTTCAACCCGAATTACCAATGAAGTATCTGAGGTAAATCGAGTAGTAATCGATATCACGAGCAAGCCACCGGCAACTATTGAATGGGAATGATGACCGTGCGAAAAGTAACTGCATCAGTGATAGTCATGTCAGTCTCTTTATTTGCATTGTTGTTGGCTCCAGCGACTACACAAGCTGATGATGTCAAACTCAATTGCACTAAAACTAAAGCAACGGGTCATTCACCGATACAAATACCTACACCAACAGTAATTCTTAAAAAAGTTCCAAAGCAGATTACCTTCGTAACAAATTGTGGAAACATCGTGGTGACACCAAGCCCTGCAGCGCCAGTTGCTTTGACAGCAATTACGGCACTTGCAAAAGGTGGCTTCTATGACAAAAGTCTCTGTCATCGCCTTACGACCGGAGGAATATTTGTTCTGCAATGTGGCGATCCAACCGCGACTGGAACCGGTGGCCCCATGTTTACATTCGGAAATGAAAATCTCCCCAAAGAAGGAAAGAATAATTACCCCGCCGGAACGGTAGCCATGGCCAATGGCGGGCCAGCGAATCTCAACTCCAATGGCAGCCAATTTTTCTTTGTTTATGAAGACTCGACATTAAATCCCGCGGTGTATCCGATTTGGGGAAAAATCAAATCGGGACTAGAAATTGTAAAAGCAATAGGAACGATCGGCACCAAAAATGGCGCTCAAGATGGTTCACCAAAACAAGTTATCGCAATTGAAAAAATAATTATTAGTTAGTGTTCACAATTCGGAAGCGCTCTGCCAAGTGACCTTCCGGCAATCCGCAGGCTTGCCCATTCATCGCGCCCCATTCGCGAACCATCTCAGCCATTTTTTCATTATGTGCTGTTTGGCTTACGTGCGCTCGAAGTGCTGCAATTTTTTTATCAAAGGTTGATGTGATGTCAACGAAATGATCTGGTGTGTTATGAGCCATAACCCAAACCTCTTTTACCCGCCACGGTTCAAAACCTTCAGCTTTTAATTCGGTAAACGCAAAGGGATTTCGCGCATCGGGATACACCGCTTGTATCGCTGCTTCACCGGCTGCGAGGTGATCGGGATGTGAAGCGCCGATGCGATCCCAATTTCGCTCTGGTGATTGAATCAACATTCGATCTGGTTTTTTTGTACGGATGACTTTGACGATATCGCGACGCAATTCAATAGTAGGAATTAACCAGCCATCGCGATAATTGAGAAAAGTAATATCTGAAACTCCGAGAGCTTTTCCTGCATCGCGTTGCTCTTTTTGACGTACTGCAGGCATCTCTTCCATCGTTAGTCCCGATTCTTCGCCACCTTGATCGCCATTGGTGCAGATGCAATACGAAACCTCGATGCCTTTCTCTACCCAGTGCGCGATCGTTCCGCCTGCACCAAAATCACAATCATCAGGATGTGCAGTAACAACAAGTACTCGCTTAATTTCGCTATCAGGAAGTGGCGTATATGAAGTGGACATAGGCGGTAATCCTCTCATGCGACCATAACAGTGCCGATCGCTAGACTCCCGAATATGTCGTTACTTGAGGGACTTAACCCACAACAACAGGCGGCTGTCACACATCACGGTGGCCCACTTCTTGTTGTTGCAGGTGCAGGCTCAGGAAAAACTCGTGTTCTGACGAGACGGATTGCTTATTTATTGGCGGAACGTCATGTCGCGCCATTTGAAATATTAGCAATCACTTTTACCAACAAAGCCGCTGGCGAAATGAAAGAGCGCGTAACAGCGTTAGTAGGTCAGCGAGCGAAGGCGATGTGGGTCTCGACATTTCACTCGGCTTGTGTTCGAATTCTTCGACAAGAAGCGATCAAACTTGGCTATTCAAATACTTTTACTATTTATGATCAAGCCGATAGTTTGCGATTGATCCAATTAGTAATGCGCGATCTCAATCTCGATCCTAAACGATACTCAGCGCGCGCTATTCAAGGGCTCATATCTCAGGCTAAAAATGAACTTCAAGGACCTGCCGATTACCTCGATTCAACTCAGAATAATTTTGAACAAACGGTTGCAGAGGTATATGCCATCTATCAGAAACGTTTAGGAGGTGCGAACGCTATGGATTTTGATGATCTCATCATGAAGTCAGTAGATCTCTTACGTCGATTTCCCGACTCACGAGCGAGATATCGCCATCGTTTTCGCCATGTACTCGTCGATGAATATCAGGATACCAACCATGCGCAATATGCACTTATTCGCGAATTAGTTGGTGATGAGATTGAAGGGATTCCAGCTGCCGAACTCTGCGTTGTCGGTGATGCCGATCAATCAATTTATGGATTCCGAGGGGCAACTATTCGCAATATTTTGCAATTTGAAGCGGATTACCCCAATGCCACGACCATTTTATTAGAACAAAATTATCGTTCGACCCAAAATATTCTTAGTGCAGCAAATTCAGTGATTTCAAAAAACGAGAGTCGTAAAGAGAAAAATTTATGGTCAGAGGCTGGAAGTGGCCCGTTACTAACGGGTTTTGTAGCGGAGAACGAACATAGCGAAGCTGAATTTGTGCGAGATGAAATTCTTAGGCTACGCGGAGAAAACCTTTCGTTACCTGGCGAAACAGCAGTTTTTTATCGAACAAATGCGCAATCTCGTGTATTTGAAGAAGTGTTTATGAGAGCAACGATTCCCTACAAAGTTGTTGGCGGCGTGCGATTTTACGAGCGGAAAGAAGTGAAAGACCTATTGGCGTACTTGCGAGTGATCGCAAATCCCGAAGACGAGGTCTCACTGCGAAGAATAATAAACACACCGAAACGTGGGATTGGTGATCGAGCGCTTGATGCAATCGCGGAAAGTGCACGCCGTCGAGGTCTTTCACTCTGGGGAGCAATGTCGCAGATTGAAGATTCTGATATTCCAGCGCGCTCCGTTACCGCTATCGATTCTTTTGTTTCCCTCATCATTGCGCTTCGTACATTACTTGAGGCAAAAACAAAACCATCAATTATCGCTGCCGCCGTTCTCGAACAATCAGGTTTACTTGATGAATTGAAAAACAGTGGCGATCCGCAAGATGAAGTTCGAATTGAAAACTTAGAAGAACTTGTTGCAGTGGCTGAAGAGTATGAAGAAGGTGAAGTAGATGAGGGCGAAGAGATTTCACTAGCTGGCTTTCTCGAAGATGTTGCACTTGTTGCTGATTCCGATGAGATTCCCGATGGAGAAGATCATGGTGGAGTCGTTACGTTGATGACTTTACATACAGCAAAAGGTCTCGAGTTCCCGACGGTCTTTCTCACCGGAATGGAAGAAGGAGTTTTTCCCCATTCACGATCACTGGGTGAAAAAAAAGAATTGGAAGAAGAACGACGTCTTGCATATGTAGGGCTCACGCGCGCGCAACGATATCTTTATCTTTCACGAGCAGAATATCGATCTGCATGGGGAGCGCCGAATTACAATCCGCCATCACGCTTTCTCGATGAAATTCCACCAGACATCATTAAGTGGAATCATGGTGGTGATCGCGCTTACTCATCAGTGAAGACAACACGAAAATTTAATGCGCCACCTCCTAAACCAACTGGAAAGAAATCGGTTGTCATGGAATTGACGGCGGGAGATCGAGTCACACATGACACATTTGGATTAGGTACTGTGATAGCGGTCACCGGAGAGGGCGATAAAGCGGAGGCGACAATTGATTTTGGAACATTTGGCCAGAAGCGTTTATTGCTCCGTTATGCGCCGGTGGGTAAGTTATGAACGTGTCAGTGACCTCACCGATTCGAGTTGTTGTCGCAAAACCGGGGCTCGATGGCCACGATCGTGGAGCAAAAGTTGTTGCTCGCGCATTACGTGATGCCGGATGCGAAGTTATCTACACAGGTCTCCATCAAACTCCAGAACAAATTGTCGCTACTGCAATTCAAGAGGATGCGGATGCGATTGGTTTATCAATTCTCTCTGGTGCGCATATGACGCTCTTTGCTCGAATTATCGAATTACTTAAAAAAGAAAATGCCAGCGATATCGTGATATTCGGCGGCGGAATTATTCCGGATGCAGATATTGTTGAATTAAAGAAAATTGGCGTGGCAGAAATTTTTACACCTGGCGCACCGATGGAAGACATTGTTACCTGGCTTAAATCCGCAGTAAAAAATTAAGAAAGGTCATTCATGGATTTATTTGAGTATCAAGCGCGCGATCTTTTTGAGGCGCATGGCGTGCCCGTTCTCAAAGGTGCGGTAGCGACAACACCTGAGCAAGCGCGAACTGCAGCTTCTGCCATGGGTGGAAAAGTTGTTGTCAAAGCACAGGTGAAGGTAGGCGGCCGAGGTAAAGCAGGGGGCGTCAAACTCGCAGAGAATGGCGATGATGCCTTGACAAAGGCAGAGGCAATTCTCGGAATGGATATTAAGGGCCACACTGTTCATAAAGTCATGATTGCCCAAGCCGCGCCAATTGAAAGTGAATACTACTTAGCAATTTTGCTCGATCGTGCGAATCGATCCTTTCTTGTGATGGCATCGGTTTCTGGAGGCATGGACATAGAAGAAGTCGCTCATAAAACTCCAGAAAAATTAGCAAAAGTAAATATTGATCCTAACGTCGGCATCTCACCTGCCACTGCGCTCGACATCGTGCGCAAAGGGGGTTTTCCTTCAGATGTAGAAGGTCAAGTCGCCGATGTTTTAGTGACGTTATGGAAAACATTTGTAAGTGAAGATGCGACCTTGGTTGAAGTAAACCCACTCGTGAAAACTGTTGATGGCCGAATCATTGCCCTTGATGGGAAAGTAACGCTCGATGATAATGCAGAGTTTCGCCACGAATCCCATAGCGCCTTGGTGGATCATGCTTCAACCGATCCATTAGAAAAAGCAGCAAAAGAAAAAGACCTCAACTACGTCAAACTCAATGGTGAGGTAGGAATTATTGGCAATGGCGCAGGGCTTGTGATGAGCACTCTGGATGTCGTTGCCTATGCCGGTGAGAAATATGGTGGCGTAAAACCCGCAAACTTTCTTGATATCGGTGGTGGAGCCTCTGCACAAGTAATGGCAGATGGCCTCTCGATTATTTTGGGAGATAAGGATGTGAAGAGCGTATTCGTTAATGTGTTTGGTGGCATTACTGCCTGCGATGCAGTAGCTAATGGCATTGTGCAAGCGCTACAGATCCTTGGACCAAAAGCAACTAAACCCATTGTTGTTCGACTCGATGGTAATAATGTCAATGAGGGTCGGCGCATTTTGAACGAAGCGGCTCATCCCCTCGTACAACAATTAGACACGATGGATGGTGCAGCCCGTCGCGCTGCAGAATTGGCGGCGAAATAATGGCGATTTTTCTCAATGCTCAAAGCAAAGTCATTGTTCAAGGAATGACAGGTTCTGAAGGAACAAAACATACAAAGCGAATGCTCGCCTCAGGTACAAAAGTTGTGGGCGGTGTAACGCCAGGTAAAGGTGGCCAATCAGTTGATATTGATGGTCACTCGCTACCAGTTTTCAATTCAGTTTCAGAGGCGGTCGCAGCAACAGGCGCAAACACGTCAGTAGTTTTTGTTCCACCAAAATTTGCAAAAGCTGCAGTAATCGATGCCATTGATGCTCGTGTTCCCTTAGTTGTCGTCATCACAGAGGGAATTCCCGTTCACGACACAGCAGCATTCTTTGCCTATGCACAATCACACGGCACGACTCGGTTGATTGGACCCAATTGCCCAGGACTTATTAGTCCGGGCCAATCCAACGTTGGCATTATTCCGTCAGATATCACTGGCCCTGGAAAAATAGGTTTGGTGTCAAAATCTGGAACTCTGACATATCAGATGATGTACGAGTTACGAGATTTTGGCTTTAGTACTGCCGTGGGAATTGGTGGCGACCCCATTATCGGAACTACGCATATCGATTGTTTAAAGGCTTTCCAAGATGATCCTGATACCGAAGCAATTGTGATGATCGGTGAAATCGGCGGTGATGCGGAAGAACGTGCAGCTGCGTTTATTAAAGAGTATGTAACAAAACCGGTGGTCGGCTATGTTGCAGGATTTACGGCCCCTGAAGGAAAAACTATGGGTCACGCAGGTGCAATAGTTTCTGGATCATCGGGAACTGCGGCGGCGAAGAAAACTGCGCTAGAGGCTGCTGGCGTTAAAGTTGGTCAAACGCCGAGTGAAACAGCAGCGCTCATGCGCGCCATTCTGCAAAAATAATTCATGCTCCGTAGCGCTCTGCGAATTAGTTTTCAGCAAGCGCTACGAAGTGCAGCGCTTCTTATTCTTCCGTTGGCTTTTGGCGCTCTTGTCATTTGGGCAACGGCTGGAAGTGGGATGGGACAGACCAGCGATCCACTCCGGGCATCGATCTGGTTATGGCTTGCTGCCAATCACATACCGAGCGTCGGAAAAACTGCCGACATCATTCAGTGGCTTTCTTATCTTCCATTAGGTTCACTTTTTCCAATTTTTCTCGCACTTCGAAGCGGGTTTCTTCGGGCTTCAGCCAAGATTCAACCTGACACGAGAAAGGCGACACATCAGATACTTCTCCTGATCTCACTCGGGTATGCCCTTATCGCAACAGCGCTCTCATTACTCAGTGCACAATCGACCTTAACTTTCCCTTGGTATTTCACCTTTCCTATTACCTTCATTGTGAGTTTTGTTTCAACATATATTGCATCAGAACTTCGACCTGACCACTCGCATAATAAACCGTGGCACATTGGAGTGAAATATGGCGTTTTAACCTTTCTCGTGCTCTGGGCCATAGCCACTTTTGTTACTGCGCTGTCACTCGCATTTCATTTCTCTGATGTGACATCGTTAACGACTGTCATACAACCAGGAATTTTTGGTGGCATCACCTTTCTTGCGATTCAAATTCTTTATTTACCAAATGTGACAATTGCAACTCTTTCCTACCTCGTCGGCGCAGGTTTCACAATCGGTAGCGGATCATTGATACATCCACTCGTACACCGGTTATCAGAAATACCTGCACTACCGATTCTTGGTGCTCTTCCTACTCAGGCAAATCCTTTTGCATTATTCGCTGTCATTGTCTCCATTGCGTTAAGTGCATTTACCGTGGTCAGAATTCATCGCCATTTTCGTGAAAATGTGCAATCGCAGCGGGCGATTCAGCACGCGTTAACAGCCTATCTCGCTACAAACTTCCTCGTCGCAATGACAGTAGGTTTACTGAGCATGGGAAGTTTGTTTAATCGAAATCTCTCGCTCGTTGGTCCTACATGGTTTTTTGCCGGGGTTGTAACTGCTGAATTATTTGTCGGTGTCATCGCGAGCCACATTCTTGCGAAAAAGTACTTATGAAAAAATTACCATGACTTTTCGAATTGTCATTCTTGCATCAGGAAGTGGAACCCTGACACAAGCAATTATCAATGCACACGAGGCGAGTAGGTTACCGATAGAAATAGCAGCGGTAATTTCTGACAAACAATCTGAAGTGCTGGCGCGTGCCATCCGACACAACATTCCTGCATTCCATCTTCCAGTAACGGGTGATCGCTCAGCGTGGGATTCAAAATTGTTCAGCATGGTTGATGAACTTCAGCCTGACTTAGTTGTCAGCGCAGGGTTTATGCGAATATTGGCGCCAGATTTCGTTACCCGATTTCGATGTATTAATTCTCATCCTTCCTTACTCCCACTCTTTCCAGGAGCTCACGCAGTTCGTGATGCGCTCGCTGCTCACGTTTCTGAAACAGGCTGTACTGTTCATTGGATTGATAGCGGAGTTGATACCGGGCCGATCATCGCGCAAGTAACCGTACCCATTAACCTCGGTGATACGGAAGAAGTTGTTCATGAACGTATTAAGATTGCCGAACGCGCTCTCATTGTTGAGATCATCGCGACTCTGGCTGGTGAGGAAAAAGTGTGACACAACAGGATCGACGGCCAATTCGTAGAGCGCTCATCAGTGTTTATGACAAGACACGGCTCAAAGAACTTGGTGAAAAATTACATTCGGCAAAAATCACAATCATTTCTACGGGAAGCACGGCGTCATTTTTGCGTGAAGCAGGAATCCCCGTAACTCCAGTTGAAAATTACACAGGCTTTCCCGAAATTCTTGGCGGTCGCGTAAAAACTTTACATCCACGTATCCATGCCGGGCTCTTGGCAGATCAAAATAATCCTGCCCATGTGGAAGAACTCAAAAAACACGATATCGAGACTTTTGATTTAGTCATTATCAATCTTTATCCTTTTGAAAAAACAATTGCTTCTGGCGCAACGATTGACGACTGTATCGAACAGATCGATATTGGCGGTCCCGCAATGCTTCGTGGATCAGCGAAGAATCATGGCAGCGTTGCAGTGATCTCCGATCCCACTCAGTATGACCTGATTTATCGCGCCATAGAAAATGGTGGTTTTTCATTACAGGAACGACGGGAATTAGCTCTCGCTACCTTTCAAAAGACCGCACGGTATGACTCTGCCATCGAGGTGTGGTTATCACGTGTCTCAGGAAAATCACCAGAGCCCAATAAGCGTGAATTCATGACACAAAGTTGGGAGAAAGTTGCTGATCTACGATACGGAGAAAATCCACATCAAAGCGCTGCGCTTTATCGAGATCACGGTCCATCAATTGATTCTTATAATTCGAGTGTAACGAGCGGTGGATTAGCAGGCGCTGAACTTTTACACGGAAAAGCAATGTCCTTTAATAATTACATTGATGCCGATGCCGCATGGCGTGCAGTGTGGGAGCATCATCAACCGGCTGTTGCGATTATTAAACATACAAATCCATGTGGCATAGCAATTGGTTCGACAATTGCGGAGGCCTATCGCAAAGCACATGCCTGCGATTCGCTCTCTGCATTTGGCGGGGTTATTGCAGCCAATAGAGAAGTTACCGAAGAAATGGCGCTCAATGTTTCCGAGGTATTTACTGAAGTAATTATTGCTCCCGCATTTGAAAGAAAAGCATTTGACATCTTGGCGAAGAAATCATCTCTTCGCATTGTGCAATTAGCGCAATCACAAAGACCATCCCACGAGATCAGACCAATCTTAGGTGGCGTACTCATTCAGTCAGTTGATGCCCTTGATGCTGAAGGAGATTCAGTTGCACACTGGCAACAGGTGAGTGGTGAAGTTGTCTCCGATGAGATCCTTGCCGATCTGCAGTTTGCCTGGCGGTCAGTTCGTTCGGTGAAAAGTAACGCCATTGTCTGTGCGCGTTATGGAGCGACAGTGGGAATTGGCATGGGCCAAGTCAATCGAGTGGATTCAGCTCGACTTGCAGTGTCCCGAGGTGGAAATCGAATATCCGGAAGTGTTGCTGCTAGTGATGCATTTTTTCCTTTTGCGGATGGACTCACCATTCTTACTGATGCGGGAGTTTGTGCAGTAGTTCAACCAGGTGGCAGCGTTCGAGATGAAGAGGTAATTGCTGCAGCGCAAGCCGCAGGTATTGCCATGTTTTTTACTGGTGTTCGTCACTTCTCCCATACATAAGTCAGTAGAGAGAGTCACTAAGATAGATGTCATGAGCGCACAACTTCTTGATGGAAAAAAAGTTGCGCAGTCGATTAAAGATGAATTGCGTTCTCAGGTATCGACACTGAAAGTGCAAGGGAAAATTCCAGGTTTAGGAACAATTCTGGTTGGAGATGATCCAGGCTCGCACGCCTATGTCAATGGTAAACATCAAGACTGCGCAGAGGTGGGAATTCATTCCATTCGAATTGATCTGCCCGCTTCTGCCACAGAGCGTGATGTTCTCTCAGCAGTTAACGAATTAAATAACGCGCCAGAATGCACCGGCTACATCGTCCAATTACCGTTACCTGCCACTACTCGCGCAGAGAAAATATTGGAAGCGATTGATCCACAAAAAGATGCAGACGGATTACACCCTCTCAATCTTGGTCGACTCGTCATGAATGAACCTGCGCCATTGCCCTGCACACCGGCGGGCATTGTGGAACTTCTCAATCGATATTCCATTCCACTAGATGGCGCAGAAGTTGTCATCATTGGCCGTGGCATTACAGTGGGACGACCACTGGGATTACTTCTGACTCGAAAGAGTGAGAATGCAACTGTGACGCTGGTTCATACCGGCACTCGAGATATTTCCCACCATACACAACAGGCCGACATTGTTATTGCTGCAGTCGGGCAACCACATTTTCTCAAACCAACGATGATTAAGTCTGGTGCCGTGGTGATTGATGTTGGCATTACCCGAGTTGATGGAAGGCTTGTTGGCGATATTGACCCAGCAACATATGAGCGCGCTGCTTGGTATTCACCCATGCCAGGTGGGGTTGGACCGATGACACGAGCTATGTTGCTGAAAAATGTTGTATCAGCAGTTCAGTCACAGAGTGCAAATTAATCATGATGAAATTTATTCCTCGCATGGGCTATCTCGTCATTGCCTTGGGCGTTGGCCTTGGCGCTCTCTCATTTTTCCGCTGGGGAGCTTTATCAATTGCGGGTGGCTTAATTCTTTACATCGCACCGTTTTTCAAAAGTAATTGGCGTATTCGTCGGATTGAGGTCATCATCTCAATCATTATCGCTGTGGCGCTGATAACAATCGCGTTAGTGCTCCCACACAGCAACCAGTAAGGATGCGATTTTCCTCAGTTGCTGCTGCGCAAGTAGGATTCCGAGTATCAGTCGACTTCCATTCTGTGGAGGTCAACCTGGTAGACCATAAGCAGGTAGACCATAAGCAGGAAGACCATAAGCAGGTAGATCATAAGGAGGCGCGATGGCGCGTTCAGGAAAAGTAACGGTTATTGGTTCTGGATTTTATGGTTCAACAACCGCACTTCGATTAGCTGAATATGACATATTTGAAACTGTTGTGCTCACCGATATTCTGGAAGGAAAACCAGAAGGCCTTGCCCTTGATATGAATCAATCGCGCTCCATTGAAGGTTTTGAAACTCGTGTGATTGGTGCGACCACGAGCCCTGATGGACAAGGGTATGAAGCAACTGCAGATTCCGATGTCGTTGTCATCACGGCAGGACTTCCACGCAAACCTGGCATGAGCAGAATGGATCTCATTGGTGTGAATGCTGGAATTGTTCGTGGCGTTGCTGAGAATGTTGCAAAACATTCACCTAACGCAGTCATTATTGTTGTATCGAATCCACTTGATGAAATGACTGCGCTTGCACAAATTGCTACGAAATTTCCCCACCACAGAGTGATGGGCCAAGCAGGCATGCTCGATACCGCTCGCTTCACACATTTCGTTGCCGAGAAATTACATGTGCCGGTAGGGAGTGTAAAAACCTTAACGTTGGGTTCGCACGGCGAGACGATGGTTCCAGTGCCCAGTCGTTGTACCGTTAATGGCAAGCCATTATCTGAATTACTAACAGAAACTGAAATTGGTGAACTTGTAGAACGCACTCGCAATGGTGGCGCTGAAGTTGTTGCCCTCCTCAAAACAGGATCGGCGTATTACGCACCATCTGCCGCAGCGGCACGAATGGCAAAAGCAGTCATTACCGATTCTGGCGACGTGATGCCGGTCTGTGCCTGGGTAGATGGTCAATATGGAATTAGCGGGGTTTACCTCGGTGTTGAAGCTGCGATTGGCCGAAACGGTGTCAAGAATATTGTCGAAGGAAAACTCACTGATTCAGAATTAGCAGCATTAAAAACCGCTGCTGAAGCAGTCCGTGCAAAACAAGCCGATGTGAAAGATTTATAGGAGATACCAATGAGCAAGATTAAAGTTCAAGGAACGGTCGTTGAATTAGACGGCGATGAAATGACCAGAATTATCTGGAAATTTATTAAAGACCAATTAATCTTGCCTTACCTCGATATCAATCTTGATTACTATGATCTTGGAATCGAACACCGAGATGCAACCAATGATCAAGTCACCATAGATTCAGCTCATGCGATTAAGAAACATGGTGTCGGAGTTAAATGCGCAACGATTACCCCAGATGAAGCGCGGGTAAAAGAATTTAGCCTGAAGCAAATGTGGAAATCTCCCAATGGAACGATTCGCAATATCCTCGGCGGCGTCATCTTCCGTGAACCAATCATCATCAAGAATGTTCCACGACTTGTGCCTCATTGGAGCAAACCAATTGTCATTGGCCGTCACGCCTTCGGAGATCAATATCGAGCAACCGATTTTCGAGTGCCTGGTAAGGGAAAACTGACCGTTACATTTACGCCGGCCGATGGCTCTGATCCCATGGAATTTAATGTCTTTGATTTTCCAGGTTCTGGTGTTGCCATGACGATGTACAACTTGGACGATTCCATTCGAGATTTCGCCCGAGCATCTTTCAATTATGGACTTGCCAGAAAGTTTCCGGTATTTCTCTCTACCAAGAACACCATTTTGAAAGCATATGACGGTCGATTTAAAGATCTTTTCGCTGAAGTTTTCGAAGCAGAATTTAAAGATGAGTTTAAGAAAAACAACTTGGAGTATGACCACCGTCTTATTGATGACATGGTGGCAACCTCACTTCGTTGGGAGGGTGGTTATGTCTGGGCATGCAAGAATTACGATGGCGATGTTCAGTCTGACACCGTTGCACAGGGATACGGTTCGCTCGGTTTAATGACGTCAGTATTAATGACGCCAGATGGAAAGACCGTTGAAGCTGAAGCCGCTCATGGAACAGTCACGCGCCATTACCGCGACCACCAACAAGGAAAACCAACGTCGACCAACCCCATTGCATCAATCTTTGCCTGGACTCAAGGATTACAGCACCGTGCAAAACTTGATAACACTCCTGAACT
>CAZQWU010000011.1:0-3888 GCA_964597305.1 uncultured Bifidobacterium sp.
TTGGCATTGACTTATGGCACGCTGTTGAGTTCTCAAGGTACGGGCGCGCATTGATAGGGGGTTTCCACCCCGTCTCAAGGCAACCTGCAACCACCCCGAAGGGCAGAAGGAGAAACTTAGGCCACCCCTACCCTCAAGGTCAAATCCGGTCATTGACAGCTCGAATGGCGATCAAATATCGAAAAAACCTTGATTTATAAGGGTTTTTTTAAGTTTCTAGGGAAGTTCATCTCCGCCAACCGGCCTTGTTGCGTCCGTCTCGTAGCGAAGAAAGGCAACAATATCGCTACTTTTCGGCTGGGGCAAATTCGATTTGAGCAAATTCCATTGCGGGCAAGTCGATTACGGCAAACCAGATTGGAACGTTAATTCTTCACTTCAACCGCTGCTAGATCGCGTTTTCCTTTACGAAGAACGAGAAATTTTCCACCAATGAGATCGTTCGAACTTGGTGCAAAATCTTCGGAGTTCACCTTGTGATTATTTAAATAAGCTCCACCTTCTTTAATAATTCGACGGGCTGCACTCTTAGAATCCACAACTCCCGTTGCAACGATGAGATCTACCCAACTGGGGATCGAATTTTTGTCTTTGATCTCTGTTCGCGGAAGTTCAGCAAGCGCGCCAGCTAATGTTTTTAAATCGATACTCGTGATATCACCTTGGCCAAAAAGAGCCCGAGCCGCGGCTTCAACGCTTTCGCACACTTCGACGCCATGAATTAAAGTCGTTACTTCTCGAGCAAGCGCTCGATGCGCTTCGCGTGCACCAGGATTTGATGCATGTGAATCAAGGAGGGCAGAAATTTCTTCGTGTGATTTGAACGAGAATGTTTTTAACAATTTTTCTACATCACGATCATCAGTATTAAGAAAAAATTGAAAGAATGCATAGGGAGATGTCATCGAAGGATCAAGCCAAACTGTTCCCGTCGATGTTTTACCAAATTTCGTTCCATCGGCTTTTGTTAGAAGTGGGACCGACAGGGCAAATCCATTTTTCCCCGTTACTTTACGAATGAGGTCAAGACCGGCTGTGATATTTCCCCATTGATCACTACCGCCAAGTTGCAAGGTGCAGTCATGTCGACGGAAAAGTTCTAGAAAATCAAGCGCCTGTAAAACTTGATAAGAAAATTCTGTGTACGAAATGCCACCTGCCTCAAGACGAGATGAGACCGAATCCTTTGCTAGCATCTGATTCACGCTGAAATGTTTGCCGATATCACGCAGAAAATTTATTGCAGAAATAGGCGCAGTCCAATCAAGATTATTGACCATCAGCGCAGCATTTGTACCATTCGAAAAGTCGAGAAAACCTTCTAGTTGGCTACGAATTCGCCCAACCCATTGTTCAACGATCTCTGTTTCATTGAGCGTGCGTTCAGAATTTCGCCCGCTGGGGTCGCCTACTAAACCTGTTGCACCACCTACCAATGCAATCGGTCGATGACCAGCACGTTGAAATCGACGTAACATCGTCATTTGAACGAGATTTCCTAAATGCAAACTCGGAGCTGTCGGATCAAATCCAATGTAGAGCGTTCGCGAACCTTCCGATAAATGTTTGATCAATTCCTCGAGATCGGTGGACTGGGCGATAGCGCCTCGCCACTTCAAATCATCGATCAACGCTGTGGTCATAGTGACATCATTCCGGAAAACTTCGCTCGCTCGTTACTAATCCACGTTTCGTGCGCATTTGTGGTGCGATTCAAAAGCAAAATTTGCTCTTTTACGCTCGTCGGAGATGTGCCGTTGCTCGTTCTTCGACTTGCAACCGCTCCTTCAACAGAGAGAACCTCATACACTCCTGGATCTAATAGATCGTGCGCACTTCGAAGTTCTGATTCTGTCAGTTCGTGAAGTTCTTTATTCTGCTTCTCGCATATCTTGACGCATGTTCCTGCCGCTTCATGTGCTTGTGGGAATGCAACCCCTTTACGTACTAAATAATCTGCGATCTCGGTAGCGAGTGAGAAACCTAATGGTGCACTTAATTTCATCTTAGTTCGATCAAACGTTGTTGTGCTCACCATGCCAGCTACTGGCGAGAGCAATAACAACATATTTTCAACGCTATCAAAAAGCATCTCTTTGTCTTCTTGAAGATCACGGTTATATGCAAAGGGTAAACCTTTTAAGACTGTTAATAACCCCGTTAAATTTCCAATAAAACGCCCTGCTTTGCCACGCGCAAGTTCGGCAACATCTGGATTTTTCTTTTGAGGCATGATTGAAGAGCCGGTGGAATAAGAATCGTCTAACGTTGCCCATCCGAATTCGCTTGTTGACCAGATACTCCACTCCTCGCCAATACGCGAAAGATGAACCCCTATCATCGAAATAACAAATAAAGCTTCAGCGACATAATCGCGATCACTTACGCCATCAATGCTGTTTTCAACAATTGTGGTGAAACCCAATTGTTGCGCGGTAATTTCCGGTGCCAAGGGCAGAGAAGAACCACCTAATGCGCCAGACCCAAGTGGCGATATTGATGCTCGCTTAAGCCAATCGTAAATTCGGGTTAAATCTCGATGAAAGGCTGCGCAATGTTTTGCGAGCTCGTGACCAAAAATGATGGGTTGGGCATGTTGCAAATGGGTAAAGCCTGGCGCGATGGCATCGGAATATCGTTCTGCCTGAGTGAGCAGCGCTTTTTGCAATGCGATCAGATTGTGGGCAATTTCAATCATATGGTCGATTAAATACAGTTTTAAATCCGTCGTTACTTGATCATTGCGAGAACGTCCGGCACGAATAGCGCCACCAATCACACCAACACGATCCGTAAGTCCGCGCTCGAGAGCTGAGTGAACATCTTCATCGTGCATATCGGGAGAAAACTTTCCATCCTCTACATCGTTAAAAAGTCTTTTCAATCCATTACGAATTGCGACAGCTTGTTCCTTATTGATGATCGCTGATTGCTCTAGGACATACAGGTGAGCAAGTGAGCTCACGATGTCGTAAGGCGCTAAACGCCAATCGAAATGCACGCTTCGAGAAAGTGCGAAAACCGATTCTGCTGGACCATGTGAGAATCGTCCACCCCAGAGCGCCACTATCGTCTCCCTTGCTTTTTGCGGAGGATTTTTCCGCTTGCAAATTCTTTCAGACGAGTTGCTAATTGGCTGCCACCTTGTGCCTGTTTTGCGACGACTAATACGGTGTCATCTCCTGCGATAGTACCGATAGCGTAAGAAAACTCACCTGTTTGCACTGCTCGATCTATAGCGCTCGCCAATAAATGAGCACCGCCTGGTGGAGTTCGCACAACAGCTAAGTTCCCACTCGAGGTAATTGAAAGGATGAGTTCGTCTGAGATTCGTGAGATTGGCGCACGCCCTGCGGGTTCATCACTCAATAATGTGTACGTTAATTCGCCAGAGGCGTTTTTTCGTCGGATCGCTCCCATTTCTTCCAAGTCGCGACTCGCTGTAGCTTGCGTAACATCTACACCTTTTGCATGGAGCAAGTCCACTAAATCACTTTGTGAATGAACTTTTCCTTCTGTGATCAATGAAGCAACGAGAGCGCGTCGAGCTGATGCAGATAATGGAGTTTTTAGACGTTTAACCATGTGAGACTACTTTCCGCAACGCTGAAACAAAGGTGGTTATGTGATCGTGTGTAACAACATATGCAGGAGCAATTCTTATTGTTGATTCATTAGCTGCATTAACGAGAAAACCCTCATGTAACAGCGATTGTGCAATCTCTTTCGCACGTGGTTGCGTCAAACTAATGCCCAACAAAAGTCCACGTCCGCGTACTTCCGATACACCATTGATAGTGGATAGCTCCTGCTTTAACAGATTTCCATGTTCTACATTTGTAGCCAAATAATTTTTTTCAACAATTTCATCGATAACCGCATTTCCCG
>CAZQWU010000011.1:3988-17304 GCA_964597305.1 uncultured Bifidobacterium sp.
ACATTTGTAGCCAAATAATTTTTTTCAACAATTTCATCGATAACCGCATTTCCCGCAGCGGTGGAAATGGGGTTACCACCGAAGGTAGAACCGTGGCTTCCTGGAGTTAAAAGTGAAGCTGCTGTTCCCAAAGCAATCATGGCGCCGAGTGGAAGTCCGCCACCTAATCCTTTTGCCAAAGTAATAACATCGGGACGAATTCCAGAGTGCTCGTACCCAAACCATTCGCCCGTACGCCCCATTCCAGTCTGCACCGCATCGATCGCAAGTAATGCGCCTGCATCGTCACAGATATTTCGTGCATCCTGAAGATAATTTTCTGGCGGGACTACAACACCTGCTTCTCCCATGATGGGTTCGAGGATGACCATTGCTGTTTTTCTATTGACAACTTTTTTGAGCGCTTTGCTATCGCCGTAAGGTACGTGTCGAACACCTTTCAGCAATGGTTTAAATGGATTGCGCTTGGCCGGTTGACCGGTGAGTGAGAGCGCGCCCATCGTTCTGCCATGAAATGATCCTTCTGCTGCAACGAGTCGAGTGCGGCCAGTCGCACGTGATAACTTGATCGCTGCTTCGTTCGCCTCTGCACCTGAGTTGCAGAAAAAGATTCGTGCGCTCAAATCTCCCGTCATTTTTTGTAACTTCGCAGCGAGTGTTAACACGTGAGGATGGCTATAGAAATTACTGACGTGGCTTAACGTGTTTACTTGCTCAGTAACAGCTTTAATAATTCGCGGATGTGAATGTCCTAATAGATTTGTGGCAATTCCTCCGAGAAAATCTAGGTAGCGCTTTCCTTCAACATCAACAACTTCTACGCCATGTCCATTCGCCAAGGTAATCTCTGGCGTTCCATACGTAGCCTGAATGGTAGAACTCCATTCGGCTTGCATCGCTGCATTGGTTGTCATGCTTTTACCAACGTTCCGCCACGTTCGGCTAGCGCCTCTGAAAAATTCTTAGGATTTGTTCCATCAATAATTCGCGCTGATTTGGCGCCAGCATTGACCGCATTGAGACACGCAGTTACTTTTGGTGCCATCCCCGATTCAAATGTATGGGCAATCTTTGTTAGTTCAGCGCTCGTAATTTCATTAATCAACGATGACCGATCTGGCCAACGAGAGTAAATACCAGGTACATCAGTCATGAAGAGCGCTTGATCAGCCTGAAGCGCACCAGCAATCGCCCCAGCGGCAATATCAGCATTGACATTCATGCCAATACCATCAGATGTTGTCGACACTGGCGAAACAATCGGGAGAAATCCAGCGTTAATCAACGTCGTAAGAACTCGCGGATCCACTCCAACAACGTCACCTACCTGACCAATTGACTGCTCTACCCCGTCGATAACAATTCTTTTTTCTCGTACTTGAAGGAGGTCACCATCACTTCCGGTAATGCCAACGGCATTGATTCCAGCACCACGGAAAATGCGGACCAGTTGTCGTAAGACTTGACCTGTAAGAACGTGTTCGACAACTGCGAATATTTCCGGAGTTGTGACTCGATAACCTCCTACAAATTTCTTGGGAAGTCCCGCTGCAGTTAATGCCAAATCTATCTGTGGCCCACCACCATGAACGATCACGAATTTTTCGCCCGTGACAATTCGCTCTTGTAATGCGGAAATCCATGGCGCAACCTCATGTGGATTGTCACTCATGGCGTGCCCGCCGTATTTGATGACGATCATGTCGCGTATGCCGAGTTCTCATGGACATAGGCAGCCGTCAAATCATTGGTCCAAATCGTTGCTTCATGTGAACCCGCATGGAGGTCTATAACTATCTCGATGAGTTCGTTGCTCATGTTAACGAATTCTCGATCATCGCCAGGTGCACTGGCTCGACATACCCAGATGCCATTTAATGCCACATCAATATTCTGAGGATCAAAAACTGCTGATGTTGTTCCAAGAGCGGCCAAAATTCTGCCCCAGTTGGGATCTTCACCGTGAAGTGCACATTTCAACAGATTATTCCGTGCACACGCACGTCCGATAGCAACGGCGTCCGCTTCCGACTTTGCATTAATGGTTTTAATGGAGATGATTTTGGAATGCCCTTCAGCATCAGCAATCAACTGATGCGCTAAATCGCTACAGATTGTCATGAGGCCATGTCGCAATTCATCATCGGAGAGTGTGATACCAGAAGCTCCTGAAGCCATAAAGAGAACAGTGTCATTTGTCGAGGTGCATCCATCAGAATCAATGCGATTAAAAGTTAACTCTGTGACCTCATTGAATATTCGACGCGCACTTTCTGGTGTAACGCAGGCATCCGTCATCACCACCGAGAGCATGGTTGCAAGCGACGGCGCGAGCATTCCGGCCCCTTTCGCAATGCCCGCAAATGACGCATGATGAGTGACTGTAGAAACTTTTGGTTTCGAATCTGTTGTCATAATCGCGGTGGCAACATCTCGCAATGACTCTTCAGTTAAATTCGTAACTGCTGTCTCGATGCCACTTAACATTTGTGGCATAGGCAATCGGACACCAATTAAACCTGTAGAACAAACCACCACATCACCAGCGTTGAGATGTAATTTTTCCGCAACCAATTCGGCGCTGCGATGAGTATCGGCAAACCCTTCCGGGCCCGTGCACGCATTAGCACCACCGCTATTGAGAAGTACTGCGCTTACTTCATAGTCTTTTGTAACTTCTCTGCTCCACATTACAGGTGCTGCTACCACTTGATTGCTGGTGAATACAGCTGTGCCAAATTTCTGAGAACCACGATTGACGATCAATGCAAGATCCTGTGCTCCGGAACTTTTAATTCCAGCAGCAATACCCGCGCCAACAAACCCGGCAGGAAGTTTCATGCTCCTACTCCAACAACTGATAACCCTGTCTCCGCCGCGAATCCCGACAAGAGATTAGCGTTGTGAATTGCTTGGCCTGCTGCCCCTTTACCCAAATTATCAATTGCTGCACTCACAACAAGGCGATGTGTGTGTTCATCAATTGCCACTTGGATATGTTCGCTATTACTTCCCAAAACCGAAGATGTTTTTGGCAACTCCCCCTTAGCAAGTAAGGTTACAAAAGGCGTATGTGCATAAAACATTTCATAGTGAGTACGAATTGACTCGAGATTTATAGAATTTTTTAAGCGCGCGGTGATGGTGGCAAGAATTCCACGCGGCATGGGTGCAAGAAGTGGCGTAAAGGAAATTTTCACTTCGCACCCTCCATAGCCACTTAACATTTCTTCTATCTCTGGCGTATGTTGATGTATGCCACCGAATTTGTATGACGTCAGTGAGTTCATCACTTCACTTCCAAGCAAGTTAATTTTGGCGCTTCGTCCGGCTCCAGTCGTACCAGAAGCAGCGACAACAGTGACATCTGAAGAATCGATAACCGATAGCGCTGGAGCTATTGCTAATGAAATGGCAGTTGCGTAACAACCGGGATTTGCAATATGTGACGCGGCGGCAATTTTCTCACTCTGACCTGGTAAATCCGGAAGCCCATAAATCCACGTTCCAGCGTGGTCTCCGCCGTAGTATTTTTTCCACGAAGCACCGTTATGCAATCGAAAATCTGCTCCTAGATCCACAATTTTTAGATTTGGATTTAATGAACTTACAAATTTTGATGATTCGCCATGAGGTAAAGCGAGAAACACAAGATCACACGAATTAGCCGCACTTGCTGATGTTTCGGAAAATTTAACACCGTTGTATTGCGTGAGATGTTGATGTACTGAAGTAATGAATTCCCCTGCGTTAGCTCCGGCTGCGATGTAGTTCACGTCAAAATGAGGATGGTGTCCTAACAGGCGTAAGAGTTCACCGCCGGCATAGCCACTTGCACCGATAACGCCAACCTTCACCACATTTGACATGATCCGAGTGTAACTGCAGATGTATTATTATGCAAATATATGTATATTTATGCAGATCGGATTTGTGCACCACATTGAGCAATTGCCGCTGCTCCCGCTTTTTCGCGAAGTTCTGATACTTCATCAGAGGTCAGGGTTCTATCGTGGGATCGAAACGTTAAGGTGAAGGCTAATGACACTTTGTTATCGCCTAATTTGTCGTATCTATCAAAGAGATGTATTGATTCGAGAAGCTCTCCTGCGCCGGAGCGGAGAGCAGCTTCCACATCAGCTGCAGCAATCGCCTGATCAACAATGAGTGAAATATCTTGAATTGCTGCAGGCATAGTCCAGACGGCTGGTGCTGCCAATGGTTCTACAAAAGGTAATGCGTCGACAATGACAACAAACGCGCTCGCGCGTGTAGGTAGGTTATAGGCACTTATCACGCGCGGATGTAGCTCACCGGCATGCGCTATTGCAATTCCATTAATTCGAAGTTCGGCACACCGACCCGGATGCCATGGTGCTAAATCAGAGGAATGAACGGTGAATTCATTGCCTGAATTCTCAACAATGGATTGTGCCAGTGCTACTGCATCGCTCCACTCAGCTTCACGACCTTTACCCCACCAACCACTGGCAACTATTTCTCCTGCAATAATCCCGCCGACATGGATTGGTTGACGAGGAACCGCCGCGTAAATTTTGGTGATCTCTTCCTCGCTTGGTCTCTTATTGGTTCCTACCTTTAATGCTGGAGTAGTACCAGTGAGGTTGCGGAAAATTGCCCCCATTTCGAAAATGGCTACAGACTTTTGCCCTCGATTGATATTCATCTGCGCAGCCGCAAGCAATCCCGGCGTTAAGTGCGTGCGCAAATACGGCGTTTCTTCTGACATTGGGTTTGCAATTGCAAATGTTTTTGCGCGATCACCAGTGAATCCAAGGAGTGAATTAGTTTCCGCACTAACAAATGGATACGTCTGAACTTCGGTCAGCCCTCTATGCGCTAAGTGAAGGGCAATTTCGCGTTTACGTGACTGTAACGGGGTTAATCCACTATCTCGCCCAATCGTTACAACTGGCATTATGGAAGGAATAATCTCGTACCCGTATACGCGAGCAACTTCTTCAGCAAGATCTGCAACACTCTGTAAATCTGGTCGCCACGTTGGAGGCTGAACCAGCCAAGTTGATTTCTTGCCAGAATTATCAACCACACACCCCACGCCGATTAGGGCAGACATAATTTGGTCATCGGAATAGTGATAGCCGATTAATTCCGAGATCTTTTTCGGTATTAATGCAATTTCTGGTTGGCGTTGTACTTCTCCGTCAGAGCTCGTTCCTACGTATTTCGCATTTGCATGAGCCATGAGTAATTCGACCGCACGAGCAGATGCCACAGCGGTAAGTGAGGGATCGACTCCGCGTTCAAATCTTCGGGAAGCCTCGGACGAGAGGATATGCGATCGAGAATTCTGTGCCACGGCAGAGGGGAAAAAATGGGCCGCTTCGATTGCAATCAGCGTTGTATCAGCCGTTACTTCCGAAAATGCTCCACCCATAGTTCCTGCTAATGCCAAGGGTTGTGATTTATCGGCTATCACAAGATTATCGTGCGTGAGTTTACGTTGTTGTCCATCAAGTGTTTCTAGAGTAGAGAGACCTTCTGCTCGTTTTACAAGAAGTGAGCCATCTATTTTCGTAGCATTGAAAGCATGAAGTGGTTGACCTAATTCCAACATCACGTAATTGGTGATATCAACCGCTATCGAAATTGAACGCATTCCCGATTGCTGTAATCGTCGCTGCATCATCCACGGTGTCGGTGCTGAAGCATTCACATTTGAAACGGTGCGGAGATGAATACCATCTGCACCAGTTTTGTCCACTATTTCTACTGGAACTGGCTTTTCACTAGTCGACGTAGGTACCAAGGTAATATTTCGTAACGCCGGATCTTTAAATGTGGCGTGTAATCCATCAGCAACTTCACGTGCAATACCGCGAAGTGACATGGCATATCCCCGGTCAGGATTGACCGATATTTCAATCACGGGATCATTAATGGCAAGGGCGCTCAGCGCATCGCTACCGACAGAAATATCCTCATCTGGTACCACAATAATTCCGGTGTGATCATCTGAAATACCCAATTCGCGTGCAGAACAGATCATTCCATTCGACGTTTTTCCATATGTTTCGCGCGCACCAATCGCAAATCCACCGGGTAAAACAGCTCCTGGAAGTGCGACAACAACTTTGTCATCAACAGAAAAATTCCTTGCACCGCAGATAACGAATCGATCTTCCTTTTCGTGGCAATCGAGCGTGACATACCGAATTGGTTTCTTGTGACCGGTGAGCTCCTCAATCGCAATGACACGTCCAATGACGAGAGGTCCTTGAATATGGTCGGCGGGATTCTCTACGCCTTCAACTTCAAATCCTCGTTGAACAAGAAGATCGCAGAGATCTTTTACCGTAACCGAATGAGGCAATTCGACAAATTCGCGGAGCCACGACAGTGGTATTTTCATTTGCGACCTGTTCCAAATGCCCGCGAAAATCGAACATCTCCCTCAACGATGTCATGCATATCCGTTATGCCATGGCGCACCATCAATGTTCGTTCCAAGCCCATCCCAAATGCAAAACCTGAGAATTCATTGGTGTCGATGCCGCATGCTTGTAAAACTTTTGGATTGACCATGCCACATCCACCCCATTCGACCCAACGCCCCTGATAATAGAAATCAACTTCTGCGCTCGGTTCGGTAAAAGGAAAAAATGAAGGACGAATTCGTGTTGTTACATCAGGGCCAAACATTTTTGCAGCAAAAAAATCTAACGTCCCTTTGAGGTGCGCCATTGTGATTCCTCTATCGATAACCAAACCTTCAACTTGATTGAAAACAGGCGTGTGAGTCGCATCAAGTTCATCGGCACGATACGTTCGCCCTGGGCAGATGACATAAATTGGCGGTTCTCGATCAAGCATGGTTCGCACTTGAACTGGCGAGGTGTGGGTTCGCATAACGAGCCCGCTCTCCAAAGGTTCAATAAAGAACGTATCCTGCATTGTTCGCGCTGGGTGATCTGCCGGAATATTTAACGCGTCAAAATTGAGCCAACCTGATTCCAATTCCGGGCCTTCAGCAACGGTATATCCAAGACCAATAAAGAGATCAGAGATCTCGTGAGTCAATATTGTCAGCGGATGAAGACCGCCTCGTGGCGTGCGATGAACTGGCAATGTGACATCTACGCGTTCTTCGGAAAGAACTTTTGCATCTCGCAATTGACTTAACGCTATTTCCCGAGCATCGAATGCTGTGGTGATCTCCATTCGGGCTGCGCCAATAATTTTCCCAAAGTTAGCGCGCTCGGAAGGTTCGAGTTTTCCCAACGCTTGATTTGCTTTTGCAATAGGAGATTTGTCGCCAACAAATTTAGATTTCACTTCTTTCAGTTGATCTAAATCCGCTGCATCAGCAATAGCTGCCAGCGCAGCCGAAAGGTCGGCGGCAATTGACTCAGCGCTTAAAGACACCTCGAAAGTCTACTGATTATGCCTTCAAACGTGCGGAATACAAGACGATGCTCGTTGCGCTTGCAATATTTAAACTCTCTGCGCTCCCGCTCATTGGAATAACGACAGATTCTGCTTGTGAAACGAGTTCGGCTGGTAGCGTGGCAATTCCGCGCGCCTCATTTCCAAAGATCCATACTGATCGATCGCCTTGTCTTTCCACCGCCTCCGATAAGGAGATTCCGCCAGCACCGTCGGTTATAAAAATCCGGATACCTGGAATGGTAGTGAGTTGTTCTGGCGCCACGTCAGTAAAAATGGGAATGTGCCAGAGAGATCCAGCTGAAGATCGAACTACCTTTGGTGCATAGGGGTCAACACTATCCGGTGAAAAAACCACAGCATCAAATGAAAATGCATCTGCTGTTCGTATAACTGTTCCAGCATTTCCAGGATCTTGAATCTGCCAGAAATATGCAATTCTGAGAATCTGGTGCGTTTTCTTTTCGAAATCGCGGCTTTTGAGTTGAGAAACAAATTCTGAAAATGCTCGATGTGGAATATCACAGATTGCCACTATGCCTTGTGGAGTTACTGTATCTGTCATTGCCGCCATTACTTGGTCCGTCACATCGATAAATTCATAACGCTCAGAGATCAAGTCTTCTTGTGACAATAAAGTTCGACCGGAGTCGGTGAGATAAATTGTTCGTGGTGTGATGTCACTGGTCTTCAGCGCTTCACGGACTGATTGCAATCCTTCCGCAACAAAGAGACCTTGCTCGCGCCGGGCCTTATTTCCGCGTGAACCTGAAAGAGCCTTCACTCGCTCTACATGGGGCGAGTGAAGGCTCGTAATCATGAAATTAAATTAGGAAACTTTGACATTCTTTCGCGCAACTTCGACAAGTTTGGCGAAAGCTTGCGGATCGTGCGTTGCAAGATCTGAGAGAACCCGACGGTCCACTTCAATACCCGCAGCTTTCAATCCTTGGATAAAACGATTGTAAGTAAGTCCGTTCGCGCGAGTCGCAGCGTTAATTCGAGTGATCCATAGCTGTCGGAAATCACCTTTCTTATCTTTGCGATCGTTAAAAGAATAGACAAGGGAATGCGTCACTTGCTCTTTCGCTTTAGTGAAGAGGCGTGATCTTTGTCCGCGATATCCACTTGCACGCTCTAATATCGTGCGACGTTTTTTCGCTGCGTGTACTCCACGTTTTACTCGGGCCATGTTCGCGCTCCTTTACTTCAAACCGAGAAGACGCTTGGCTGAAAAAGCGGTAGGGGCTTTTGCAGCAGCATCATTAGTTAAACGACGTGTCTGTCGTGATGATTTGCGCTCCAGGAGGTGTCGCTTTCCGGCGCGTTCATGCATGACTTTTCCGCTTCCCGTTACGCGGAATGTTTTCTTCGCGCCACTATGGGTTTTCATCTTTGGCATTTCATTACCTCCTGATTTTTAAACTACGTGTACTCACTACTTGCTTGAGTTCTCGGCTTGCTTTCGAGCACGCTTTGCTTCCGCAATTGCCTCGCTCTTTCGTTTCACCGGCCCAAGCACCATCGTCAAACTACGCCCCTCTTGTTTAGGAGCAAACTCAACGAATGCGACATCGGCAACATCTTCGGCTAATCGCTGTAATAAGCGATATCCGAGTTCTGGTCGACTCTGTTCGCGTCCACGGAATTGAACAGTTACCTTCACCTTGTCTCCACCGAGTAAGAACTTCTCAATATGAGTTTTCTTCGTCTCATAATCATGGCTCTCAATACGGGAAGTCATCCGCATCTCCTTCACCACAATGTGGGTCTGGTTCTGTCGAGCTTCACGTGCCTTCTGCGCGATTTCGTATTTATATTTTCCGAAATCCATAATCTTGCAGACCGGTGGTTTGGCTTCCGCGGCAATCTCAACCAAGTCGAGACCAATCTCATCGGCCATTCGAAGTGCGGTGTCGATATCGACTACCCCAACCTGTTCGCCCGATGCGCCAATAAGCCGAACTTCCGATTCACGGATTCGATCATTGATGCGTGGTTCTGCGCTGATAACTAAGTCCTTTCGTGGGTATCGATTCGAGTAAAAAATCGCGCCACAAAAGATCGCTTAAAGCGATGTAACCAGCTCGCACAGTAAAGGCGAAGAAGGTGGGAGCGGCGCTCCTCTTAACTCGAGAACGAGTGCGCTCAGGGTAATTGACTGGCCACTAAATGGGAAATCAAGCGTCGTGTGGTGAGCTTTTAAGCGCCCATCCCGTGGAGTCCACCATCGACATGGATTATTTCGGCAGTGGTTTTAGGGAACCAATCCGACAGGAGAGCTATACATGCCTGCGCAGCGGGCACTGGATCGGTGACATCCCAGTGCAACGGTGCACGTTCATTCCAGACTTTCTCAAATTCATTAAATCCCGGTATTGATTTTGCAGCCATAGTTCGAATGGGTCCAGCGGCAACAAGATTCACGCGGATATTGTCTGCGCCAAGATCGCGCGCTAAGTATCGAGACGTTGATTCTAACGCTGCTTTCGCTACCCCCATCCAGTCGTACTGTGGCCATGCAACTGTTGCATCAAAATCCAAGCCGACGACCGATCCACCGTTGCTCATCAATGGGCGCGCTGCCATGGTTAATGACTTCAATGAATAAGCGGAAACATGGAGAGCAGTTGCTACATCACTCCATTCGGTGTTGAGGAAATTTCCGCCGAGCGCGCTCTCTGGCGCAAACCCAATCGAATGTACTACTCCATCAAGTGATGGAACATGTTCCTTAATTCTCTTCGGCAAGTCAGCGAGATCATGAGTATTGGTGACATCAAGTTCTATGACTGGTGCAGCGCTTGGCAAACGTTGTGCAATGCGATTAGTAAGACTCAGTACTCGACCATACGAACTCAAAATGACCGTTGCATTCTGTTCTTGCGCTAAGCGGGCAATATGAAAAGCTATAGAGGCATCCGTTAAAACTCCGGTGACAAGGATATTTTTCCCTGACAGTAATCCACGGTGTTCTGACATTATGAACCCATTCCTAATCCACCATCTACTGGCACTACGACACCGGTGATATATCGAGCCCCTTCTGACGCTAAGAATCCTGCTACTGAAGCAATTTCGCTACTGGAAGCAATTCTGCGCAACGGTACCGCACCAATAATCTCTCGTTTGCGATCTTCTGCTAAAGAAGAGGTCATATCTGTTTCAACAAATCCTGGTGCGATCACGTTACACGTTATTGCCCGACTGCCAAGTTCTTTCGCGAGAGACTTAGCCATTCCCACCAACCCCGCTTTACTTGCAGCGTAATTCACTTGGCCAGCTTGGCCCATACTGCCGATTACCGATCCAATAAAAATCATGCTGCCACGTTTCAATTTGAGCATTCCTTTGCTCGCCCGACGCGCTACGCGAAAAGCGCCAACCAAATTAGCGTCAATTACGGAGTGAAAATCTTCATCGCTCATTCGTAGTACCAATCCATCACGAGTGATTCCCGCGTTAGAGACCAGAATTTCAAC
Organism: uncultured Bifidobacterium sp.; assembly: GCA_964597305.1. GTDB lineage: Bacteria > Actinomycetota > Actinomycetes > Nanopelagicales > Nanopelagicaceae > UBA7398. The sequence continues at coordinate 14,899 of CAZQWU010000011.1, forward strand.
TGGGCCAAATCGAGATTCAATCTCATTAAATCCCGCCTCAACGCTTTCCGTAGATGTGACATCCATCGTCACAGCATGGAAACCTATAGGTGCTTGACCACTTCGATGTGTAATAACAACGGTATCCCCCAACGATTGAAAATGTTGAGCGATGGAACGACCAATGCCACGATTTCCACCAGTTACTAACACAACGCGCGCAGACACACGGAAAATCTACCTGTTACTACTCCGTATCAACCAATTTTCAAAGAATTGAGCGCGATGTCGCCTACGCACTGACGATGTGCAGCTAGGCAGATATGCAATTAAATGGCGAGAACTCACTTCTCTATCTAGGCTACAGGTATGTCAGATGAGATCCAGCGGATCACCTCAGCACAACCTGCATTAAGCGATGACTTGCCTGTTCGGCAGAGACGCTATTTCTGGTCAATGATGATTCGTACGCTCTGCTTCGTCCTGGCACTAGTAACACCGAGCCCGTACCGTTGGATTTGTTTAGTTGGCGCATTAACGCTCCCCTACATAGCCGTTGTTATTGCAAATGCCGGACGCGAAACCATATCTGAGCCATCGCGATTTCTCCCCACATTTCCGCTCGCATCGTTTTCCCGCACTTCAGATACAACATCCGAAGGAACCGAACAGCAAAAAACTGATGGTGAATAAATCACTATCGGCTTTAGATAACACGATAATGGTCGAGTGAAGAAAGCTCTCGTCTCACCTCGAGCGCTCGGCTTAACGCTCTTGGCATTTCTCTTCATCGCGCTTTGTATACGAGCATCGCTCTGGCAATTTCATCGAGGCGTTGATCGCCATGCGGCCAACGCGATAATCACTGAAAATATAAAAAAAGATCCACTAGGCCTTCCCGAAACTGCGCAGTTGCTTACCCAGAGCCAGAACCTCGCACTCTCGCAATGGCGGACCATAACGCTTCGTGGCACATTTGATTCGCGCCATGAAATTCTGTTGCGCAATCGATATGTAGATGGCACCTATGGATTCGGTGTTTTAACGCTCTTTCATCTTGATCCGCAATTTTTTCCTTCCGCTTCATCGATATGGATTGATCGAGGCTGGGTGCGCGCCGGAAAAGATGCAGCAACGCCACCCGTCACGACGCCTGTTCCATCAACGATCGTGAATATCACTGGTCGACTTCGAACTTTTGACCGCGCACCACAATTGCGTGGGAGTTTTTTTGCACTGCCAGGTGGATCATCGACATTAGGGCAATCTGCACAATTGCAACGATGGAATTCAGAGCAAGCCGTGGAAACTGAAAATTATTCCCTCGATCTTCTATCGAGTTCGCAGGCGACGTTGACTCCTCGCTACCCCAACGAATTACCGGAACTTACCGATGGGCCTCATATGGCGTATGCAGTGCAGTGGTTGGTCTTTGCATTCCTTGTGCTTCTGGGACGGATATTAATTTTCCGAGAGGATTTACGCCTCAGTTAACGCTTGTCGGCTGTAAAGATCTGCGTATATACCGTTTGCGAAAACTAATTCATCGTGCGTTCCTTGTTCCACAATCTTTCCTTCTGACAGAACTAAAATTTGTTGGGCTGCCCGAACCGTTGATAATCGATGCGCGATGACAATACTGGTGCGACCTTCTAACGCTTGCGATAGCGCCGCTTGAACCAGCGCCTCATTCTCTGAATCAAGATGCGCTGTTGCTTCATCTAAAATAACGATACGAGGTGATTTCAAAAGCAATCGGGCAATGGCTAGTCGTTGTTTTTCGCCGCCAGAGAGTCGATGTCCACGTTCACCAACGACGGTATCGAATCCGTTTGGCAAGGATTTAATTAATTCCCAAATTTGTGCAGCTTCGCACGCTGCTCTCATCTCGTGTTCTGTAGCGTCTGGTTTTGCGTAACGGAGGTTTTCTGCAATAGAGGAGTGAAACATATGCGCATCTTGTGTGACAACACCTAGTGCTTCACGTAACGATTCCAATGTAAGTACGCGAATATCATCGCCGCCAATTCGAATAGCGCCAGATGTCACATCGTATAGCCGAGGTACCAGGGCGCTGATGGTGGTTTTACCTGCGCCGGATAATCCTACGAGAGCAGTCATTGTTCCCGGTCTCACTGTGAACGATATCCCTTTCAAAATTTCACCGCTGGTCATCGTTTCTGGTTTTGCAGCTGACTCTAACGAGGCGAGTGATATTTCCTCTGCTTTCGGATAGGAAAATTTCACATCAGAAAATTCGATTTCGAGTGGACCATTTTTGACGGCTTTGGCGCGCTCAGAATTTTTAACCATCGGTTCCAGATCGAGTACTTCAAACACACGCTCGAATGACACGAGCGCTGTCATAACATCGACACGAACATTAGATAGCGCGGTAAGTGGTCCATAGAGACGAGCTAATAATGC
>CAZQWU010000011.1:17404-30337 GCA_964597305.1 uncultured Bifidobacterium sp.
CTCAGTCATTGTTGATGACATTTCCGCATTGAGGTTAAAGGAGTCACGGGTCAATGATTGCAATTTACGGCCGACCCACTTTGTAGGAAAGAGAAAGAGCGGTAGTAGACAGAGCGCAGCCAGTGTAATTTGCCAGGAAAGAATTGCCATGGTTGCACCAACCAATATCAAGCTGATGACATTACTCACCACACCAGAGAGAGTTTGAGTAAATGCTTGTTGGGCACCAATAACATCCGAATTGATTCTCGAAATAAGCGCACCAGTTTGGGTGCGTGTAAAAAACGCAATTGATTGCCGTTGCACATGCTCAAAAACTTTAGTTCGTAGGTCATAGATGAGGCCTTCGCCAATTCGCGCCGAGAAAAGTCGGCTCACCATACTCAGACCAGCGTCGAGAACTGCGAGCGCTGCGACGGCTATCGCTAATTGAGTTACTAATGACGCATTTCCAGGAATCACGCCATGATCAATCAACCGCTTCAAGAGTAAGGGGGTCGCCACAACTAAAAAAGAATCAAAGATGACGGTGATAAGAAAGAAAGCCAGTGAAGTTTTATATGGTGCAGCAAATCCAATAATACGTTTAACGGTGCCCGGTTTAAGCTTTTGATGTTTTACTGATTGATCTTGGGTGAGCGTCCGAAAGGACATCCACATGGCATGCTGTGACATTTAAGAAAGTCTACTGTTCACGAATCAAATCTTGATTTGTTCAGACTGTGAATCCGATGGCGCGTAGTTGTTCACGGCCATCGTCAGTGATTTTTCCTGGACCCCACGGTGGCATCCACACCCAATTTATTTTTACATCGCTTACCAAATCTTGAAGTACGGAGCGAGTTTGATCTTCAATAACATCCTGCAAGGGACATGCCGCTGAAGTGAGTGTCATATCAAGGACAGCAACATTTGCGCTATCAACCGATACATCATAGATAAGTCCCAAGTCGACCACATTGATACCGAGTTCGGGATCAATAACATCTTTCATAGCCTCAGTTATATCTTCGACTTTTGCAATCGTCGTCATGCGCTCCCCTTTTCCTTAACTTGCATCAACGCATCCTTAAAGGCCATCCACCCTAAAAGTGCACACTTTACTCGAGCCGGAAATTTCGATACCCCGGCAAACGCAATACCGTCGCCAAGAGTACTTTCATTTCCACTTTTACTTCCTTTGCTCTGCATAACATCAACAAATTCATCGAGTATGGCAACTGCCTCGTTCTCAGGTTTTCCTTGGAGAAGATCCGACATCACAGAGACGCTTGCTTGCGAAATGGAGCACCCAGTACCGTCCCAGGAAATCTCGTTAACAACACCGTTTGAAAAATGTAGATTCAAGGTGATCTCATCGCCACAACTGGTATTGACATGGTGAACTTGGATCGCTGGTTCAGGAACAAGCTTCTTATGAAGTGGGTTCTTATAATGATCGAGTATTACTTCCTGATAGAGCGAGTCAAGATTCATGCGTTTACCGACTTAGAATTTCGCGTGAAAAACTGTTGGGCTCGAACAATTCCTTCAACGAGTGCATCAACATCATGGGTATCGTTATAAAGATAAAATGAAGCGCGCGTTGTTGCGGGAACATTCATCGCTCGCATCAAAGGCCATGCACAATGAAAGCCTGTGCGTACAGCAATTCCATCGTCATCAAGGACTTGTCCAAGATCATGTGGATGAATCCCATCAACCACAAATGAAATGACTGCGCCTCGATTAAGGTTATCCGCTGGCCCGATAATCGTTAACCCTGGAATGTTCTTCAGTGATTCAAGAGCGTACGAGGTCATCATTTTTTCATGATCAGCAATTTCTTCCATGCCAATGTTTCGCAGGTAATTTAAGGCTGCGGCTAAACCAATGGCCTGGGCCATATTCGGCACGCCTGCTTCAAAACGCTGCGGAGATCGGGCGAAGGTGGAATGAGTCATCGTTACTTCTTCGATCATTGAGCCACCAGTAAGAAATGGATCCATCTCATTGAGTAATTCACTTCGACCCCAGAGGACTCCAACCCCAGTGGGACCTAACGCTTTGTGGCCAGAGAATGCAATGAAATCTGCCCCTAATTTTTTTACATCAACGGCAAAGTGAGGAACTGATTGACATGCATCGACGACAAAAAGAGCGTGATGAGATTTCACATGGCGGGCAATCTCCTCAATGGGATTGATTGTTCCCAACACGTTGGACTGATGAGTGATTGCAACGATCTTCGTTTGGGGTGTAAGCAGAGAAGGGTCGAATGCAAGTCGCCCATCTTCTGTGACGCTAAACCATTTCACTACTGCTCCGGTGCGTTGCGCAAGTTGTTGCCATGGGATCAGATTTGCGTGATGTTCCATTTCGGAAATGAGAATTTCATCTCCCGGTTTCAGAGCAAATCGCCCACCTGTAGTTGAAGAATTCCCAAAAGAATACGCTAAAGCATTAATAGATTCTGTCGCATTTTTCGTAAATATCACTTCATCAATCTCAGCATTGATGAAGTTGGCTACAGTTGCGCGTGCACCTTCGTAAAGCTCAGTAGCTTCTTCGGCTAATTGATGGGCGCCACGATGAACCGCAGCGTTATGGTGCTCGTAAAAATCTCGTTCCGCATCAAGAACCATACGAGGTTTCTGTGATGTTGCGCCACTATCAAGGTAGACCAGTCGTTTACCGCCACGCACTGTACGGGCGAAAATGGGGAAATCTGCTTTGATTGCAGCGACATCAAGTGACATTGGCTAGGCCGTGACGTACTCGGCATACCCTTTCTCTTCCAACTTCTCAGCAAGTGCTGGGCCACCCTCTTCAACGATTTTGCCATTCGCAAAAACATGGACAAAGTCAGGTTTGATATATCGCAAAATTCTCGTGTAATGAGTGATGAGTAAAACTCCTAGATCGCTCTGGGATTTCACGCGATTTACCCCTTCAGAAACAATCCGCAGGGCATCGACATCAAGTCCGGAATCTGTTTCATCCAAAATTGCAATCTTCGGGCGTAACAGTTCTAATTGCAGAATTTCATGGCGTTTTTTCTCGCCACCTGAAAAACCTTCATTGACGTTTCGCTCTGCAAAAGCCGGATCCATAGATAGCGATGACATTGCATCTTTTACTTCGTTGATCCAGGTACGTACCTTTGGAGCTTCGCCACGAATTGCCGTTGCTGCTGTGCGGAGGAAATTTGCTACTGAGACGCCAGGCACTTCGACTGGATATTGCATCGCAAGAAAGAGGCCAGCTTTTGCTCGCTCATCAACAGACATTGCGACTACGTCTGCGCCGTCGAGGCTGACTGTTCCTCCAGTAATTGTGTACTTCGGATGGCCAGCAATTGCATAGGCCAACGTTGACTTACCAGAGCCATTGGGACCCATGATGGCATGTGTTTCTCCTGACTTCACGGTGAGATCGACTCCTTTAAGAATATCGACCATTCCATTTTCAGTTTCTACTCCTACATGGAGATTCTTAATGATGAGCGTTGACATGGTTTCCTTCCACTGTGATTGTTACGGAATCTCCGTTGCGGATAACGTTATAAGTTTGTGCATTCTCGATTGCAGGCGGGGTTAACGCTTCGCCTGTTGCCATATCGAATTCTGATCCATGTAGCCAGCATTCGATATTGCGGCCATTGAGCTCACCTTCAGAAAGTGAAACTTCAGCATGGGTACAAACATCATTGATGGCAAATACCTCATCGCCTACGCGTGCAACACAGACATCAGTATCACCAATCGTGAATTTTTGCGCTTTGCCATCTACGAGATCTGCGAGCGCTAGCGTTAACTCTTCCATTAAGCGCCTACTTTCAATAACTCACGATCAATACGAGCCATTAATCGATCTTGAATTTCTGTATGAGAAATTTGATTGATGATTTCAGCAAAAAAACCGCGAATAACAAGTCGACGTGCTTCATCGGCAGGAATTCCGCGAGACATGAGATAAAACAATTGCTCATCATCGAATCGACCCGTAGTACTCGCATGACCTGCGCCGACTATTTCACCCGTCTCAATTTCTAGGTTTGGAACTGAATCGGCTCGTGCGCCATCGGTTAGGAGCAGATTTCTATTGAGCTCATATGTATCTGTCCCTTCGGCTAGCGCTCGAATAAAAACGTCACCGATCCATACAGTCCGCGCATTTTCTCCGGCGAGAGCACCTTTGTAATTGACACGAGATTTTGCGTTCGTGACATTGTGATCAACGTGAATTCGATGCTCTAAATGTTGTCCATCGGTTGCAAAATACACACCAGATAATTCAACGCTCGCACCTTGACCAGAGTATTCAACAGTAGGCAGCAATCGAACAACTGATCCGCCAATTGAGACAACAATGGATTTAAAAGTCGCATCTTTACCAATGATGGCATGGTGGCGGCCGAGATGTACTGTCGAATTCTCCCATTCTTGTAGCGAGATGAATGTTAAAGATGCACCTTGATCTAAGAGAATTTCAATCTCCTCAGCGATCTGGGCATTTCCCGAATTTTCCACAATCACTGTTGCATGGGAATTAGCGCCAGCGCGAATGACAGTTCGGGAAACTTCTGCGCCAGTTCCAGCTTTTCGAGTGAGCGTAATTGCATCTTTAATTTCCGCATTCTTCTCAATTGTAAGAAGTGTGACTTCTTTGACGGCATCTCGGATTCTCTGAACGACAACATCATCCGTAAGTGAGTGCGGAATAACTTCGGCAGCCGGAACTGCTGCGATGGCAAATCCCCCTTGCGGTTGGTCCTTTAACGAGAGTGAAATTTTTGGCTGAAGAGAGGCTGTTCCATCATGAAATCCAGCAATCCGTTTTAATGGGGTGAACCGCCACGCTTCTTCTCGACCAGTGGGAGTTAAATAATTTGTGGTTAATGTGCTCATTAGCCCACTGCACCTTCCATCTGAAGTTCAATTAATCGATTGAGCTCTAACGCATACTCCATGGGAAGTTCACGAGCAATCGGTTCAATAAAGCCGCGGACAATCATGGCCATCGCCTCATCTTCGGAAAGTCCTCGTGACATTAAATAGAAGAGTTGATCGTCGCTTATTTTGGAGACCGTAGCTTCATGGCCCATGGAAACATCATCTTCGCGTACATCAACATAGGGATATGTATCTGAGCGTGAAATGGTGTCGACCAAGAGCGCATCGCACTTCACCGTGCTCTTTGAATGGTGTGCGCCATCTTGAACTTGAACTAAACCGCGATATGAGGTTCGACCGCCACCTCGAGCAACCGATTTTGAAATAATTGTTGATGACGTATGAGGCGCTGCGTGAACCATCTTTGCGCCTGCATCTTGATGTTGACCTTCACCAGCAAAAGCTATTGAAAGCGTTTCACCTTTGGCATGTTCTCCCATCAAAAATACTGCTGGGTATTTCATCGTCACCTTAGAGCCAATATTGCCGTCAATCCACTCCATCGTTGCGCCTTCAGCGCAGGTTGCTCGCTTTGTTACTAAGTTATAAACATTGTTCGACCAATTTTGGATTGTTGTATATCGAACGCGAGCATTTTTCCGAACGATGATTTCTACCACCGCAGAGTGGAGTGAGTCAGACGAATATATAGGTGCAGTACATCCTTCAACGTAATGTACATACGAACCTTCGTCGGCGATGATTAATGTTCGTTCGAATTGACCCATGTTTTCCGTGTTGATTCGGAAATATGCCTGAAGTGGAATCTCAACATGAACACCGCGCGGTACATAAATGAATGAACCACCCGACCAAACAGCAGTATTAAGCGCTGCGAATTTATTATCACCAACTGGTATTACAGATCCGAAATATTCTTTAAAAATGTCTTCATGCTCACGCAATCCGGTGTCGGTATCGAGGAAGATAACTCCCTGTGCTTCTAAATCTTCCCGAATGGAGTGGTACACCACTTCCGATTCATATTGCGCTGCTACGCCGGCGATGAGTCGTTTTTTCTCCGCATCAGGAATACCGAGGCGATCGTAGGTATTTTTAATATCTTCGGGCAATTCTTCCCATGTAGTCGCCTGTTTCTCCGTTGATCGTACGAAATATTTAATCGTGTCAAAATGTATCCCGGAAAGATCAGAACCCCACGATGGCATCGGCTTTTTATCGAAAAGCGAAAGTCCTTTTAAGCGAAGGTCCAGCATCCATTGTGGCTCATTTTTTTTCGCGGAAATATCGCGAACCACGTCTTCGTTCAGACCACGAGTGACATTCGCGCCAGCGTCATTCTTATCTGCCCAGCCATATTCATATTTTCCGATGCCTTCTAGCTCTGGATGTGCGATTGTCATGAGTGGTGTACTTTCTTTTTGGTTGATGGACGAGGTTCAGATTTCGGAACGTGCGATTTTGGAACGTGCGATTTTGGAATAAATGTTGTGCAGACTCCATCGCCGTGAGCAATGGTTGCTAATCGTTGAACATGCGTGCCTAAAACTTGCGAGAATACTTGCGTCTCCGCCTCGCAAAGTTCGGGAAATTCAGCTGCAACGTGTGCTACTGGACAATGGTGTTGACAGAGTTCGTCACCCTGCGATTTATTGTGAATTGATGAGGCATATCCTTCATCATTAAGCGCTTGAGCAAGTGACTTCATTTTATCTTTCTGAGTCTTTCCTGCTCGATGACGTTCTAAATTCTGTTGAACTTTTCGTGCAATTTCTTGCGCACGTGCATGCGCAAATTCTCGAACCATCTGTGGACCATTATTAACTGCCATAAATTTCAACGCCTGTACAGCAAGATCATCGTAGGAGTGTTCGAACTTTTCTCTCCCGACATCCGTCATGACAAAAACTTTCGATGGTCGACCACGACCACGAGCATTGTTTTGGACTCGATATGGTTCCCGCGCTTCCAAAATTCCTTCGTCGGTCAGCGCATCGAGATGACGACGAATTCCGGCTGCGGTTAATTTCAGACGGTCGGCTAGTTCAGGCGCCGACATTGGCCCTGATTCAAGGATCAACCGGGCGAGTTCATCGCGGGTGGAGCCAGTGACCGGGGTTTTGATTTTCACAACATTATTGTTGCGTAATTCCCACTTAACCGCCAATTGAGCCTCCCGCTAAAAACTCGGAGGCGCTAATAAGGTTGAGCCGTGTCAGCGCGGCAAAAATTGGGTTCGGTTCTTGCCACGCTCTTGCTCTTTCTTCAAAGCGCCCTGATTGTTACCGGTGGCGCAGTTCGACTGACGGGATCTGGATTGGGTTGTCCCACCTGGCCAGAGTGCACGCCTGGTTCATATACCCCTGTTCCTCATCAAGCCGAAGGTGCGCTCCATTCCTGGATTGAATTTGGGAATCGATTACTGACCTTCGCACTTTTAGCTGCTGCGATAGCGATGGTGATCTTTGTTCTTCGAAATAAGCAGCGAAATCTTTACCGTCTCGCCAGTGTGCAAGTTCTCGGAATTGTCGGGCAAGGGGTTTTGGGCGGTATCACTGTTCTGACCAAACTCAATCCCATTCCGGTTGCGGGGCACTTTCTCCTTTCTATTGCATTAATGGCAGGGGCACAGTCGCTACGAGCAAACATCGTAAGGAAAATCCGCTATGAGTTGTCGCCGACGACAAGGCTTGTTGCTCGTGCAGTTGTCACTCTCACCCTCGGGGTAATTACCATGGGAACGGTTGTCACCGGATCAGGTCCTCATGCTGGTGATGCCCAAGCTCCGCGAACCGGATTTGATACCCGAATTGTTGCGCTCATCCACGCTGATATGGTGATTGCACTTTTGGCATTGACTCTTGGTTTACTTATTTCAATCCACCTCGCTGAAAGTGGTGAAAAACAACGCGCTATACGCCACGCAGTTTTTATTTTTCTTGGTGTCGCACTGGGGCAGGGAGTCATAGGTTATGTTCAATATTTCACTGGACTTCCTGAGATTATTGTCGCTGCCCATCTTTTCGGTGCAACGATGGTTTGGCTTTCCACATGGAATATCGTTTTACTCGGAAATTTGTTGTGGCGTGAAAAATCCCCACCGAATTTGCATTTTGGAACTGAATAATTAGAACTAAAAAAATGGAACTGAACAAGTAGAGCCAGCAGTAGATAAGGAAAGGGCGGAAAACACGTGGCATCAACACCGTGGAGTGAAAAAGATGATCGTGCTGTGGCCATTGCCCGTGCACTTGCGATGGATGCGGTTCAGAAAGTGGGAAATGGTCATCCAGGAACTGCGATGTCACTTGCCCCTGTCGCGTATTTACTCTTTCAGAAATATCTCAAACATGACCCTGCTGATCCGAAGTGGCTTGGTCGCGACCGATTCATTCTCTCGTGCGGCCATTCATCGATGACTCTGTATACCCAATTATTTTTTAGTGGGTACGGTGTTGAACTCTCCGATTTAAAAAATTTCCGCACATGGGGTTCACTCACTCCCGGCCATCCTGAATATGGCCATACTGCAGGAGTAGAAACGACGACGGGACCATTAGGTCAAGGTGTTGCCAACGCAGTAGGAATGGCGATGGCGGCTCGTTATGAACGTGGCTTATTGGATCCCGATACACCGCACGGTGAGAGTCCGTTTGATCATCGAATTTGGGTTATCTGCTCTGACGGTGACTTGGAAGAAGGTGTCAGCGGTGAAGCGTCATCGCTTGCTGGCGTACAAGAACTTTCTCACCTCATTGTTATTTATGATGACAATAGAATTTCCATTGAAGGTGACACGCACCTTGCATTTACGGAGGATGTCTCTCTCCGTTACACCTCGTATGGCTGGAATGTTCTCGAAGTTCCAGCAAAAGCAGATGGTGATGTCGATCGAATTGCACTTGATACCGCCATTCAAAGCGCTCTTGGTGAAACACGTCGACCTACACTCATTCGCCTCAAGAGTGTTATTGCATGGCCAGCCCCAAGCGCTCGCAACACCGCAAAATCTCATGGTTCAGCTTTAGGCGCCGAAGAGGTTGCAGCAACAAAAGAAATTCTCGGACTTGATCCTGCAATGCATTTCCAAGTTCCGAACGAAATATTGAGCCATGTTCGAGAGGTAAAAGATCGCGGTGCGAAGTTACACGCTCAGTGGAATACGGCGTTTGACCAATGGCAGTCGCGTAATCCAGATAGACATAAGCTGCTCATGCGCTTACTTCACGGTGAACTCCCCCAACAATGGGAAAAGTCGTTACCGAATTTTCCTGCAACAGATAAATCAGGCAAAGAGATTGCCACTCGAAAAGCATCTGGCGACACCCTGCAAAAAATCGCTGAAACACTCCCTGAATGGTGGGGTGGATCTGCCGATCTCGCTGAGAGTAACAACACCACTATTGAAGGTGGCGGTTCATTTTTACCAAAGACTTCACCTCAAAAAAACGCAAACCCTTATGGTCGGATAATTCACTTCGGCATTCGAGAGCATGCAATGGGTGCGATCATGAATGGCATATCCCTTCACGGATTAACTCGACCCTTCGGTGGCACGTTCTTAGTTTTTAGCGATTACATGCGTGGCGCTGTTCGACTTTCGGCGTTGATGAATCTTCCTGTTACATATATTTGGACGCACGATTCCATTGGTCTTGGCGAAGATGGACCCACTCATCAACCAGTTGAACACCTCGCAGCACTCCGTGCGATTCCTGGCTTGAGCGTTATTCGACCAGCTGATGCCAATGAAGTTGTGAGCGCGTGGAAAGAAATTGTGAAACGTTGTGAGCCCGTAGGTCTGGTTCTCTCTCGCCAAAATCTTCCGGTATTTGATCGTGAAGTGGTTGCAAGTTCTGATGGTGTTTCACACGGGGCATACATTTTGAGCGACTCTCCATCGACACCAGAAGTGATCTTGATTGCGACAGGTTCAGAGGTCTCACTCGCGCTCGCAGCGCAGAAAGTTTTGTTGCACGAGGGAATTGCTTCGCGCGTCGTGAGTGCGCCATGCCTGGAGTGGTTTGCTCAACAAAGTGAGAGTTATCGTCACTCTGTCTTGCCGCCTGAGGTTAGAGCCCGAGTAAGTATTGAAGCGGGAATCGCTCAAGGTTGGCGAGATCTCATTGGTGATGGCGGAGAAGCGATTTCGCTTGAGCATTTTGGTGCATCTGCAGCCTATGGAAAACTTTTTGAAGAATTCGGTTTTACAATCGAGAACGTTGTTGCTGCTGCACAACGAACTCTACTTCGAGCAACGTCTCACCAACATGAAAAGTAAAAATCTCTTCGAGATTACACAAACTGGAACCTCGATTTGGCTTGATGATCTCTCCCGCGAACGATTGATTGACGCTGAATCCCCGCTCTCGCTCGCCCGATTAATCAATGACCGTTTCATTACTGGAGTTACTACTAATCCTGCGATTTTTTCCCAGGCGATTGGAACATCTGCTCTTTACGACGAAGACATCAGACAACTTGCTATGAACGGAAAAACTGCCGAAGAGATTATTACCGAATTAACGATCTCAGATGTGCAAAATGCGTGTGATCAGTTTCGCAATATTTTTCAAGAATCCGATGGCATTGATGGTCGCGTGAGTATTGAAGTTGACCCACGTCTTGCTCGTGACACTCACGCAACGATCATTGAAGCTAAAAATCTTTGGAACAGAGTTGATCGCGCTAATGTATTGATCAAAGTTCCAGCCACGCGCGAGGGTTTACCAGCGATTACTGAACTCATTGCCGAAGGAATCAGCGTTAACGTCACTTTAATTTTCTCGGTTACGCGCTATAACGAAGTGTTAGATGCCTTTATGCAAGGTCTTCACCGCCGAGTTCAATCAGGTCTCGCCCTTGCAGACATACATTCGGTTGCATCGTTTTTTGTGAGTCGAGTTGATACCGAGGTAGATCAACAGCTCACAACGCTCGCGCCTCACCAAACTATGGCAGAAACTTTGTTGGGGAAAGCAGCAATCGCAAATGCTCACCTTGCCTATGAACGTTTTTCTTCCTTTCGGGATAGCTCGCGTTGGCAAGAACTCGAAAAGAGAGGTGCGCGAATTCAACGACCTTTATGGGCATCAACCGGTGTGAAAGATCGTCGTTATCCCGACGATCGATATGTTGTTGAGTTGACCGCTCCGCACACCGTGAACACCATGCCCCAGGCGACCCTTGATGCCGTACATGACCATGGAATTTCGAAAGGCGATGCTATTACGCCACGCATTCCTGATGCGCATGAAACTGTTAGGAAACTTGCGCAACTCACTATCGACTTAGATCGCGTTGCTGAGACATTAGAAGAGGAAGGGTTAACCAAGTTTGTTACACCCTGGCTTCAATTGATTGATCGTGTTCACCACAAAGCGGCGAATGTTGCGCACCTGACATGATCACTTTGTATGGCTCTGGTTGGAATAGAGAACCAAATGACACGTTACACAAACGAGCTCTTCAACTTGCCGCCAAAGATGCCACGATCTGGGGAGATTCCGCGCACGCAGAAGCGCAACATCGATTGAATTGGATTTCGCTACCAGAAACGTCACGGGAGCTCTTGCCCCAACTCGATGCCCTCGCGGCTTGGGCGCGCGAACGAGAACTTACCGAGGTCATTCTCTGCGGAATGGGCGGTTCTTCACTTGCACCTGAAGTTATTGCAAAGACTTATGGCAAGAAATTACTTGTCATTGATAGCACCGATCCTGATTATATTCACCACGTACTTCCCAGCTCACTGAGAAACTGCGTTGTTGTTATCGGCTCCAAATCGGGAACTACTGTCGAAACAACATCACATTTGAAATTATTTCACCATCTCTTTGAAAGTCAGGGTTTGCGACCAGATGATCACATGGTGATTGTTACTGACCCGCAATCTCCGCTCGATACCGTAGCTCGAACAGCGGGCTATCGCATTATCAATGCAGATCCCGACGTTGGTGGCAGATTTAGTGCGCTCAGTGCATTTGGCTTAACGCCAAGTGCACTTTTAGGAATTGATGTTTCCATTCTCCTGGATGATGCGTACGAAAGCGCAGCAGATTTTATTCGCCAAGATTCACCAGTCATATTTGCGACGCAGACGCTCGCACAGCTTCGTTATCTTTCTTTTACCGATGAAGAGAGCACGCTCCATGGTTTAAGTGATTGGATCGAACAATTAATTGCAGAATCAACGGGAAAATCAGGTAAGGGAATTTTGCCAGTTATCGTAGAAAATCGGGAAGATTCGCATTCACTTCCGGTGGTAACTTTTAATCAAGCTGGCGCGTTATCGGTCGATGGAGCGTTAGGTTCTCAATTTATTTTTTGGGAGTGGGTTACCGCTTTGATTGGTAGCGAACTGTCGATCGATCCCTTTAATCAACCCAATGTGGCCGAAGCGAAAGAACAAACTAACGTTCTACTTCACCGTTGGCAGGAGAAAAAAACACCACCTGCAGATCGATTAGGTACGCCATCCTTTATGGAAAATACCATTGAAGTTTTTAGCGCTAGTGGAGATCAATCAATAGCCGGTGTGCTGGCATCTCTCTTCCACCGCGTACCTGAAGATGGATACATCGCCATTTTGGCCTATCTCAATCGTTGTGCAGATTTTGACGCAACGTCACTTCGCGGGAAAATCGCTGCATTAGCTAACCGACCCACAACTTTTGGATGGGGTCCTCGCTTCCTTCATTCCACAGGACAATTTCATAAAGGTGGACCGCTCGTCGGTGGATTTATTTTGATTACGGGTGAACCACGCGAGACGATCGAAATTCCCGGTTCTGGCTACGATTTCCAGACTCTCATCACTGCGCAAGCTCTTGGTGATCTGGCAGCGTTGCGATCACGTGGATTGCCGGTCGTACATTTCCATCTTCGAAACCGGGAAGCGGGAATTAAGTACCTACATCACGTCGTGGATTCGTTAAATTCGTAGTTAAGTTCGAAGTTAAGTTCTTGATTAAGTATTGTCAATTCTCGCAAAAGTGATCTCGAACTTCGTCGCACTATTCTTCGCGCTATTCCTCGC
>CAZQWU010000011.1:30437-36280 GCA_964597305.1 uncultured Bifidobacterium sp.
TTCTCGCAAAAGTGATCTCGAACTTCGTCGCACTATTCTTCGCGCTATTCCTCGCGCTATTCTTCGTCGTCGCCACGAAGTTTTTTCAACGCATCAGAGAGAATTTTTGTCGCCTCTGCCTCAGTACGTCGTTCCTTTACATACGCTAAATGTGTCTTGTAAGGCTCGTTCTTTAATGGGCTTGGTGGATTGTTCTTATCTCGTCCTGCTGGAAAACCACACCGCGGGCAATCCCACTCATCGGGAATAACCACTGTTCCATCTTCAGCAAATGAAGGTTTTGTTTCATGGCCATTGAGACACCAATACGAAATTCGGAATCGAGCGATCGCTTCGCCACGCTCGGCTTCTCCCATTGGACCTGCACCGACGCGGGAACCTCGAATTGCGCTACCACCAGCCATAGATCACTCCCTTGGTACTTCTGCTATTTCAATAAAAGACTTAACGCCACAACGGCGGCGAACCATACGCCACCTACAACAATAGTAATTCGATCTAAATTCCGCTCGACAACAGATGATCCGCCATATGTTGAAGAGACCCCACCACCGAATAGATCTGAGAGACCAGACCCTTTTCCTTTATGGAGAAGCACCAACATAATCATGAGAATGCTTGAAATGATGAGAATAATGGAGAGCGCTAATTTCACGTGCGTCAGGATACCCGATGAAATTTACAAATCCGCGCAAACTCTTCTGGATCAAGGCTTGCTCCGCCCACGAGCGCACCATCAATATCTGGCTGGCGCATAATATCGACGATGTTTGCAGACTTGACCGATCCGCCATAGAGAATTCGTGCATTTTCCGCAATCTCTTCACTGCCGATTTTTGAAAGCTCTCCGCGGATGGCCTGGCAGACTTCTTGTGCGTCGTCTGGAGTTGCCGTTCGTCCTGTACCTATTGCCCACACGGGCTCATACGCAAAAGCAATTTTCTTCAGATCTGGTTTGTGAAATCCTTTAAGTCCCTCACGAACTTGCTCGAGAACATATGAGACATGGTTACCGGATTCGCGAATCGCTAATTCTTCACCAACGCAGAAAACGGGAATGAGTTCGTGAGCGAGCGCGGCTTTCATTTTGCGATGAAGTAATTCGCTTGATTCACCGTGGATTGCGCGACGTTCTGAGTGTCCTACGAGAACATAGGTGCACCCTAATTTCTTCAACATTGAGCCAGAGATATCTCCGGTAAAGGCTCCAGCCGTTTCTGGCGAGAGATCTTGCGCGCCATAGGTAAGGCGAAGGCGATCGCCATCGATCAAAGTTTGAATAGATCGAATATCGGTGAACGGTGGAATGATGGCAATATCAACTGCATCATATTCTCTATCGTCAATGGAGTACGCGAGTTTTTGTGCCACGGCAATCGCTTCAAGATGATTGAGATTCATCTTCCAATTTCCTGCTATCAACGGTTTACGTGACATGCGATCCTTTCGTAATTAAACAATTCCTAGCGCGTCCAGGCCAGGAAGATGTTTTCCTTCTAGATATTCCAGTGATGCTCCACCACCAGTTGAAATGTAACCAAATTGTGAGTCGGCAAAACCTAGCGCGCGAACTGCAGCTGCAGAATCGCCACCTCCGACAACCGCAAGTCCTGAAACTTCAGTAAGCGCTTGCGCAACGGCTTTCGTACCCGCCGCAAAGAGGGAAAATTCAAAAACTCCCATTGGACCATTCCAAAATACTGTGTGGCATTCCTTGATAGCAGATGCAAAAGTAGTTGCAGTTTCAGGTCCGATATCTAATCCCATGTGGTCGCTCGGGATAGCGTCGACGCTGACAATAGTTGGATTTTCATTGGCAAATGAAGGTGCAACAACGACATCAGTTGGTAAGAGAAATTTCACTCCCCGCTTCTCTGCGCGGACAAGAAGATCTTTCACAATCGGTAGAGATTCTTGATCAATGAGCGATGTGCCAATTTCTTTTCCTTGCGCAGCAAGGAATGTGAAGAGCATTCCACCGCCAATAGCCATCATGTCAACTGATTCCAGAAGGTTTGAGATAACGCCGATCTTGTCGGCAACTTTTGCGCCACCAAGAACAACGCCATAGGGGCGATCGGGTGTTTGTGTTAATTTTTTGAGTACCGAAACTTCTTGTGCAACGAGCGTACCCGCAGCGTGTGGCAGTAATTGCGGAAGCTCATAGACTGAAGCGTGGCGACGATGTACTGCGCCAAAACCATCTCCGACATAAAAATCAGCAAGAGCTGAGAGCGCGAGCGCCAATTCCATTCGCGCAGCGCCATCTTTACTGGTCTCTCGCGCGTCAAATCGAATGTTTTCCAGCAATACAACTTCGCCATTCGATAATGAGACGACATTTTTTCTTGCGCTATCGCCCGCAGTGTCAGGGGCAAAAATGTCATGTGCAAAATTCACTGTGCGTTGAAGAAGTTCTGTCAATCTCACAGCGACTGGGGCAAGCGATAACTCTGGTCTTCGTTCACCCTTTGGTCTTCCCAGATGCGCACATATGACGATCGAGGCTCCTGCTGCAAGCAATGCATTTATCGTCGGAAGCGAAGCTCGAATACGACCGTCATCTGTGATCACTCCATCCTTAATGGGAACATTGAGATCGCACCGCAAGAACACTCGCTTACCAGTGAGATTCGGAATCTGCATTATTTCCGAATTCTGATTCGACGATTGGTTCACGTTTGATTAAAGAGATCGACCAACTAAATGGATCAGATCTACCAACCGATTTGAATATCCCCATTCGTTGTCATACCAACCTGCAACTTTTACAGTATTGCCAATTGCTTTGGTAATGCCAGCATCAAATATGCATGAGTGTGGATCGGTAACGATATCGGTAGATACGATTGGATCTTCGGTATACATCAAATACCCTTTAAGTTCACCCTCTGCAGCTTTCTTGATTGCAGCATTCACTTCTGCCGCGCTTACCTCACGGGCAAGTTCTACCGTGAGGTCGGTAATGGAGCCGGTCGGCGTAGGAACTCGAAGTGCATACCCATCAAGTTTTCCTTTTAATTCTGGAAGTACCAACGCAATTGCTTTTGCCGCACCTGTTGAGGTTGGGATGATATTGGTTGCTGCCGCGCGAGCACGTCGAAGATCTTTATGTGGAAAATCAAGGATAACTTGATCATTTGTATAGGCATGAACTGTTGTCATAAAACCGCGTTGAATACCAAAATTATCGTGGAGGACTTTTGCCATTGGCGCAAGACAGTTTGTTGTGCACGAGGCATTCGAAATTACATGGTGTTTACTTCCGTCATACGATTTATCGTTGACGCCCATCACAATGGTGATGTCTTCGTCAGTTGCTGGCGCTGAGATGATGACCTTTTTCGCTCCCGCTGCTATGTGCTTCTTTGCATCGGCGGCTTTAGTAAAGTGACCAGTTGATTCAAGAACAATATCGGCGCCAACCGAGGCCCACGGCAGGGCTGCTGGATCTCGTTCGGCAAATACCTTGATAGTTTTTCCGCCGACAGTAATGGTGTTTTCAGTATGAGTAACGGGTACGCCAAGTCGTCCAAGAATCGAATCGTATTTAAGTAGATGTGCCAGCGTTGCGTTATCGGTTAAATCATTAATTCCGACAATCTCAAACTGGGCTTGTGAGGTAAGTGCTGCGCGAAAGAAATTTCTACCGATTCGACCAAAACCGTTGATACCAACTTTTACCATGATGTAACTCCGCTAATTGTTAACAGACTAAGCCACCGCCTTGTGGATGTTCTGATCCTACCCCAACATATCTGGCGTCAGACCTGCTTCAGTATCAGGAATTCCTAAATCGTGTGCGCGCTTATCAGCCATTGCGAGTAGCCTGCGAATTCGCCCTGCGATCGCATCTTTAGTCATTGGTGGCGATGCTAACGAACCTAATTCTTCTAAACTTGCTTGGCCATGTTGAATTCTTAATTCACCCGCTTCTTTTAAATGTTGTGGAATATCAGACGCGAGAATTTCCATTGCACGTTGCACTCGAGCTGATGCGGCAACTGCCGCACGCGCAGAACGACGTAAGTTTGCATCATCAAAATTTGCCAACCGATTCGCGGTTGCGCGCACTTCACGTCTCATCCGTCGCTCTTCCCACGCCAAAACACTTTCATGGGCACCAAGTCGTGTAAGTAAGACACCGATAGCATCACCATCGCGGATAACAACGCGATCAACTCCGCGCACTTCTCGCGCTTTTGCCACAATACCCAAACGTCGTGCGGAGCCGACGAGTGCAAGCGCTGCTTCAGGTCCTGGACACGTTATCTCTAGCGCAGAAGATCGTCCCGGTTCAGTTAATGATCCATGTGCAATAAATGCACCACGCCAAGCAGCTTCTGCATCACAGAGCGATGCAGAGACAACCTGTGGTGGCAATCCCCGCACAGGTCGACCATTGGAGTCTACGAGCCCCGTTTGTCGCGCTAGCGCATCGCCATCATTCAGAACGCGAACAACATATTTACTTCCTTTACGCAACCCGCCAGAGGTGATTACCGCTAAATCACTTTCATGGCCATACACATCAGAGATGTCTTTCCGAAGTCGTCGCGCACTTTGAGCGGTATCCAACTCAACTTCAATCATGATTTTTCCTGATGTGATGTGCAATCCCCCTGCAAAACGAAGAATTGCAGAAACTTCTGCTTTACGACAACAGGGTTTCGTTACCGACAGACGGCTCAACTCGTCCTTGACTGATGCTGTCATTGCCATGGTGGTATCTAAACACTTAGGAGGAAAAAATGTGGCTGATTACCGAGGTTAATTTTTTTGAATCATGGTGAAGACTGCCCGGAGCAGCGAGATCGCCGATCACTAATTGCCCACCTAATCTAGTTACCACGTCAGCCAATTCATTTTTATCGTTGACAACAGAACGATCGGCGAGCGCTACATCACAGTGAAAAGACGGCGCATATTTATGGAGTATTTCAAGATGTTCAGCAGGAGAATTACCGGCAAATTCTTCTCCATGTATCGCAGGCGATGCATCAAGATTGAGAAGGACGAGTTTTTTCGCCGGTGAAGCGACAATCGCTGCCAGTTGTTGGCTTACTAAGAAATGTGGCAAAACGCTAGAGAACCATGAACCTGGCCCGATGGTGATCCAATCTGCTTCAGCAATCGCCTGAAGTCCCTCTGATGTGGGCGTAGGATTTTTCGGAATGAGTGAGAGCGACTCCAATTTACCTTTAGCAGTAGCTACTTCTATTTGGCCGCGAATAATCTTTCGCCCGATTGTTGTATTAAAAGTTCCTTCAATATCAAGAGGTTCGATCGCCATTGGTAGAACTTGTCCTACAACTTTCAGTAACTGCGCGACTCGATTAAGGCCACTGACTGGATCGCCGTCTTTATCCCAGAGCGCTGTAAGTAAAAGATTGCCCACCGCATGACCATCCATTGGACCATCTGATGTAAAACGATATTGCATAATTTCAGCCCAACTTCGTCCCCATTCATCGTCACCACAGAGCGCAGCAAGGGCCATGCGCAAATCTCCCGGTGGCAACATATGAAATTCTTCTCGTAATCGTCCGCTTGATCCTCCGTTATCTGCCACCGTAACAATCGCAGTGATGTTATTGGTGATTCCTCGGAGCGCACGTAATGTTGCAGCCAGTCCGTGACCGCCACCGAGGGCAACAACTTTCTTAGATTTGAGCTCTGACACTAACGTTCACGCCCTAAATCTCGATGGGCAACTTGAACTGCAAGATTTTCATGTCCGGGAAGGGAAACCTCTGTTAATCGAGCGTGAAGTTCTTCAGCGATTGCAACACTGCGATGCTTGCCTCCCGTACACCCAACCGCGAGGGTAATAAATTTCTTAC
>CAZQWU010000012.1:0-19102 GCA_964597305.1 uncultured Bifidobacterium sp.
GATGCCTTGACCGATTTTGCTAAATCTTGTGGAGTTGTCTTGAGTTTTAGTTTTTTAATAACAGGTGCAAGGGTTGATGGGCCATCAATGATGTCGGCATATGACTTCACGCGTTGTTGCGAGAAGCTTGAGCCAGTAGCGAGTGAACCGATATCGATAGCTGATGCTGGCGTTGAAACGAATAGTTGGATATCTGCTGTGTAAATGGGAATAGCTTTATCGTTATAGTAAAAAGCAGCGCCAAATCCGAGTGCGGTACAAAAAACTAGAACGAATAGATTTCTAATAACGAGAAGGAAAATATCCCGAAGATCCAGGTTCTCGCTCATTAGTAGGCACCCTTTCCAGTAAAGACTACGAGAATGGTGCGAAGCACAAGCCAAAGATCGTTAGTGAATTTCCAGTTTGCGGCGTAGTCAAGATCGAGTCGAACACTCATCTCCCAATCAAGATCAGAACGACCACTTACTTGCCACGGACCGGTAAGTCCTGGTCGAACATAGAGTCGTCGTTGTGAAAGATCGTCATAGCGAAGCGCTTCAGAAATAATCGGCGGCCGAGGTCCAACAACTGACATATCGCCTTTAAGAATATTGATAAATTGTGGAAGCTCGTCAATGGAATACCGACGAAGATATCTGCCGATTGGTGTTATGCGCGGATCAGAAGGATTCTTGAAGAGCACGTGGGTCGTCGGGTGCATATTTTGGACTTGATCGACCATTTTATCGGCGTTCTTAATCATGGTGCGAAACTTGATGAAATTGAAGGGAATTCCATCTATTCCTACACGACGAGACTTGTAAAAAACCGGAAAGCCATCTGTCGCCACGATAATGAGTGAAACCGTAATGAAAATTGGAAGGGTGATGATGAGAGCGAAAATTGCGAAAGCAATATCAAAGGCTCGTTTGATGAAACGAGATTTGGTGGAAAGTTTAGGTTTAGCAGTAGTAAAGAACGGCATGCCTACTTCATGTTTTGGCGTCAACCAATATCCGCTCTTGCTAGTGAGCTGTGGTGCCAAATAGATATCGCTATTAAATGCTTCGCAGAACCAGATCAATTCGCGGAGCGTTTCGTCAGTACCAAGTGAGGGAAGCAAAAGTACTTTTGTGTCATCAAATTCTTGAATGGCACTTTTAACTCGAGCTTGAGCAGCAGAATCAAATTCTTTAATAAGGATATTAACTTGCACCTTAAGACCATAATGTTTATTTCGACGGATCCAGTCAATATATCGTGAATTTTCTGTTGCATCACTTCCTATAACGAGAAGATTAGATCGAATCTCAATTTTACTTTTAACAAATTTCTCGATGATGTAGTTCGCTACTGCGCGAAGTACAGAGAAAAATACAACCGACAAGAGAAATATTGTCGAGATGAGAAGTCGCGAGAGCGATATTTTAAGGGTGAAACAGACAAATCCGATAGTAAAGAAAAAAAGCGCAGAAGTTTTGAGCGCCTGTTTCAATCTAACAAAATAGTCGAGTGGGCGAATTTGTTTGTATGTATTGAAGATCGCAAGGGTGGCAAGCCATGCAGCGCCAAAGGCAAAGAGAAAGTGACGATATTGCCATGCGAAGTTTCCAATATTGAGTTCATTCTTTGCTTCAAGTTCAGCAAAGCGAATGAAATATCCCGCAATAATTGATAACACAATTGCTGTGACATCGGTTGCGAAAAAAATAAGTTCGGGGAGCCAGGTAAGTTTCTTTTTATGAATCTCTTTTGGTGCGATAGATAGATTCGCAACTTGCGGTTGCGTTCGATTTTTGGTCGATGAATCAAGCATGGGAGTTTGCCAATAGTGAGAAAGGGGTGAGGCCCATGCGAGGAAACATAGGCGCGAGGCTATTCAATTCGGACATATCGCCCTATTGCCCAGTAGGGTTTTCCATACTTATTGGCGGTAATAAATGGTGAAATCCAGTGAAATACGGTCTAGATAGAACCAGATTCCATGCGAGGAGCGATCATTAATCAACGACTAGCTCGCATTCTCATCATCGACGATGACGCTCTGATTCGCTCTTCATTATCGACTGCTCTTCACTCTCTCGGAATAGAAGTAATCGGAAGTGGCGCAACGGCTCGTGATGCTCTCAATCTCCTCGCACTACATAATCCTGACGTTGCTCTCCTAGATATGGATTTAGGTGTTGGTCCGAATGGGATCGACATAGCAATCGCGTTGAGAAAACAGAGCCCCGGGATTGGCTTGGTATTTCTCTCGAGTTTTTCTTCACCGAAGTTTGCGCCAAATTATGAACAAATGCCTATTGGTGCGCGCTTTCTTACCAAAGGTGAAATGAGCGACCTGCAGATGCTCGTCAACCGAATTTTACAAGCAAAGAAATATCCGCTTATTCATGATTCATCAAAACGCAATGATGAGATTGATCTATCAACTCAACAAGTAACACTCCTGAAGTATTTAGCGGAGGGGCTCACTACCAGTGAAATTGCTTCTCGCCTTTCTATTACCGAAAAAGGTGTCGAGGCGAATATTGCTCGTTTGCAAAATATTCTCGATGTGAAACGATCGAGTGAGAAGAATCTTCGAGTCAGTTTAGCTCGAGCATATTTCCGATTGACCGGGAAGATCAATGAATAAAGACGATCTCTCATTTAAGTTTCTCACTTTTTACCGATTCTCTTGGTTAGCATTTGCGCTCTACCAACCAGCCTCAGCTGGCGCTGTTTACTTAGTTCTCTATAACCAATTTGATATGCCAAATTCTGCATTGCTGGCCTTCGGCGTCGCACTCTTTACAAATAGTGCGATGTTGCCGGTGTTATTGGGTGGCCAGAAGGTCCTCGATAAGATCTCCAATGAATTGCTCTTTAAACAAATGGTGATTGTGGTGCTGGTTTCCGCCGGAGCTATTCGAGGGTTGACGTTCTTTTACAGCGCAGAGCTCTTCGGTTTTACCAATCCCACTACTTTGATTTATCGAATGATTAATTCCACCGCAAATGCAGTCTTCTTTCTTCTTTTTTGGAGCGTAGGAATTCAGAAACAACGAACTCTCGATGCTCGCTATCGGTCATTTATGGTCGATAAGTTAATTTCCGAGACGAAGAAATATCGATATGAAAGCGCACGAGAAATTAACCAAGCTCTGAACTCAGTCAACTTGATGAAGAGTGATCTTAAATCGATCGTGAATAAAGATGGAGATTTAGATTCCTCAAAATTGATGTTGGCGGCATCGAAAATTGATACCGTCTTAAAGGAACAAATCAAACCTATGGGAGAACGCCTGTATAGCGAGAGCCTTCTCACCCCGCCCAAATCCAAATTCATTGCCACACTTGTACAAAGCGTCAATAAATTTAATTATTCAATTCGTCTCACTACTGGACTTATTTTGATTCTCTCCTTCTTCAACTGGAAAAGTATTTATAACATTCAGGCGACGCTCATCTCTACTTTTGCCGCAACGGGGTTATATCTTCTCCCAGCCCTTCTTCATCGATGGTATGTAAACCATTTTCCCAATTGTTTACAGCGAGCTAACCGAATATTCCTGCTCTACCTTTTCAGTCACTCGTATCTGCAATACCTTATAAGTGAAAATTTTGAAATCGATTATGGAAAGCACCCCCTTGTATCAGTATTAATTTTGATGCCCTTTACCCCAGGAATAGCTCTATTGAGCGCCTGGTTGAAGCAATCTTTTGCAGATAAGCGACATCTTCTGTTAAGTCTTGGGGAAACTCAAGCTCTCGATGAAGCCAAAAATCTATCAACTCTTGAGGCGATGGGAATTAGTGATCGAAGAATGATTACTGCTTTTCTTCATAACTCGGTTCAATCTGAGCTACAAGGTCTACTCAAACAACTTGAAAAAGCTGTGGAAACTAACTCCCCTGATCTCTCACGAGATGCGATGGAGAAACTTACGAGTTATATTAATCGATCCGCTCGAGATGATTTTGAAATTGTCTCGACGAATCCCGAGAAACGATTTGAAAAGCTTTTGGCCGCGTGGGATGGAATAGTCTCAATCGAGAGTTCTCTGGCAACAGATTTTTTTGCTACCCACACCTATGCACCCATCGTTGTCGAAATTCTCGAAGAATTTGTCACAAACGGAGCGCGCCACTCTGGTACGTCAGAAGTCTTTATTTCGGGAAAGAGTGATGCGAAAGGCTTTATTCTGACATTAACTCGAAATGGAGAAGCCTCCAAGAAAGGCGCACCTGGTTTAGGTACCAAACTACTTGAATCGATCAGCAGTGACGTAACTGAAACACGTTTACTCAACGAGAGAACCCAGGTTCAAATTAAGCTCTAGATTGTGTGGAAAATCGCCGATTGTTTCCTAATCGTTATAAAACCCCATCCCTATGCATTGAATTGATTCAGTACCCACTCTAGGTTTAGGCATGGAATTTACGGAGTGTGGTAGATGAGCATAGTAGCGACCGATGCTGCCATCGCGTCACGATCTCCACTTCGTCAAGCGCTCGACCGGTTAAAAAAAGATAAAACGGCGTGGGTCTCAGGTGGCGTAATCCTATTTTTTATTTTTATTGCAATTGCGGCGCCGTTGTTTCAGAAAATTATCGGAGTGTCACCCAATGAATTCAATGCCGACCTCTTAGATGATGCGAGAGGAGCCTTGCCGTTGGGGCGATTTGGTGGAATTTCTGCCGATCATTGGTTCGGTGTGGAACCACGAACTGGTCGAGATCTTTTCTTACGGTTTGCCTTTGGCGCAAGGACTTCTCTGTCGATCGCATTAGCCTCTGCACTTCTTGCAACCCTCATAGGTGTGATTGTCGGTTTACTCTCTGGATTTTTTGGTGGGAAAATTGATCAACTTTTATCCCGATTTATGGAAATCATCCTTGCCTTCCCATCAATTCTCTTTGCGCTAGCAATTACGCCGGTATTAGAAAATATTCTGGAAGGTTTTGGAATACCGCAAGGAAATCCAACCCGAATTCCAGTCATGATAATTGTGATTGCTACATTTGGTTGGCCGTACATCGCTCGTATCGTTCGCGGACAAGTCCTCTCCATTAAAGAGAAGGAGTATGTCGAAGCGTCTCGAGCGCTCGGCGCAACAACCTCCCATTTAATCTTTAAAGAGATCCTTCCAAATTTATGGGCACCAATTCTTGTGACAGTTGCACTCAATATTCCGACGTTTATCACCACCGAAGCGGCGCTTACGTTTTTGGGTGCAGGAGTTATTGAGCCACTCGCTGATTGGGGACAGATGTTGCTCAATTCAGTTCCCTTTTACAGCGTAGTTCCTACATATACTGCTATCCCCGGAATTGCGCTCTTTCTCTTAGTTTTAGGATTCAACCTATTCGCCGATAGCGCTCGCGATGCGCTTGACCCGAAGAGTTCCCGATAATGGCTTCATTATTGGGTTTGCAATCGAAAGATTGCTCTATCTGCACGAAAGGACGTACTTCATGAAACACGTTGGTCGCTCCAGCGCGATATTTGTTGTTGCAGCAGGAATAGTTGCTGCCGTACTTGTTGCGCCGGCTCAATCAGCAACCACCTCCTGGAATGGACCGGCACCAGCAATTCCTGGTGCAACTAAAGGTGGCACGCTAACCATTCTCAATCAGGGCGATTTTGAACATATCGATCCTGCACGTAACTATGTCGGTGGAACTCTAGATTTCTATCGATTCTTTATCCGTTCACTTACCAACTATCGAACAATGAATGGAAAACTTGAACTTCTTCCCGATCTCGCCGCTGATCTTGGTACGACAAAAGATGGTGGAAAGACATGGACCTTCAAACTCCGCTCAGGCATCAAATACGAAGATGGTAAAGCGGTGAAGTGTGAAGATTTCAAATATGGCGTCATGCGAAGCTACGACGCTGGAATTCTCGATGGTGGAACGACATACGCATCAGATTGGATCGAAAATCTCAATGATTTCAAAGGTCCGTACACCACGCCAAATGTTGATTTGAGTGGTGTGACATGCTCAGCAAAAGGTGATGCAATCACCTTCAAGTTGACTCAGGTAATTCCTTACTTCCCATCTGTAGTTACATTCGGTTCATTTGCGCCGGTGCCAAAGGCGAAAGACACCAAGCAGTTGTATGACCTCCATCCAGTCGGAACAGGTCCATACAAGATTGAGTCCTATGACCGTGGCAAGCAGTTAACTCTGGTACGCAATAAGTACTGGGACCCAAAGACGGATCCATCACGCTGGGCTTATCCAGACAAGATTCAAGTGAAGATGGGATTCGACCAATCAGCGCTTGAACAAACCTTGTTAGCCGATGCCGGAACAACAAAGACTTCGATGTCAATGGATACCGATATCGTCGATAACCTCGGTGTTGTTGTAGGAAATCCAAAGTATGCTAGTCGATACCTTCAATTTGCTACTCCATACGCTCGCTATTACGCGATCAATATGGATACGGTGAAGGACCTCAAAGTTCGTCAAGCAATTCAATGCGCTTTGGATCTCAAGACTATTCTTGCTGCTGCAGGTGGAAGTAATGCTGGCTCTTATGCCAACTCAACTATCCCACCTACTCTGGGCAATGCGTGGCGTAACTTCAACATTTGCGGCCGCGATGTTGTGAAGAATCCTGAAGCACAGACAGCAAAGGCGAAGGAACTTCTTGCCCAAGCAACAATTAAGAAGACAAACCTTGTTCTTGCCTATCGCGATAAAGGTGTTGAGCCAGATCGCGCTGCAGCAGTTCAAGCAGCGCTTGAAGCAGCAGGCTTTACTGTCACCATGCAGAAATTGCCACGAGCTGGTTATTACACAGCAATTGGTAAACGAGGTACGGCAAATACCAGCCCTGGCGGAGAACCTGATGTTATTCAGGCTTCATGGGGTTGGGACTGGGCTGCAGCATCAGGAATCGTTTATGCGCTCTATGACGGACGCACTATGAGCGACACTGATTCACACAGCAACTACACTCGACAAAATGTTGCGTCTATTCAAACTCTCTTTGAAGCAGCTGACAAACTCACTGATATCAAGAAGTCTGATAAAGCGCTCGGCGATATTGAGCAAAAGATCATTGTGGATCAAGCAGGCGTCATGCCGGCCTTCTTCCAGAATGCCAATGCTCTCTATGGATCAAAACTTGGTGGAGTTCAACAGGAGATTGGTTTTGGTACCACTTCTGCTGCCGGAGTTTGGATCAAGAAGTAACTAAGTAAGTACGTCTCGGGACTTCGGTGGCAGGAAACTGCCACCGAATCTCTTGATGTCTAAATAATTTTTTGCCACTTTACTTACAATAGATTTTTCAAAAGATTGAGGTGCACTTAGTGCTGAGATACATCGTTAAACGAATTGCAGGCGGTCTTATTGTGTTGACTATGGTTACTGCCGTTGTTTTCGGTGTTTTCTATATTCTTCCGGCAGATCCAGCGCGTTTAGCATGTGGCAAATCTTGCACTCCAGATTTGATTGCTCAAATTAGGCATACGCTCGAACTAGATCAACCACTTTCTGTGCAATTTGGCCGATTCATCAAAGGACTTGGCACAGGGCGAACCTATCTTGCCGGAACCGATGCTGAACTTCATTGTCCAGCGCCATGTTTGGGATATTCCTATCAAACTGATGAAGCTGTCACTTCTTTAATCATGAATCGCTTACCTGCAACGCTTTCGATTGCTGTCGGCGCTTCGGTGTTATGGCTATTGGTAGGTGTATTTGGTGGCGTGATATCAGCTTTACGGCGCGGCACATGGATTGATAAATTTTCCCAGAGTTTTTCGCTCGCTGCAGCTTCACTTCAGATTTATTTTGTCGGTTTAATTTTGCAATTTATCTTCGTCGACAAGTTGCAATGGCTGCACACGCCTGGATATATATCGCCATTCGAAGACTTAAAAGAGTGGGCGTTATCGATGGCGTTGCCATGGATGACTTTGGCATTCTTATTATCTGCAATCTATGCACGTCTGACTCGAGCTGGCATGATTGAAATAATGAGTGAAGACTATGTACGAACTGCACGTGCTAAAGGCCTAGCGCCACGAAAAGTGAATTTAAAACATGTATTGCGCTCGGCATTTCCACCGATAGTCACTGTTTTTGGAATTGATTTGGGAACCCTTCTCGGAGGCGCCGTCATAACTGAATATGTTTTCAATATTCCTGGATTAGGCAAACTCTCCACCGAAGCAGTGAACAATGTTGACTTACCTGTAATTGTCGGAACCGTTCTCGTTGCAGCGCTCTTTATCGTCGTGGCAAACATGATCGTCGATTTTGTTTATATGGCACTTGACCCCAAGGTGCGTCTGACATGACCTTACTATCGGTAAAAGATTTGGTAGTTCACTTTCCTACCGATGATGGACTTGTTAAAGCCGTCGATGGTGTGAGTTTCTCCGTGGAAAAGGGTAAAACACTTGGCATTGTTGGTGAATCTGGATCGGGAAAAACAGTGACCAGCCTTGCGATTATGGGTCTACACAAAGGCTCACGCGCACAGGTGTCTGGCTCAATCGTTATTGATGGAGAAGAGGTCAATAATAAATCTGAGGCGCAGATGCGAGATTTGCGCGGAAATAAAGTGGCGATGATTTTTCAAGATGCACTGGCATCTCTTCATCCATATTACAAAGTAGGTGACCAAATTGCAGAAGCCTATTTAGTCCATCACAATGTATCGAAGAAAGAGGCTCGTCAGCGAGCAGTCGAAATGCTCCAACGCGTGGGAATCCCCAATCCAGAGAAACGAGCACTGGATTATCCTCATCAATTTTCAGGAGGTATGCGTCAGCGGGCCATGATTGCAATGGCGTTGTCATGTAATCCGTCGCTGATTATTGCCGACGAACCCACGACCGCTCTTGATGTCACAATCCAAGCTCAGATACTTGAACTGCTCAAAGATTTGCAACGCGAGTACGGTATGTCAATTATTTTGATTACCCATGATCTCGGTGTTGTTTCGCAGACTGCTGATGACATTGTAATTATGTACGCTGGCAAAGTTATTGAACAAGGAAGTGTTGACGAAGTATTACATCGACCACATCATCCCTATACCTGGGGTCTCTTGAAATCCGTTCCACAATTAACCAGCGACCCGGATGTTCGATTAGAGGCAATTCCAGGAACTCCGCCAAGTTTAATTAATCCGCCATCGGGATGTGCATTTCATCCACGCTGTCCACTTGCTAAAACGATCATGGAAAAATGCTCCAGAACCGTGCCACCTCTCTTAGCTGAATCTACGTCACTTCACCATATATCGGCTTGTCACATACCGCTTGCTGAACGATCGATGAAAGCCGCACGATGACCGAAAAAATTCTTGAGATATCCCATCTCGTCAAACACTTCCCAGTAAGAAAGGGCGGTGTTTTCGGTGAACGAAAAATTGTTCGAGCTGTTGATGACATAAGTTTTGATCTCAATGTTGGTGAATCCTTGGGCCTCGTCGGTGAATCTGGGTGTGGAAAAACCACGACTGGCCGACTTATTACTCGACTGATTGAGCCTACGTCAGGATCCATCACCTTTGAAGGTCAGGACATCACTCATACCACAATGAGAGAAATGCGAAAGATTCGAAAAGATATTCAGATAATTTTTCAAGATCCTTATGCATCACTTAATCCACGCCACACAGTTGGAACAATTATCTCTACTGCGATGAAAATTAACGGCATTAATCCATCTCAAGGGCGAGAGAAGCGCGTCAAAGAATTACTTGAAATTGTCGGTCTGAATCCTGAACATTTCAATCGCTATCCTCATGAATTCTCCGGAGGCCAGCGGCAACGAATTGGTATCGCTCGTGCAATTTCAGTTCAACCAAAATTAATTATTGCTGATGAACCTGTATCAGCTCTGGACGTTTCGATTCAAGCACAGATTATTAATCTGTTAAAGGATCTCCAAAAAGAATTTGGTCTCGCTTTTCTCTTCATTGCACATGATCTTGCAGTTGTCCGTCACTTCACGCAACGCGTTGCGGTAATGTACCTTGGAAAGATTGTCGAAATCGCTGATCGAAAGACTTTATATGAAAATCCTCGGCATCCATATACAAAGGCTCTGCTCTCCTCAATTCCAGTAATTGAAGAAGATAAGTCGAAGAAAATTCAGCAAATCAAATTAGGCGGCGATGTCCCGAACGTGATTGAACTTCCCTCGGGATGTCGATTCCGGACTCGATGTTGGAAGTCCGAATCGCGATGTGAACATGAAGTACCTGTGCTTCACTCAGTTGATCATTCACTCGTTGCCTGCCACTTTCCAGAATCTTTACTATAACAACGCAAGTGTGGCAATTGTCGCGTCGTAGCCTTTATCTTCAACAGTGCCGTTGACGCGAGCACGAGCTTGATCAAGCGTGTCGCACATTAAAACGCCAAATCCAATTGGTTTCATAAGTTCAAGTTGAGTATTCATAATTCCGTGAGTTACACCCTCGCAGACATAATCAAAGTGGGCTGTTTCGCCACGAAGTACGAGGCCAAGCGCCACTGCACCTGCAAAGGTTCCAGTGAGCGCTTTTTTTGCGGCGAAAGGAATTTCAAAACTTCCCGGGACAAAGATGACTTCATAAGAGACACCGTGTTCATCACAGGCGCGTTTGGCGCTTTCGATAAGTTGAGTGCAGATTTCAGTGTGCCAACTCGATGAGATGATGGCGATTTTCTTGCCACGAGCTTTGGTGATCGTAAATTGCGGTGCAGTGCCTGCCATTTATATTCCTAACTCGTGACGAAGTCGTTCTTGTTTGGTGCGAAGATAAAACTGATTTGCCGGAGTTACTTCAGTAATGAGGGGTTGGCGGGTGACGGAAAAACCGAATGTAGTGAGTGTGTGAACTTTCGTTGGATTATTTGTTAATAGCGTGAGTTCAGAGATATTAAGTAGTCGGAGAATTTCGGCCGCATCGTGCCACTCACGTTCATCGATGTCGTGGCCCAATTTGAGATTGGCATCAACGGTATCAAGGCCTGCATCTTGCAAAATGTAGGCATCGATCTTTGCACGCAGGCCGATACCGCGTCCTTCGTGATCGCGCAGATAGATGAGATAGCCAGACCCGTTGGTTTCGATTTCCTGGAGCGCTTGAGTTAATTGCGCGCCACAATCACAGCGTGTACTTCCTAAGACATCACCGGTGAGGCACTCACTGTGAAGACGGATGAGCGGAGAAGAAGAAGGGTTTCCATACCGGATGATGGCGTGTTCAATGCCAAATTGGTTTCGGAAGATTCCGATCTGCCACTCCCCGCTTTCGCGTGGAAGTTGTGCCCAAGAAATTTCGCGCTGATGTTCAAAATTAATGTGTGAATATTTCTCAGTTAATTCTTCAATAGTGATGATTTCGATTCCATGGGTTTGGGCAAATGTGGTGAGGTCATCGCCACGCGCCATACTGCCGTCGGCGTTTACGATCTCAGAGATTGCGACAACTTGCGGTGCACCAACAACGGTTGCCATGACGACCGCTGCTTCAGTGTGGCCACCGCGAACGGATAGTCCACCGTTATTGGCGATGAGTGGAAATACATGGCCTGGGCGAACAAAATCGGTAGGGAGTGCGTCGGCTTGGGCAAGAAGATTCATTGTCGTTGCGCGCTCTTTCGCGCTAATGCCTGTCGTTAGCCCGGCCTTCGCATCGACTGAAACAGTAAAGGCGGTTTGTTTTGAATCTTGATTGCGTTTGACCATATAGGGAAGTTCTAATTGCATCGCACGCCTTTCGGTTATCGCAGCGCAGATAACGCCAGAGGTATAGCGAACCATGAAGCCCATATCAGCCGAGGTCATTTTGTTGGCAAGGATAAATAGATCGCCTTCGTTTTCTCGATGAGCGTCGTCGGTAACAATCACAAATTTACCGTTCTTGAAATCTGTAAGTGCTTTATCGAGGTTACTCATGGCTCTGAGCTTTCAGAAGTCGTTCAACATATTTAGCCAGGACATCAACTTCGAGATTGATGGTGTCGCCGATTTCAAGTAATCGTAAATTGGTTCGCGAAAGTGTTTCGGGAATCAACCAGACCGATATTTGGTGTGTTGTGTCGTTTATTGATGCAATTGTCAGAGAGACCCCATTAAGTGTGATCGATCCTTGGGGTTGCATGTATTTGAGATATGAACTCGGTACTTCGCAGACTATTTCATGCCAATCGTCTCCGCGATTGATGGCAACTACTTTTGCCAGGGAATCAACATGGCCTTGGACAATATGTCCGCCAAGTCGATCAGAAACTTTCATTGCCTTTTCAAGATTGACGTGGTGGCCTTCGGATAAAGAGCCGATATTGGTGATGGCAAGGGTTTGTTTCATAACATCAACTGTGAAGTGGTTGTCAGAGTGTTCGACTGCAGTCAGACAACATCCATTAACAGAAATTGAATCGCCACGCGCAATGTCATGGAAAAATCCGGGTGATTCGATGGTGATCTGTGCGCTTTGTGTGCCACGATTAATTGATTTGACAACACCAGTTGCTTCTACGATTCCAGTAAACATCAGCGAGCCACCGCATATCGGGTGAAGAGATCGCCATCGAATTGGCGATGGTCGATGGGAGTAAGTGTGAGGGCTTGAATGATTGACGAGATTCCTAAATCGTTAATTGCGTTATGGCCGGCGCCAAGTATTTTTGGTGCAGTAAAAAGAGCAATCTCGTTGATGAGCCCGGCTTTGAGCATGGCCGTTCCAAGCTCGGGGCCTGCTTCAACTAACGCATTAACAACGTTGCGCTCCCATAGCGTTGCCGCCAATGTATTTAAATCTCGAGAACGATGGTGATATGACGGGGCTCGATCATCGAAGGCCTTTGCTGTGGCGGGAATTTCGCGTTGACCCACGATGACGCGCAATGGCGCGTGATGTACTCCGTCGACAACCAAGTTAGGGTCATCGGCAAGCGCTGTTCCGGTGCCAACAATGATTGCGTCACTTTCTGCACGAAGCTGTGAAACATATGCGCGAGATTTTTCATTGGTGATCCATTTGCTCGTGCCATCTACCGCAGCAATTTTGCCGTCGAGCGTCGCAGCAATTTTCCAGGTGAAATAAGGTCGATGATGTTTAATGGCAAATAGCCAGGCACGATTAGCAAAGGATGCTTCTTTATCGAGCACTCCCGACGTTACTTCAATACCTGCCTTCGCTAACGTTTCACTTCCGCCAGCTGCAATGACATGGGGATCTTTAACGGCGTAAATAACTTCTTTGATACCTGCAGCAATAATGGCATCAGTGCATGGTGGCGTTTTACCGTGATGGTTACACGGCTCGAGCGTGACTGCAATTGATGTGCCGGAGAGATCGCGCTTGGCGTTATTGATTGCCACTACTTCAGCATGAGGGCCTGATTGGTGAAAACCTTCAGAGATAATTCCGGAAGAGTCAAAGATAACCGCGCCAACAATGGGATTGCCGCGAGTTTTACCTAGCCCACATCGCGCAAGCTCAATGGCTCGTTGCATCGCAAAATCTGCGTGCATGTATGCACCTCTGTTTCTTCTCATCCGGACTTTAACCGTCGGTCTCAGAATCTCACTGAGTCCACCGATAACTGGATGCCATCGGGTCGCAGACTTTCACTGCCGGTTCGGAATTACACCGACCCCAGAAACAACGGCGAAATTATGGCACTACTAAGGCGGATCGCCCAATTGGAATGTGTAGCGAAATTACTTCGTGGAGTCGGACAGTGCCTCAGGATTAATGGCGCTTGCTCGACCTGCTTCCAGGCGAGCAATGGGAACACGAAATGGTGAGCACGAAACGTAATCAAGGCCAACATTGTGGAAAAAGTGAATGGATTCAGGATCGCCACCGTGTTCACCGCAGACTCCTAAATGAAGATGTGGATTAACACTTTTACCTCGTTCGGCTGCGATTTTCACTAATTCACCAACACCGAAAGCATCAATTGTTTCAAATGGCGAAATGGTGAAGACGCCGAGTTCAAAATAACGCGAGAAGAATTCTGCTTCGACATCGTCGCGGGAAAATCCCCACGTAGTTTGAGTTAAATCATTTGTTCCGAAGCTAAAGAAATCAGCAACTTTTCCAATGCGATTTGCGGTGAGCGCTGCGCGAGGCAATTCGATCATGGTGCCGATATCAATGGGAAGATCAATTTTCCGTTCATGTGCCACGCTGTGAATGACTTTCTCTGCAGCAGTTCGAGTAATGCGAAGTTCCATATGTGAGCCAACAAGCGGAATCATGATTTCCACATTGGGATTCTTTCCCTGTGCAATGAGGTCAGCCATTGCTTCTGCGATTGCGCGCACTTGGAGTTCGTAAAGTCCTGGAGAGACTAAACCAAGTCGAACACCGCGAAGACCGAGCATGGGATTTGATTCGTGCATTAATTCAACGGCGTGAAGTAGCGCTTCTTCTTCGGGATCTACTGTGTTGCGTTCGTGGTTGAGTGCAGATTTCACTTTCAATTCTGAAATATCAGGGAGAAATTCGTGGAGCGGTGGGTCGAGTAAGCGAATTGTTGTGGGTAAGCCATCCATCTCGTCGAGAATCTTTGTGAAATCAGATCGTTGAAGAGGCAATAGCGCAGCAAGCGCTTCTTCGCGTTGTTCTGATGTCTTTGCCAAGATAACTCGTTCGATAAGTACGCGACGATCGCCGAGAAACATATGTTCAGTGCGACAGAGGCCGATACCTTGTGCGCCAAAGCGACGAGCGACATTTGCATCTGTATCGGTGTCGGCGTTTGCTCGAACCTGAAGTTTCTTCCGACGATCGGCATGGCGAAGTAATCGATCAACCGAGCGAATGAGCTCTTGTCCTTCGTGATCTTCGTGGTGGGTTGCTTCGGTAATACCTTCATGAAGATATTTCACGACGGTGGATGGTTTAACTTCGATATCTCCTTTATAGACCTCACCGGTTGTTCCATCGATCGCGATGAAATCTCCTTCGTTAATTGTTACGCCATTAACGGTTGCACAATGTTTATCTTCAAAAACAGTAATTTCTTCTGCGCCACAAATAGCGGTTTTACCCATACCGCGGGCAACTACCGCTGCGTGAGAAGTTTTTCCACCGCGACTTGTCAGAATTCCAACCGCAGCGATCATTCCGCCGAGATCATCAGGATTTGTTTCTCGACGAATGAGAATTACTTTTTCACCTTTATCGGCGTGAGCTTTTGCGCGATCAGAATCAAAGACTGCTTTACCTACCGCAGCTCCTGGTGATGCTGGAATTCCTTTGGTGAGTGGCACCGGGGAATTTTTCTTATCAAATTGCGGGAACATCAATTGGGCAAGTTGTTGGCCGGTGACGCGTACTAACGCCTCATCCATCGTGATGATCTGTTCATCAACGAGTTGGGTGGCGATGCGAAATGCGGCAGAGGCGGTGCGTTTGCCAACTCGAGTTTGCAAGATCCAGAGTCGACCGCGTTCAACGGTGAATTCAATGTCGCACATATCTCGATAATGAGTTTCTAATTTGTACATAATGGCGTGAAGTTCATCAAAGATTCGCGGTGAGAGCTCTTTGAGATCTTCTAACGTGAGCGTGTTACGAATGCCTGAGACAACATCTTCACCTTGCGCGTTTTGCAAATAATCACCGTAAGAACCTGGCGCTCCCGTTGCGGGATTTCGTGTGAAACACACGCCCGTGCCTGAATCATCGCCCATATTGCCAAAGACCATTGTTCCGATATTGACCGCAGTTCCTAGATCGTCTGGGATACGTTCGCGACGGCGATATAACTTGGCGCGTTCGGTATTCCACGAATCAAAGACTGCGCGAATTGAGCGATCGAGTTGTTCGCGCGGGGTTTGCGGGAATTCGCTACCGGTTTTATCACTAATGATTTTCTTAAATGTTTCAACGAGTTCCTTCAGAGCATCAACCGAGAGTTCATAATCTGCGGTGACTTTATTCTTCTCTTTTGCTTTCTCTAATTCGTGGGCGAAGG
This sequence comes from uncultured Bifidobacterium sp., assembly GCA_964597305.1. GTDB lineage: Bacteria > Actinomycetota > Actinomycetes > Nanopelagicales > Nanopelagicaceae > UBA7398. The sequence continues at coordinate 15,930 of CAZQWU010000012.1, forward strand.
CGCTGCCATCAATATCGAGAACTGTTTTGCCATACATTTGAATGAGTCGACGATAGGCATCCCAAGCAAAGCGCGGATTATTGGTTTGTTTTGCTAATCCAAGAACAGATTGGTCATTGAGACCAACATTGAGAATTGTTTCCATCATGCCCGGCATCGAATATTTGGCACCGGAGCGAACTGAGACAAGAAGTGGATTATCTTTGTCGCCTAACCGTTTTTGAATATCGTCTTCCAGGTTACGTAGCGATTTTGTTAATTCAATTTCTAATTCGAGTGGTACTTCGCGGAGTGCGAGATATTGTTTACACGCTTCGGTGGTAATCGTAAATCCGGGTGGAACAGGAATTCCGATTCTCGTCATCTCGGCAAGATTTGCGCCTTTACCGCCGAGCAAGTCACTCTGACCTTTATTGCCCTCACTAAAAGAGTAGATGTAGCGATTACTCATGCTGGTCTCCTTAATGGTGGCTCAAATCTATTGCGGCATGGGCGGCGTTAACAATGGCGGTAGCGCTTATTTCATGTATCTCGTAAAGGTCTCGAAGTGATCCAGATTCACCGAAGGAATCAACGCCGAGTGCGATGTGATGAACACCAAGTGCTGAACCGAGCCAGGACATTGCATGGGATGCGCCGTCATGGATAGAAACAATCGGCGCTTTCGAGGTGAAAAGTAAGCGGAAATGCGGTTGACGCTGTGCCCGATAAAGCCGGCCGGGTGCGGTGATATCAATGACATGGGTTGCAATTCCCTGCTGATGTAATTGATCTGCAGCATCAAGAACTTCTGGCATCACTGCGCCAACGCCAACCAAGGCAAGGGCTGGTGCATCGGAATATTCGACAAGTCGGTACCCACCAGCAAGAACTGCATCGCGTAATTGAGTTTCGCCTTGTTTTTCCATTGCCTGCGTAAATGGCGCTTGATCAATCTGACGAGTCGTCAACCTAAAATAAAAGGCAAGCTCATCGCTTTCAGTTTTGGAAATTATTGATCGCAAGGAATCACAGAGCAGCCAATCGAGAGCTTGGGAATACGCGGGCTCAAAGAGCGCAACTCCGGGAAGTTCAATTCCTACCGACGGTGTAATAGTGGATTGATGAGCGCCACCTTCTGGCGCTAATGAAATTCCCGAAGGAGTTCCAGTCACAATAAATCGTGCACCGGAATAGACGCTATAAATAAATGCATCGAGTCCACGAAGAACAAAGGGATCGTAAACAGTTCCGATCGGAATAAGAGTTTGTCCGGAGTGATCCCACGAAAGTCCTAATTGACCAAGCAACATAAAAAGATTCATCTCGCTTATGCCAAGTTCGATGTGCTGACCGGTTGGTCCTTCGGCCCACTTTAAAACAGGATCGTCATTCCATCGACGAACCGTGTGTGGTTGATAAACACCAACGCGATTGATGAAGCCACCAAGATTGGTTGAGGTGGCGACATCGGGAGCAGTTGTTACAAGAAATGGTTTGATGGATTCATTTCGACTGAGCGCAGTGAGTGCGCGACCAAAATGTTCTTGCGTTGAAAGTTTGGGCGAGACATTGGAATTTGTTGATGATGGAATTTCAAGCGAGAGACCTGGCAGTGCGCGCGGTCGTTGCAATTGCGCGCTTCGTTCGGCGCAATATCGTCCCTCGGTCGATTCTGGTGAAAAACGATCCCATTCGCCGGTGAGTGAAATATCGAGTTTTTCGCGGAGCGCATCAATGTGGGCGGCGCTAATTTGAGCCGAATGGTTTCGTGGATCACCCGCAATCGGAAGGCCAAAGCCTTTAATTGTGTAGGCAAAAACAACGCTCGGGCGATCTGTAAATTTTTCGCATTCGGCAAATGTTTCTAAGAGCGCATCAAGATCATGGCCACCCAGATCAGTAATAATAGAAAAAAGTTCATCATCAGAATACTTCGCGGTAAATTCACGAACGCTCTCGGGTGCACCTTCCAGAAATCGTTCGCGTGCTTGGCTCGGCGTTTGACTGAAAAGTGATTGATATTGTTCATTGGCAATATCATCAAACCATCGCATGAAACTTTCACAACCAGGTGTTGCTAAAACTTTTTTGAGGCGAGAGCCATATTTACATTCAGCAACATGCCAACCAGCGGCTTCAAACTGGGCTCGCCATTGAATGATGCGAACGCCAGGAATAACGCGATCGAGTGATTGTCGATTGAAATCAACGATCCATAACGTATTTGCTAGACCTTTGGTTGCTGGGTCTGCGAGCGCTTCCCAGACAACGCCTTCATCCAGTTCGGCATCTCCGATAATGGCGATGAATTTACTCTCAGGCCGATTACCAAAGTGTGAATTGACGTATCGTCGAACCAACCCGGCAAAAAGCGGCGCAGCCGCACCAAATCCAACCGAACCAGTAGAAAAATCAACTGTATCTGGGTCTTTTGTTCGTGAAGGATAACTTTGTAATCCTCCGGCTTGGCGAAGTTGAGTGAGATATTTTTTATCAAGATTTCCTAGTAAATACTGAATTGCGTGAAAGACCGGTGATGCATGTGGTTTCACGCTGATGCGATCGTGACGAGAGATATATTTGAAATAGAGCGCGGTCATAATGGTGACCATGGAGGCACTGGATGCTTGATGTCCTCCGACTTTTAACCCATCATCGTTTTTTCGTTCGCGATTTGCATAATCAATCATGCGCGTTGCGAGCCAGAGAATGCGCGCTTGAATCGATTCGAGCGTTGATTTCTCCACTGGGTCGAGCGCCATTACGGGATTGTATACAGTAGACAATTAATCGGAAAGCCCGATTTTTCGCGTGTTGTGGTCCTATTCGACCGCTTTGATGACTCCACTATGGTCAATCCCGCCGTGGCCGCTATCAATTAACCGTTGATAGAGCTCGATGGTGGTTTTCAAGGAGGCAAGATCGAGTCCGAGCGAACGTGCAAGTTCTTCACCAATTTTCAGATCACGGAGTTGGAACTGAGATTTTCCACCAGGTGTGAAATCTCCTGAATGTAGTTTCTCCCATTTCACCTCGAGCGCTTTCGACCCGGCTAAACCGTTAGCAATGATCTGATAAAAATTTTCATCGCTAATTCCTGACTTGCGAGCGATTGTGAGCGCTTCGCCAATTGCAAGAAGATTTGCGCCGACCATAAGTTGATTGCACGCTTTGAGTACTTGGCCACTTCC
>CAZQWU010000012.1:19202-34913 GCA_964597305.1 uncultured Bifidobacterium sp.
GTAAGAATAATAGGTGCTGATAGTGTGTCGAGATCACCTGATGTAGCTCCGTGATCTGTCAGTTCGTCAATTTTTCCTCGAGAACGATTCCAGACTTCAACCGATAGCCCAGCTTTCACCAGATTTACCGCAATGGGTTTACCCATTGCTCCTAATCCGACAACGGCTACAGTCGCAGTCATTCTGCACTTTTCATAGGTAGGAAATTCTTGTCAAAGCTTCATTGAGTTCGTCGGCGGTTGGTCGATGAGTCGGAACAGGCGTTCGCATATCACCTAGACCAGTTGGAATGACGCGCGCCGCAAGAGATTTCAATGAGCCGATCGCTTCAACGAAGCCAAATTCAGGCTTTAAGACTGGTGCGACGGCATTCATGATTTTGGCAATCAGCTCTTCGGCTTCAGTAAATTTTCCTTCAGAACTTAATTGATAGACGTTCACCATTTGGCGGGGAAAGAAATTTCCAATTCCGCAAATTCCACCATTGGCGCCACGTTGAATTGCTTGGGCAAGAAGTGAGTCACTTCCCACTAACACCTTGACCTTCTTCGCCAAATATTTCTCTGCAGAGGTGATGTCACCGCTGGAATCTTTCACTCCCCACACTGGTAGTGATGCCGCAAGGTCTGCTGAGATTGGCAACGATGTTGCCGGAATGTTGTAAGCAATAATCTTATGTGACGTGGCATCGCATATACGTCGGTAAAAATCGGCAAGCATCTGATCGTTCACGGGTTTGAAATAACTTGGTGGAATGACCATCACGCCAGCAAGCGGAAGATCTTTTGCAAAATTAAGGTATTCGAGAATTTCACCGATGCTATTGCAGATGAGAGTTGGGATTATTGCTTTATCTTTTCTAATGTCAAGCAGATCAAGAGTAACTTTGATTTTCTCTGCCAAACTTAACGATGCACCTTCGCCAAATGTGCCAAAGGGAACAAGTCCACTCACGCCATTCTCAATCAGCCATGCGCCATGATCTTTGGTAGCGCGATAATCGACCGCGTAATCAGAGGTGAAGGCAGTGAACTGTGGAACATAGAGACCGTGCATGAGTTATTTCCTTTCGATGGTGACCATGTCGGGGCTGAGTTCGTGTATGGAGTTCACACCGAGAAGTTTGAGCGTGCGCACCATTTGGCTTTGGAGGATGGTGAATGTTTTTTCTACACCTTGTTTGCCGCCCGCCATCAAGCCGTAGAGATATGCGCGACCAATCCAGGTGAAGTTAGCGCCCGCAGCTAAGGATGCGATGACATCTGCGCCATGCATAATTCCGGTATCAAGGTGAATTTCTGCTGATTTACCAAGCTTTTTTCGCACTTCTGGAAGTAAACGGAATGGAACAGGTGCGCGATCGAGTTGGCGACCGCCGTGATTGGAAAGCCAAATTGCATCTGCACCATGTTTCATCGCTAGTAATGCGTCATCTGCGCGTTGAACGCCTTTGACTAAAAGTTTGCCTTTCCAGACTTTGCGAATCCATTTTAAATCTTCATACGTCATCGTGGGGTCAAACATCGTGTTCATCAGTTCAGCAACGGTGCCATTCCACGAATCCAGTGAGGCAAAGGTCAATGGTTCTTTGGTGAGGAAATTCCACCACCATGCCGGTCGCGGAATTGCGTTAATAATCGTTTTTGTACTTAACGACGGTGGCACAGTAAGACCGTTACGAACATCGCGAAGTCGTGCACCGGCAATTTGCGCATCAACGGTAAGAATTAAACCTTCATAGCCGGCGGCCTGAGCGCGAGATATTAATTGCAAACTCTTGTCACGATCGCGCCAGAGATACAGTTGGAACCAGTTATTTCCACTCGGCGCAGCCTGCGCTACCCCTTCAATGGAAGTCGTGCCCATTGTTGAAAGAGCAAACGGAATATTCAGTGATTGCGCAACTGAAGATGCGGCAACTTCACCGGCCGAATTCATCATCCGAGTAAAACCAGTTGGCGCTATACCGACGGGCATGCCTACTTTTCGCCCCACTAATGTTGTTTCTAAGGAAGCAGCTTCAACATTACGGAGAATGTGCGGATGAAATTCAAGATCTTCAAATGCTCGGCGAGCGCGATTTAAACTTATTTCTTGATCGGCTGCGCCATCGGTGTAATCAAATGGACCACGCGGGGTAACTTTTTTAGCAATAGCGCGAAGATCGTAAATCGTATGGGCTTTGGCAAGGCGACGTTTCTTCGGTCGAAGAATCGGCTTTTTAAATCGAAGAAGCTGTTTATAGTTAGAAAAACGGTTATTTTTCATCGTTTTTTCCTATCTGCAGTAGCGAGCAATTCACCTTGTTCAACGAGGAATTCTTTAAAAATGTTTTCTGCATAACTCTGCTCGGTATCGGTGGGATGTGCAACTGCCGGCGTAATCGAGAGATCGGATACTGCTTGGGGCAAGCCAACGCTCATGGCGTGCGCCAACATCGCCGATCCGCGCGTTGTGGTGTCAGTATCTTCGTAGCGAACAATGGTGCGGCCAATTGTTCGCGCGCGAATTCGTTCCCATCGAACATCGTTTCCGGCATGGCCACCTAAGACAACACGATCGGCACGATGTTTATTTGTCGTTTCTGCAATTTCAAGAACTTGTCGCTCTGCTAAGGAAATTCCTTCCATCGTTGCACGAGCAAAACTTCCTCGTGTGTGCTCGCTTTTCATATTGAGATAGCGACCAGAAATATCATTGCGCCATAACGGAGCGCGCTCACCTTTGATATATGGAAGATACAGAGGAACAGTCTCACTCATATCGTGTGAACCCTCTTCAACAAGATCTTGCTCACTGATTCCAAAAAGTTTTGCAGCCCAGGCAATTGATCCACCACTCATCTGGGTTGGTCCATAGGTCACTGATAATGGTGCGCACGCTTTGGGGATGACGTAGAGCGATCCTGCATCTGAAATTTCTGATGTATGTGAACTTCCGACAATTGCTGACGTTCCGGTAATGACAAATGATGTTGGGTGAGTCATCACGCCTAGCGCCAACATTCCGCACATTGCATCGCTCCAACCAACGCTCACGGGAATTCCGGTGGGAAGTCCGGAAGCGAGTGCACCGTGATTGGTTATTACACCGCGCGATTCATAGCCTTGTGCAAGTGGTGGAACCACGTCGTCAGACCAACCGATGAAGTTGAGTAATTCAGTCGTGGGTTTAAGAGTTTGCGTATTACATAAACCTTTTGTCGACCATGGATCAGAGAGAACGTTGTGCGTTAAGTGGTAGCCAACAAAATCTTTTGGTTGAAGTACCCACCGAGTTTTTTTGACAACCTCTGGTCGATTTTTATGGAGCCAATAGAGTTTTGCTGGACATGCGCTTGCTGCCCATGGAAGTGATGTTCCAATAACGGGAAGTGGATTTCCATATCGGGCTTTCAATTCTTCTGCTTCGCGAAGTGCTCGATTGTCTTGCCAGATCATTACTGGCGCAGTGGGTTCGCCCCGCTCGTCAACACACACCACAGATGGGGTATGGCCGGAGAGCCCTACCGCAGTTACCGCATGAGCGCGTTCGGCATTGCGGGAGGTTAAATTAATTAATGCGGTGAGATAGTCATACGCATTTTGCTCAACGACATCACCGTGATCGCTCGTAACAATTTTCTCTTCGTCTTTATAAATTTCGCGTGAGTCAAGATCGATAAAGAGCGCTTTGATTGCACTGGTCCCGATATCAAGACCAAGAATCACATTCTTAGCCAACGCGACTCCAACGCACGATTGCGTCTTTGCGAGTTGTAATCCCTGGTTGAAGTTTTGTTCCAAGACCTGGACCAGCTGGCGGTGTGAGAAATCCTCCTTCATAACGTGGCAATTCAGTGAGCATGTCGGCATACCAACCGTAATAAAACGCGCGCACCATCTCTTGTAATTCGATGTTGGGAAATGCCACGCCAAGATGAGTACCTGTCGTCAAGACAACCGGGCCAGTGCAATCATGTGGTGCAACCGGAATACCAAACGTTGATGCTAATGAAATAACGTGGCGGGCTTCTGAAATTCCACCTACCCAGCCTGGATCCACCATGATGTGATCCACTGCGCCTGATTGGCAGAGCCGTAAATAATCCCAACGAGTTCCGGTTGTTTCACCAGTCGTTACCGGAATTCGATGTGATCGCTTAAATCGAATGAGCGCATCAGTACTTTCATGGCGCAAAGAATCTTCAATCCAGAAAAGATTGAGATGTTCGACCGCTTGAGCAATTGTTGTCGCTGCTGGCGCAGACCAGAGTGAATGCATCTCCAACATGATGTCGAATGAATCTCCGGCGGCAGCGCGAGCGCGTTCCATAATTGAGACGCCTTCGCGCATATCTGTTTTATCTATGGTTTGTCCGCCCGAGCGCATTGCTGCTTCATCGAAGGGCCAGATCTTCATTGCGGTAAAACCTTGCGCTTTCAGTGATCCAACTAAGCGCTCGGGTTCTTTGAGAAATGCCACGAGATCTTCATAATCACCATCGCCAGGCGTACCGATTTGTGCCGATCGATTGCGATCAATATTGGATGAACCTTTTGCGTATGCGGTTCCGGCACAGGTGTTATAGGCACGAATTTTTTCGCGAACTTTTCCACCCAGTAGTTGATAAATAGGTTTGCCCGTTGCTTGTCCTAATAAATCCCAGAGCGCGATGTCGATACTTGATGCGGCGCGAACCGCAATTCCAGAACCTTGAAAACCGAGAAAATCTTGATGGAGAACTTCAGCCATCGCATTAATTGCTAATGGATCTTTACCGAGAATTCGTGGTGCGATGGATTCGTGAATAAATGCTTCAACAGTTTCAACGCCAACACAATTTTCGCCGAGGCCGATTAAGCCTTCATCGGTATGAACTTGTAGAAAGAGAATCGCAGGAAATTCGCCTAACCGGATCGTTTCTATTCCCGTGACTTTCATTGTCTCCCCTACTCAGAGCGTTGATTTATTGGATTTCGACCGATACCCTCAAGTTGTTAATTGTTAACGATTATCGAGGTGGGGTCAAGGAATGTCTCAAGAAATCTCAGAAATTCAGGTCACACGAAGCCAGATGGTTGAGGTTGCTTCGCGAATCCTTGCCAATGTCGGAACTCCCCAGGAACGTGCTCATTCCGTTGCTGATTCATTAGTGAAAGCGCAAGAAGTTGGCCATGCATCCCATGGCGTAATTCGACTTGTCGAATATGTCAGCTTCGTTCAGAAAGGCACAGTAATTGCCGATGCAACACCGCAGGTTGTGGCTGATCGCGGCGCTACTGCAATGATTGATGGCTCGTGGGGTTGGGGTCAGATTGCTTGCAAATTTGCCGTGGAATTATTGCGAAAGAAAACGAAGGAACTCGGCACGGCAACAATTACCATTAAAAATGTCAATCACATTGGTCGCCTCGGTGAATATGTCGAAAATCTTGCCAACGATGGTTTAGTCGCCATGATGTGGTGTAACTCTGATCCATCTGTTGCTGCATTCGGCGGTCGAGAAAGACTTTTCGGTACTAATCCATTTGCGGCAGCGATTCCCAGTGATGGCGAACCGATGGTGATTGATTTTGCAACCGCGGCGTCAGCTGAAGGAAAATTACGTGTTGCTCGCGCTAACGGTCAGAAAATTCCATTGGGCATTGTGGTTGATAAAGAGGGTAAAGAAAGTAACGATCCAGAAGCATTTTATGCAGGTGGCGCGCTCCTTCCCTTCGGAGGCCACAAAGGATATTGCTTGAGTTTGCTCATTGAATTAGTCGGTGGCGCGCTCTCGGGCGGACATCCATCAACAACAGCGCATTACTCGCGCGGTAATGGAACAGTTCTCACCGCTTACGACCCGGCATTTTTTGCTGGTGCGGAGGAATTTGCTGCTGATATCAAAGAATCAGTAAAGAAAATTAAATCAACAACTCCAGTTAATCCTGCTCAACCGGTGCTTTTGCCTGGCGAAGTGGAGCGACAATTCCAAACAAAGAATGCATCGTCAATAACAATTTCTGCAGCAATCTGGAAACAGATTACTGACCTTGATGCATCGCTAGCGAAGTAGCGTTATCGCTTCGCTTTCTTTGTTACTTTTCCGGACGCTTTCTTAGTAGGTTTTTTTGCGCCTGGTTCGGGGAAATGTTTCGAAACGCGTTCATAACCGCGAAGTACGTGGCCGGTCATTTCTTTTTTAGCGCCGGCAACATCTTTCTTCCGAACTAAATTGAGGATTTTGCGATGATCTGGTCCCCAGTTCGGCATCAGGGCTTTATTTACTTTTTCATCTTGTGACCAGGTGTAGACCAAAAAGGCATGGAATTGTGAACAGAGAACTTCCCATGATCGATAGAGGCGTTCATGATGTGCCGCTGAAAAAAGCCCAGTGTGAAATGCGAGATCGAGTTTTGCAACTTCACGAGGTGTTCGACCATTTGCTGGAAGGGATTCATACTCTTCCAATATGGCTTCGACTCGATCAAAATCTTCATCAGTAGCATTTTTACATGCCCACTCTAAAGCGAGTTTTTCTAATTCACCGCGGAGTGAATAAATCTCATCGATGTCATTTCGAGTCCACGATGCAACGCGTGCACCGCGATGGCGTTCAATATGGATAAGGCCTTCACGCTCTAATCGGAGTAACGCTTCACGAACTGGTCCGCGCGAGACGCCAAGTTGGGCAGCGAGATCATCTTCAGTAAGGCGCGATCCCGGTTCTAATTCATGGGTGACAATCGCTTCGCGAAGATCATCGGTGACGACGTCGGCTAGGACGCGACGAGTTGCAAGTCCTAAGGATTTCTCTGCCATAGTATCGTCGATTGTAATCAATAGACGCCGTGAGGGAAAGCCGAGGGTGCGAGAAAATGACTGATTCACGCTCAATTTCAGGCCACCATATTTATGTTTCAGGTGCCGGAAGTGGAATTGGTCGCGCCATTGCATTAGATCTTGCAGCCCGAGGCGCACACATATCTGCAGTCGATATCAACGCATCATCACTTGAATCACTTCACAGTCCAACACTCAAGCCTGTTGTCGCTGATTTCACTGATGAACAATCAATTATCACTTCTGTTTCAAATGCTGAAAATAATTTTGGGCCGTTACATGCAGTTGTTAATTGCGTGGGCATTCTCGGCAAAAATGGCATGAAGATTGCAGAACTAGATATCGCAGATTTTGATTATGTATACCAAGTCAATCTTCGTAGCGCAGTTATCCTTACCAAGACCGTTATTGCAGGAATGGCCGAACGAAAATATGGACGAATCTTGCATCTAGCAAGTATCAGCGGAAAAGAAGGTAATCAATTTCTCGTTGCTTACTCAGCGACAAAAGCTGGGCTAATTGGCATGGTGAAATCTGTCGGAAAAGAGTATGCAGATTCTGGCGTCACTATTAACGCGATGGCGCCCGCACTTATCGAATCTCCGATGTCGGCCAGTTTTTCAGAGAGTCAGATGGCGCTTTTAAAATCTAAAATTCCAATGGGTCGGTTAGGTACTCCGAATGAGGTTGCAGATTTAGCAGCGTGGATAGTGTCACCAGCATGCAGTTTTACTACCGGATTTACTTTTGATCTTTCCGGTGGTCGCGCTACGTATTAAACGTATCGTTTAGTAGTGACCTAAATTTCCGCCAGCGTTGAAGGAGAGATTTCCGCCGTCAACAGGCAAGATCACGCCGGTCACCATTGATGCTGCATCGCTTGCTAAATAATGAACGGCATTGGCAATATCTTCTGGTTCAGCAACGCGACCCAATGGAATTCCTTGGAGTAAACGGTTCATCAATATCTGTGCTTTTTCGCCCTCAGTTTCAACCCATTTGCGCCAGCCTGGTGTGTTCACCGAACATGGTTGGATTGCGTTGACGCGAATCTTTGCGGTTGCCCATTCAATGGCAAGTTCGCGAGTCATTTGAATAACGCCACCTTTTGCAACGCTATAGGCAAAATTTCCGCGGCCAATTGCAGAACTTCCTGCAATGGAAGCAATATTGACGACGGCTGCAGGCTTTTTTGCTGCAAGAACAAGTTTTGAAAATTCACGAGCATTCATAAAGTAACCAGTGAGTGATGTCGCCATGACGCGTTCCCACTCTGCATTCGACGTATCTTGCGGTGGAGTATGAATTCCCGCCGCAGCGTTATTTACCAAAATATCGGGAACACCGAGATCGCGTTTGATCGATTGATAGAGAGCAACGACATCTGATTCCACGCTGGAGTTACTGATGTAAGTCGTCGCATTGACGCCTTGTGCAGTGAGTTCACCTTTCAAGCGATCGAGCGCTGATTGATCGATATCAGTCAGTGCTAGTTTCGCTCCTGCGCCACCGAGTTGGCGAGCAGTCGCTGAACCAATTCCGCCACCAGCACCTGTGATGACAATTGTCTTTCCGGTGAGATCAAAAACAGATACTGACATGGCTTTCTCCTCTATGAATTAGTAACTCATCACTTTCTTTACAGCATCAATAAGACTTTGAACTGATGGGATTGCCGCATCGCTCATCTTCGGGTTCGCACTAATAGGAGCGCGAGCACCACCAACGCGAACGATGGGTCCCTTAAGTGATTTAAAGTTCTGTTCGGTTGCTGTCGCAGCAATTTCTGCTGTTATGGATGCAAACATTGGCGCTTCATCAGCGACAACAATACGGCCGTATTTTTGTACTGCCGCGTTAATCGCATCGGTATCTAGTGGATACAGCGTGCGAAGATCAATCACTTCAACGTCAGTGCCACTCTTCTCAAGTTCTTGCGCTGCTTTTAGCGCAGTAACTGTGGTGTAGCCGTAAGTAATAATGGCGCAATCTTTTCCACTGCGAATTGAGTTCGCTTTTCCGAATGGAATTAATTTATTCTCGGGATCGATTTCACCACGAACACCAGAGAGCTTCTTATGCATGAGGAAGACAACAGGATCTGGTGTACGAAGGGCAGTTTTGATCAGACCTTTGACATCCCATGGTCGCGAAGGAACTGCCAAGGAAAGGCCAGCGGTGTGAGCAAATAACGATTCCAACGCGTTGGAGTGGTGCGCGCCGCCGAGGGCCACACCTGACGTTGCGCGAATAACTAGTGGAACTGGTTGACCAAACATAAATCGGATTTTTGCTGCTTGGTTAATGATTTCGTCCATCGCACCAAGTGAAAAGTCGATGAAGTTCAAATCAACAATGGGATGGCAGCCATACATCGCTGCGCCCATTCCACCAGCAACCATCGCGGCTTCTGAGATCGGAGCATCTTTGACACGATTTTCGCCGAATTCTTGAGCAATTCCTTTTACTTGTGCGAAGTGGCCACCGCGTTCAATGAGATCGGTGCCAATAATAAAAATACCTTCATTGGTACTCATCTCCTCGCGAACGCCTTGTTGAAAGGCTTCGGAGTACGACGGATTAGCGGTACGTGCTGCGGTATCGGTAGACATTATTTGCCAACCCCCAATAGTCCCGAATCAACATCAACCATGATCGATGCCGGATCCGGTTCTGGTGAACTTTCGGCGAAGGCAACTGCTTCGTCGATTTCCTTTGTGACATCTGCTTTCATTGCTTCAAAATCTGCGGCCGAGATAACGCCTTCGGCGATCAAATGTGAGCTAAAGCCATCAATGGGATCGCGGTTTTGTCGCCAATCAGCAATTTCATCTTGCGTGCGATATTGACCTTTTTCACCCACGTTATGTCCGTAATAGCGATAGGTCAATGCATTAATAAATGTTGGGCCTTCGCCTTTGAGCGCACGATCGCGCGCTTCGCTGACATATTTATTAACTTCCAAAATATCCATGCCGTTGATGGTGAATGAAGGAAGTCCAAATCCGGATGCGCGTTTGGCAAGATCTTTTCCGCCGGTCACGCGATCAACAAATGTTTCTACTGCGTATTGATTGTTATCAACAACAATAATGTAAGGAAGTTTGTAAATAACTGCCATATTGATGGCTTCCCATGTGCGACCGGTATTCATACCGCCGTCGCCCACAAAGCCCACCGAAACTTTTTTATGGCCCAGTTGTTTAATGCCAAGCGCCGCGCCCATTCCAATTCCCACGCCTGCGCCAACAATTCCGTTTCCGCCAAAATGGCCACGGTGAAAATCGCCAAGGTGCATCGATCCGCCGCGACCGCGTGAACAACCAGTTGCTTTCGTAAAGAGCTCTGCCATAACTTCTTTTGCAGTAAACCCTTTAGCAAGAGTGTGATGATGAGAGCGATGAGTTGTTGCAATGACATCATCTGGCGCGAGCGCCGACATTGCGCCAACTGCAACTGCCTCTTGGCCGGAGGAGTTGTGCATACCGCCAGGAACTTTTCCACGAAGTGTTAATTTGTCTGCGGTCTCTTCAAAGGTACGAATCACCAACATTTGGCGAAGCGAATTAATAAGCCATTCTTTGCTGTGCGACATTATTCGCTCTCCCCTGCACCCAGAACTACGGTGATGGTATTTCCCGCTGGCACTTCATCGTTAGGTGCGTATCGATGTTGCCCAAGCGTTCCGGATGTTTCAGCGTTGATCTCCATGGTCGTCTTATCAGTTTCGATAACAGCAATGACATCGCCCGCATTTACTTGGTCGCCTGGATTTTTCTGCCACTCAAGGAGTACTGCGTTATCCATTGCCATTCCTAGCGCTGGAACGAATATCTCTTCCATGTTTCGCTCGCCTCTTTCTCGTGTTTCCGGTTAGGTGGTTGGGAATTCTCGTGTACTAAAAAGGTCCTACGGCAAATTTTCCATTGAGCTGTTGACTTCCATTAATGAAGTTGCAGACATCAGAGATTCCCCACTCCATTAATCGTGGCCCTGCGCTCTGGGAATACCAGGCAATATGCGGAGTCAAAATAATGTTTGGCGCTTTACGTAACGGAGAATCTGCTGCCAATGGCTCATTTTCAAAAACATCAAGACCTGCGCCATCGAGAGTGCCATTAACGAGCGCGTCGTATAACGCTTGTTCGTCAACTAAACCACCACGCGAGACGTTAACTAAAATTCCGCTCTTCGGCATGAGGCCAATTTCCCGAGCGCCAATCATGTGATGAGTGGCGGGCATATACGGTGCATGCAAAGTAATAATTTCAGATTGCGTAAGAAGGTCATCGAGATTTTTCACCATGGTGCAGCCAGGAATTTGATCTGTTACTGCAGGATCAAAACCCACAATGTTTTTGAAAATTGGTCGAGCTTTCTCAATCAGTGAGCGACCAATGCGGCCACATCCAACAACGCCAAGGGTGATGTCTTGCAACGACGTAATTCGTGCAATCTTTGGCGCGGGCGTCCATTCGCCACTTTTGACACTGGCATCGCCTTGTGGCAAACCGCGTGCTAACGACATGATCATGGCGAGCGCGTGATTGGCTACTTCATTAAATGCATAGGTTGGTTGAAAGATGACTGGCATTTTTAATTCAGCGGCCGCAACGAGATCAATACTGTCGAGGCCAACACCGAGGCGACTAATGGCGCGAATTGAGCTGGGGAAATGGCGAATTTTTTCGGCAGTCATTTTGTGGAGCGAGACAACAATGGCATCGCAGCCTTGCGTACCGCTGACGATTTGTTCGACGGTATCGGTATCTATTTCAACGTAATCAAATTTATATTTTTTTGATAGCTCTTCTACCCAGGTGGTATTGGCTACCGTCCCTCGACCAAACGCTAATTTCACTGAGCCCCCGGATCTCTTGAAGGTTTACTGTATACAATTAACTGATAAGAGTATAGGGTGGACGCAAAGAAATTCAGAGGGGTTAAATCATGGGCTTACCACTAAACATGCCAGGCAAAGTGATCGCGATCGGTCTCAACTATAAAGACCACGCAGCAGAAGCAAATGTTCCACTTCCCGAGCGACCAGTGATCTTCACTAAATGGAATACCTCTCTTATCGGACCGGAAGAGCCGATCATTATTCACAAAGGCGTCACACAGATCGACTGGGAGGCCGAGCTCGCTGTTGTTATCGGTAAGCGCGCATCACATGTCTCTGAAGCCGATGCGTTGAATTACGTTTCCGGTTTAACTTGTATGAACGATGTCACTGATCGTGAAGCGCAGAGTAAAGATGGTCAATGGGTACGCAGTAAGTCCTATGACACCTACGGCCCAATTGGCCCACGCGTTGTTTCACTCGCGGAGATCGGCGACCCACACAATTTGAAGATTGAAGCTCGCCTTAATGGCAAGACCGTGCAATCAAGTAATACCAGCAATCTTATTTTCTCAATTCCCTTCTTAATTTCCTACATCAGCGCACGGTGCACATTAGAAGTTGGCGATGTCATCACCACGGGTACGCCACATGGCGTTGGTGCATTTAGTAAGCCACCAGTCTTTATGAAAGATGGCGATGTCATCGAAATCGAGATTGAAAAAATTGGTGTGCTACGCAATACCGTAAAGGCTGAATAAGTGTCCTTTCCGGGATCTGCAAAACGCCTCTGCCTTTTAACTGGCGGAGCCAATGGCATTGGACTTGCTACCGCAAAGAACCTTGCCGAAAAGAATTACGATCTCATCCTGATTGATAAGGATGCATCAAATCTCGCGTTAGCCAAAGAGAGCGTCTCTGCTTTGGGCGCACGGGTTGAGGTCTACCCGATGGACCTCTCTGATCCCGTTGCGACCGAAGCTAAAGTCAGAGAGATTGTGGCTAGCGCGGAGATCGATGCCTTAGTAAATAACGCTGGTATTGGCTTTGCACGCACCGTTGAAGAGACGACATTGGAAGAATGGAATCTCACCTTTGCCGTCAACATCACGGCGATGTACATCATGTGCAAAGTTATTGTTCCGCAGATGCTCAAGCGTGGCGTTGGTGAAATTGTTAATACTGCATCAGCGGGTGCGCTGGTTGGCTTAAAAAATCGCGTCGCGTATTGCGCATCAAAAGCTGCGGTGGTGGGTTTAACGCGCTGTTTAGCAGCAGATCATGCAGCCCAAGGTTTACGAGTGAATGCCATAGCTCCAGGAACTGTTGATTCAACCTGGATTGGTCGCATTCTTGCCGATGATCCAGATCCGGTTGCACGTCGAAAAATGATGGAAGCGCGGCAACTCGATGGAAAGATGGGAACGCCAGAAGAAGTTGCTCACGGAATTGCATTCCTCTTAAGTCCAGAAGCGCGATTTGTTAACGGAAGCGTCTTTAGTATGGATGCAGGGTTAACGGCAGTTTGATGACAGTCAAGCGTGGCGTAGTTGCAGTTATTCGCACTGATAATCCGGAATGGGCGTACAACCTAGCTAAAGGATTTGATAGCACCTCGGTAACAGCAATTGAAATTACGATGACCGTTCCTAAAGCACTTGATGTTATTAAACGATTAATAGATGAAGGCGTGCAACGTGTGGGCGGTGGAACGGTTCGAACTATTGCACAAGTAGAGGCGCTTGCTTCAATGAAGGCAGCGTTTGCGGTCTCGCCACATTCTGATGAAAAAATTATTAAACGGGCGGTAGAACTTCAACTTCCGGTCACGCCTGGCACATTGACCCCCAGCGAAATCGTTCGAGTTTTGCAATGGGGAGCAACGTCAGCGAAAGTCTTCCCGATTAATTCGGTCGGCGGTTTAAGTTATGTGAAAGCGATATTAGAACCACTCCCCGAAATTCCATTAGTTGTTTCAGGTGGGGTTACCCCCGAAGAGGTTCAGAAATACCTTGATTTAGGCTGTGTTGGCGTCTGCATGGGCGGGGCGCTCTGGGATGAAAAAGTTACGGCAACTGGCGACATCGGAAAAATTACCGAATACGCAAATAACGCCCTCTCTCGAATGTAGCGAAAGAACAATCTAATTCGCTAAATATCCACCGTCGACTGGAATCACAACACCGGTGACGTAATCTGAGGCAGGTGATGCAAGAAATACTGTTGTTCCTGCAAGATCTGCTGGTTGTCCCCAGCGACCCATCGGAATTCGCGCCGAAAGCATTTCAAATCGTGGCTTATCAGCTCGTACTCGCAAATTAATATCAGTCTCAATAAATCCTGGCGCTATACCGTTAACGCAGACGCCCGACTCGGCTAGTTCATTTGATATTCCACGAACCACACCACCAAGCGCAGTTTTCGCTGCGGTATAGCTGATGACATTTTTGCCACCGAGAAAGGTCCACATCGATGCAGTAAAAATTATTTTTCCGCGGCCACGCTTCACCATCTGTCGACCCAGATCGCGAGCGAGGAGAAATGGTGCGGTCAGATCAATTTCAAGAGTTTCATCCCACTGTTCATCAGTGTGTTCTAAAACGACGGCGCGGTTAGCAAGTCCGGCGTTATTAACAAGAATATCGATCGGTCGATCGACCACTTTAGAAATAAAGGCCTTCGTCTCATTGCGATTGCGGAGGTCTACGGCATGGGCTTCAAACTTTCGGCCACACCCTTTGACTACCTTGCCCAGTTCATCATCGGGTGACTGTTGGGAGCTGACGGCAATGATGTCGGCACCGAACTCGGCGAGCGCGCTCGCCATGGCAAAGCCGATCCCCTTACGCGCCCCGGTCACCAGCGCGGTTTTCCCCGTCAGATCAAACATTGCGCCGTAGCCCATGAGAAAACCCCCCGAGAAATTCCTTTGATTTTCGCTAGGAAAGAAGTCTTGCCTGGGTTACTCTTTCTGTCAATTGTTAACCATAAACAAAAGGGGGCTGGTTAATGAGTAACTTCAAGAAGAAGTTAATCGCATTCACTGCAACTGTAGCGCTCGCTACCGGAAGCATGTTTGCAATCACATCCGCAAATGCTGCAACAGGTAGCAATTGCAATGTGAAAACAAAGGCAGCAGCAGCATCGTGCGATGTCTTTACCTATGGATCACTACATCGCGTGACATCACTCGATGCAACAGCACCTGGAACTGGTGGTTACACCGAGAGCCAGATGTCATACATCGTTGGTGGCTTGCTTTATCGTTTTGATGCAGATGGCGTTCCACGTCGCGATCTCGTAGCAAAAGAAACAATTAGCGCAGATAAGAAGACAATTACTCTTCAACTCCGCTCAATTAAATATTCAGATGGCACCGCGCTCACATCAGCAGACGTTGTCGCTGCATTTGAACGTTGGACATCAACAAAACAATCGGCTTCATACATTGAGCCTGTTGACACAATGAAGGCAAGCGGAGCAGATACCGTCGTTCTCAATTTGAAGCGACCATATCCAGATTTCCGATTCGCACTTGCGCAACAGTTCCTCACCATTCACCCAGCAGACCGCGTCAGCACTGTTGAAAAGCGCACTGCGTATTTCAAAGCGCCAGTATCCGCTGGTCCAATGATGGTGAAGACATTTACACCTGGAACAGATCTCTTCGTGGCAGTAGCAAATCCAAATTACTGGGCAAAGCCAGTAGTAAAGGAACTTCGCGTTGTCACTATTCCAGATGGAAATACTCGCCTTGCAGCATTCCAATCTGGACAGATTGATTATGCAATGGAGTTACCGCTTACTGCCTCAAAGATCGCGTGGGATAAAACCAAGTTCCGCGTCGGTGGCGAGATGGACTCGGGTACCTTCATGTTGGCCTTCAATATGGGAGAAAAGCAGCCAAACCCAGCGTTAAAGATCGCAAAGGTTCGACAAGCTATTTCACTCGCAGTAGATCGTCAGCAAATTATGCGTACTGCCTTTGCAAATCTCTCCAAGCCAAATTGCGGTATGCAGTTCAACTACAACAATCAGTATTACCTCTGCTCACTTCCAAA
>CAZQWU010000013.1:0-30207 GCA_964597305.1 uncultured Bifidobacterium sp.
GTCAGCGAGTTTTTTCAAAGAAGTTTCGCTAACTCGCCACACTGTCCATTCATCCATTGGTTTTGCCCCAATAGATTCGTAGAATTTAATTGCCTCGCTATTCCAATCAAGCACCCACCACTGCAAGCGGCCGTAGCCATTGTCGATACAAATTCTCGCAAGATGAGAGAGAAGTTTTCGTCCAACCCCTTGACCACGATAATCTGTTTTAACATATAAATCTTCCAAGTAAATTCCATATTTACTTTGCCATGTCGAGTAATTGAGAAACCATAATGCGAATCCGATTACTTGGCCATCTACAATCGCAAGGTCACAAAAGGCAGAGGGATTATCTTGAAATAGAGTTTTTTCTAGATCTTCTTTGGTTGCGACTACTTCTTCGGCAGCCTTTTCAAATTGCGCGAGTTCCTTAATTAATTCGAGAATTACTGTGCAATCTTTTTTTGTTGCTCGAACAATGTTCACGTGGCTGGTAGTAGATTCGAACTACTGAAGGCAGAGCCGGCGGATTTACAGTCCGCTCCCATTGGCCACTCGGGCAACCAGCCTGGCTGTCGTAACGGCTGGCGAAGATTACCCTAGGTGACTGGGGCGAAGCGAATTACTTAGCGAAGATCGAACGTATGTACTCCCTCACCGCAAAGGTCGCTCTCACATCATCGAGGTTGTAGCGATAGAGCCAATCAATCACTTCTTCTTTCACAGACTTTTCAGTTTCAGGATTAATAGCCAATTTGTATTTCACTAATGACATGCCTCCGCCTGGATCTTGTACAGACCATTGAAAATTAGCTGGACCCGCGAGATTTTTTATTGAATAGCTAATTGTGGGAAATGAAATTTTTGGCGTGTACTTATACAAATCAACTAAATATTTATCACAAAAATCGATAACGTCATTGATATCTGGAACGTGTGGTTTTCCGGCATGCCGTTCTGCGTATTTCTTCCACCACGTACGTTCATGCGATGAATAATGAAAAATCCCAATTGATTTATTTGCTTTGTGAGCGGCGACAACTTCGTCATTAAGGAGCATCCACATTTTCGACAATACCTCGTACTCGCCATCATCTGTATCTGAATAATTAGAGAACGAATCAAATGTTGCATCTCGCCAGTGTGGGCTTTTACTTTTATCCCAAATTCCATATCCATAGAGGTAGCAAAGGTCTTTTCCCACTCCGGTTTCGCTGAATACGTCCATGAGAAGCGCTTGACTGTTTTCAAGATCGATATCAATTTCAATATCAAATTCAGGCAAATCCAAAGGTTCGTTTGGATTAATGAGTTCAGGAATCTTGGTGTTCCACACTCTCGCTCGAATTTGCGATTTCAATCCGAATTCATCAAGTTGAGTTTCATTGAGTAATTGTTTGATGGTAGAAATGTGTGAGAAATGTTTTTCTGCTTCTTTTGGGGTTACTGTGGCAAGAAGTGTCACGTGGCCTTCGCCATTGCCAAACGATTTCATTTCTGCTCGACATACATCACGGTATTCACAGGTTTGGCAACCAAATTTCCCTGGTTGCATCATCGCTAGTGAATCCACATAATGGTTTGCGTCTCGGTTTTGCAGGAGTGAATCAGAAACTATTTTCTCGGCTCGAGCAAAATCCTTGAGGTAATCAGAGAGCGCCGAGGTTGAATTCTTTCCTTGCCCGAAAATTACGGTATCAAGTTTTGCCCATGCACATGTGGCGTTATCTCGACCAATAATTCCAACCCATAATTCATCGGTAGCTATTCCAAGGGATCGGAGATGACAGGTGTAATGAGCAAGCTGGTAGAGATCTTCTTCTGAGTGGCGTCCTTCTTGAGGATTTTCTCCTACTGTAGAAATATTTTTGATCGGCGTTATAAAAATAGTATTGGATTTATTTGATGTGAATGAGCCATGACTTTTTATATCAATAGGTGCCCAGGATGGATTACCTAATGTGTTCGTCCCAATTCGAACTAAAATGTCTGGTCGAGATACACGCGACTCATCGTGGTGAGCGTTCTTGAGATGAGGTACGAGATACGTCTCGGTGATGTCGGAAATATTGGCACCAAAAATAATGTCGAATTTATCTGACAGTAGAGTTTCGGCTGTTTCTTTCTGCCACTCATGATCACTCTGACGAATATCAATATCTTTAATTCTCAAACCAAGCGAGAGGAAAACCTCTTTGGTCTTTGCTTCATGTGCGATACCGAGGTTCTTGAATTCATCGACAACTGGATCTACGTCGATGCGATAGGTGAGATCGAAACGATTAGGTGCGTATGTTTTGTGGAGAAATTCATGGCAGTAAAGAGCTGTTCGGGCTTCAAGTCGCATCGCTTAGAATTGTACGCTGAGCGCCTGACACCTACAGATTTGAGGCAATAGTGGCTGACAGTAGTTTCGACATCGTTTCTAAAGTTAATCGAGCTGAGCTTGATAATGCGATAAATCAAGCGGCTCGAGAGATTGATGCTCGATATGACTTTAAAAATACAGGAACCAAGATTGAGATGTCGGGCGACAAGATCCTCATTGAGTCAGAAACTGAAGAACGAGCCAAGGCCGCGCTTGATGTTCTTAAGGAAAAGGTGGTCAAGCGACAGGTTTCCCTCAAGCATCTTGATCCAGCAGAACCTATGTTGAGTGGAAAGCAATACAAAATTTTCTGTGCGATAAAAGAAGGTATTTCTCAAGAGAATGCCAAGAAAGTGGCAAAAATCTTAAAAGATTCAGGGCCAAAAACTATTAAGACGCAAATACAAGGCGACGAACTTCGAGTAAGCAGTAAGAGTAAAGACGATCTCCAAGAGGCAATTGCGATAGTGAAGAACGCCTCGCTTGATTTCGCTGTTCAATTCACCAACTACCGATAATCTTCGAGAATGTCGCGAAGCAAAGCGGGATTTCTCCTTGGTCTCAGCGCGTATATAACGTGGGGTTTGCTTCCTTTTTATTGGAAACTTATAAGCAAAGCAAGCGCTTTTGAAATTCTCGCCCATCGTGGTGTCTGGGCGCTTGTATTGTGTTCTGTGATGCTTGCGGCACGAAAGCAACTATCTCGAGCGCTCATACTGATAAGGCAACCTCGTACTGCAATTATTCTTCTTGCAGCAGCAGGATTTCTCACTGCAAATTGGTGCGTCTACATCTGGTCGGTAACCGTAAATCGAGTTGTTGAGGCAGCACTTGGTTACTACATCAATCCCTTGATTGCAGTGTGCTTCGGCGTACTCATTTTGAAAGAAAAGCTTCGTCGTGCGCAGTGGGCATCTGTGGGCCTAGCAACCGGTGGCGTCATCGTTCTTACGATCGGTTATGGCTCACTGCCGTGGATTGCACTCGTTCTCGCAATCAGCTGGGGAATGTATGGATTGCTGAAGAAAACTTTGAATGCTGGGGCGCTAGAGGCGCTTACCGTTGAGACTCTCTTTGCACTCGTTCCCAACTTTATTTTTCTTACCGCACTTGAAGTAAGAGGTAGTGCAGCTTTTGGTCATGATTGGGGTTCGACTGCATTACTTATTGGTGGTGGACTTGCGACTATTGCGCCACTACTGATGTGGAATGGTGCAGTGTTACGTTTACCTTTATCTGTTCTTGGCCTGCTTCAATATTTAACGCCCACCATCATGTTTTTCATTGGTATTTACGTTAATCATGAAGACATGTCTTTGACGAAAATCGTTGGATTTATTTTTATCTGGACCGCGCTTGCGTTTCTTGCTTTTGACGCCATTAAAGCGTCGCGAAATACAACGCTTGTTGAAGATCTGTAATTACGCGGTTCTATCTACCAGCGCAGTACAAAGTCCTGCCAATGCAATTTTTGTAGGTCCATCAGAGAGATCTTCAAGTAAATTCTTTGCCTCATCAGCTAACGAGTGGAGATACTGGCGAGCATCGATAAGTGCTTGATGGTTTCGCAATTCATGGAGAGTGCGTTCAACTTCTCGATCATCAGTGATGGGATGAGCAAGTTTTTGTTGAAGTGGAATATCCTGCGGATTTTTAGATTGCATCACTTTGAGCGTCACTAGTGTTGGGACGCCTTCTCTGAGGTCAGTGCCTGGAGTTTTACCAGATTCGTTAGACGAACTTGAAATATCAATAACGTCATCTGCTAATTGAAATGCGATACCTATTTTCTCTCCAAATTGCGTCACGATCTCTTTATCTTTTTCCGAGGCACCAGACAACATGGCCCCGAAACGAGCAGATGCGGCAATGAGCGAACCAGTTTTATCTGCCACAACATTGAGGTAGTGATCGAGTGGATCTACTCCATCTTTCGGCCCTTGTGTTTCAAGTATCTGTCCAATGACTAACCGTTCAAAAGTTAGCGCTTGTAAGAGAACTGCTTCAGGACCTAATTCTGCTAAAAGAGCGGACACTTTTGCGAAGAGATAATCACCAGTCAAAATTGCGACGGTGTTACCCCATCGACTATTTGCACTCGTCACTCCGCGCCGTAGCGGCGCTTCGTCCATAACATCATCGTGATAGAGCGTCGCCAGATGTGTCAGTTCGCAGGTAACTGCCGCCTTAATAACATTGTTGTTTGGTGTGCCGAGGTACGAGCAAATCAAGGTAATCAATGGACGAAAACGTTTTCCGCCCGCTTCAACGAGATGGCGCGATGTTTCAATAACTAATGGATATTTTCCGATGATATGTGAACGCAATAAATCTTCAGCTTGGCCAAGGTTATCGAGGATTTCTCGTTGAATTTTTGGATCGATATTGGGGATATCGAGAATGGGGTTTGTCATCAGTGAATAAAGATAGCGAGTTTTTCAATCTGGCTCAGAACGGGCGCTGGAAATACTCCTAAAACCAGCGTGACCAGTCCGGCAAACCAGATTGTTAAAGATGTATAGCGTGATGGAATGACGACAGAGATTGTGTCGTCATGAGCATCCGTGAAATACATAGCGACAATGACGCGCACATAAAAGAATGCTGCAACTGCAGAGCTCAAAACACCGGCAACAACCACAGCAATATTGTTTGATTCGTAGGCTGCTGAAAATATTGCAAACTTTCCGATAAACCCACTTGTGAGTGGAATCCCTGCAAAGGCCAATAAGAAGAATGAGAAAAGTGCAGCAATTTTCGGTGAACGTTTTCCTAAGCCTGACCAACGATTAAGATCGCCAATTTCACCTGAGGAATCTCGAATGAGCGTAACAACGCCAAATGCACCCAACGTTGTGAAACCGTAAGCGGCAAGATAAAAGAGCGAAGCTTCTAAACCATGTTTATTTAGAGCAATAACGCCAGTGAGAAGAAATCCGGCATGTGCAATTGATGAATAAGCCAACATTCGCTTGATGTCTCGTTGGGCAATTGCGATAACTGAACCCACGATCATCGTCAATATTGCGATCACAGTAAATATTGGTCGCCAATTCCAATTGGCATTTCCTAATGCGACATAGAAAATTCTGAGCATGGCGCCAAATGCTGCAACTTTCGTCGCTGCCGCCATAAAAGCTGTAACAGGTGTAGGCGCTCCTTGATACACATCGGGGGTCCATGCGTGGAACGGTGCAGCGCCAACTTTAAAGAGTAAGCCAATCGCAAGGAAAGTCATGCCAAGAAGTAAAAAGACTTGATTTTGTGGTGATGCGGCAAGTGAATTTCGAATTCCTGCAAAGGTAATTGATCCGGAATACCCATACAAAAATGCTGCGCCAAAGAGGAAGAATGCAGATGAGTATGCGCCGAGCAGAAAATATTTGAGCGCGGCTTCTTGTGAGAAAAGTCGGCGACGGCGAGATAAACCTGCCATCAAATACAACGGAAGGGAAAGAACTTCCAACGCAACAAAGAGCGTGATGAGATCACTGGCTGCTGGAAACAGCATCATGCCTGCGATCGCAAAGAGAGTGAGTGGGAAAACTTCAGTTTGTTGACGACCTGTTTGCAGTGCAGATCGCTCTTCGTCAGACCCAGGAACCGCTGATGCTTGCGCTGTGAAATTATCAACATCCGATATGAGGAACAGAGCGAAGAAGGCGATAATCAAAATAGTTGCTTGCAAAATTATCGCTGGTCCATCAATCACAACTGAATTAACAGCTGCTACTGCCGATGATTGATTATGAATTCGCCACACCTGAACAAGCGCCAGGATTATTGCGCCAAAAGAAATAGTTTTTTGCACCGCTGCGCGTGAAGCATCTCGAATAAATGCTTCAATCACGACACCAATTACGGCAGCGCCAAGAATGATCAATATTGGTGAGAGAAGTGAATAGTTCAGTACAGGCGCGCTCATTACTTTACTTTCCTCCAGTCGGAGCAGGATCGCTCATTCCAGCATTGGTAATTGTTGTTACCGACGTTGGATTGATGACATTGAGGGCTGGTTGGGGGTAAAAGCCTAAGAAAATAATGACGGCAAGGATTGGCGCAATTGCAAATTTTTCGCGACGCGTGAGATCTGGCAAATATTCATTACCAGGCGTTGTTGGACCATGAAGCGCTTTCTGAACGGGAATAAGAATGTAAAGCGCCGCCAAAATAATTCCCAATGTTCCTACAATTGCTGCGACTGGATATCGAGTATAAGTACCAACGAGAACGAGAAATTCCGAAACAAACGAGGACAGTCCGGGTAGCGCTAACGACGAAAGTCCAGCGATAAAAAATGTCCAGGCAAGAAGTGGGGTAACTCGTTGAAGGCCACCGAAATCTGCAATCGTTGAGGAATTGCGTCGTCGCATCATGTAGCCAGCAAGAATAAAAAGCGCCGCAGTCGAGAAACCATGATTAAACATGTAAAGCGTTGCGCCGGAATTTCCTTGGGTTGTCATGGCGAAAATACCTAGGGTAATAAATCCAAAGTGTGAAATCGACGTGAATGCAATGAGGCCTTTAATGTCTTTCTGACCAATCGCAAGGAATGCGCCATAGAGAATTGAAATTACTGAGAGAGTGATGATGGCCGGGGTAAATGTTCGCGCAGCATCGGGAAAAAGTGTGATGCAATATCGAATCATTCCGAACGTACCGACCTTATCGAGAACGCCAAGAAGTAACACAGATGTTCCCGGTGTAGCTGATTTCGCAGCATCGGGAAGCCAGGTGTGGAGTGGCCAGAGCGGGGCTTTAATGGCGAAGGCGATAAAGAATCCGAGGAAAAGTAGATTTTGCGTAAGCGAATCAATCTGCAACGTAGCAAGTTTGCTGATATCGAATGTTCTTCCTATTTGATTTCCCGCGATGACATAAAGACCAATGATGGAAGCAAGCATCAAAAGTCCACCGAATAATGAATACAGCAAGAATTTCATCGCTGCCTGTGCTCGCTCACCTACGCCATATCCACCAATAAGGAAATAGACTGGAATGAGCATTGCTTCAAAGAAAACATAGAAGAGAAATACATCGGTTGCTGCAAAGACGCCAATCATCATTGTTTCGAGCACTAAAAGAAGGACATAGAACGTTTTGACGCTCCAGCGCCCGCCCTCAGATTCATGCCATCCAGCGACAATGACGATCGGAACTAACACCACCGACATCAAAATCAGCATGAGTGAGATTCCATCTAGGCCAAGGGCGTAATTAATCCCAAATGAAGGTAACCAAGCCCGAGATTCTGCGAATTGGAATCCATTTCTGCCAACATCAAATCGAGTTGCAGTGATACCAAATGCCAGCGCAGTAACAAGTGAAGTTAGTAGCGCCATTTGTTTGATCGTGTTTATCTGATCTTTCTTAATAGTTCCGATGAGAAGGGCACCGAGAAGTGGTAGCGCACCGATAATGGTGAGAGTCATATTTGTCATAAGAGGGTCACCACAAATATCGAGAAGAGAAGGGCAAGCGCACCGAGAACTATCCAGAATGCATAACTTCGAACATATCCCGTTTGAGTTAATCGCAATTCACGAGCAGCACCGGTTACATTGCGACCGATTGAGCGGACCAAGCCATCAATTGCGCCATAATCAAATCGAACCAGGAGTTGTGTGAAACGTTGACCAGGGCGCATTAACAGCGCTTCATTAACATCATCTTGAAGTAAGTCGCGACGTGCGATCTTGGTAAAGATAGAAACGTTCGTTGGTGCGATAGCTGGGACTGCTCGATATTTCATAACGGCAATGCTGACGCCAATAACGACAGCTGCTAAGGCGAGCGACGTTACAACAACTGGCTGTAATAACTCTTCATGTTCGTGGTGGCCAGAATTCACTACAGGTTCGAGCCAGGTGACAAATCGATTACCTGATGACAATAAGAATCCAGAGGTTACGGAGCCCACTGCAAGGATCGCCATCGGTCCCCACATTAAGAATGGTGATTCATGAGGATGTGCGTGTTCACTCCATCGTTTGGCGCCTACAAAAGTCATCATGATGACGCGAGTCATATAGAACGATGTGATGAGCGCACCTAGAAGCGCAGCGATACCAATCACCCAACCACGAGTGCCACCGGCATTAAATGCAGTTTCAATAATTTTATCTTTTGAATAAAACCCGGCGAATGGTGGTACTCCGATAATCGCTAAATAACCTAAACCAAAAGTTATCGCAGTAATTGGCATAAATTTTCCAAGTCCACCATAACGACGCATGTTTACTTCATCGTTCATTCCATGCATCACTGAACCAGCGCCAAGGAACATGCCAGCCTTGAAGAAGCCATGGGTAAGAAGATGCATAATCGCGAATGCATAACCAACTGGACCTAGACCAGAAGCAAGAATCATGTAACCAATCTGAGACATTGTTGAAGCCGCAAGTGCTTTCTTAATATCATCTTTAGCGGTTCCGATAAGTGCACCGAATAACAAGGTTATTGCACCGACAATAACGACAAGGAGTTGAGCAGTGGGTGCATTATCAAAGACAAAATTTGATCGAGTAATGAGATAGACACCGGCAGTCACCATGGTGGCGGCGTGAATGAGAGCCGAAACTGGAGTTGGACCAGCCATTGCATCGCCTAACCACGATTGCAATGGGAATTGCGCAGATTTTCCAGTTGCAGCGAGTAACAACATAGCGCCCATGGCAGTGAGTGCAGCGGTAGAAATATGTGGAGCATGTTCTTTCACGCCAGCAAACGACACTGTTCCCATTGTTGTAAACGCGATCATGATGGCTAGTGATAGCCCAACATCGCCAACACGGTTTGCGACGAAGGCCTTTTTCGCAGCAGTTGCGTACTCAGGTTTCTGATTCCAGAAACCGATTAGTAAGTACGAAGCAAGTCCTACACCTTCCCAACCAACATAAAGATTGAGGTAAGAATCGCCTAAGACGAGAAGTAACATCGCTGCGATAAAAAGGTTGAGAAAGGCAAAGAATCGACGGCGATCGTGATCGTGTGACATATACGCAATGGAATAGATATGAATCAATGTTCCAACACCAGTAATTAAGAGTACAAAACTCATGGAAAGTTGATCGAGCAAAAGTCCTGCATCAACCTGGAAAGCACCAACATGAATCCATTCGAAAACTTTCTGAGTTACAGCTCGCTCCTCCGCTGGACGGCTCACCATCGAAAAGAAGAGAGAACAACCAATGAAAAATGAGGTTGCAGAAGCCACGGTGCCCAGAATATGGCCCCACTTATCTGCTTTACGTCCCAGCATTAGCAAAAGACCTGCGGAAGCGAGTGGTATCGCAATGAGATAAACCAAGAGAGATGATGTCATTAGCGTTTCAACAAACTTGCATCGTCAACGGATGCAGATCGGCGAGATCGGTAAATTGTCACAATAATTGCGAGCCCAACAACAACCTCACAAGCGGCGACAACCATCGTAAAGAAAGCAACAACTTGACCATCTAAATTCCCATGAACATTGGCAAATGCTACGAACGCTAAATTCGCAGCATTGAGCATTAATTCAATGCACATAAAAACCACAATGGCATTTCGACGAATCACAACACCTATTGCACCTATCGTAAAAAGAAGTGCGGCGAGATAAATGTAGTTAATGGGATTCATCACTCATCATCTCCATTCTTTTTATCGGTTGGTTCAATTTGTGGAAATGTGCCGAGCGCATATTGGCGATCATCTTGAATATCGCCACGTGCTTGCAAAACGCCTGAGATAGAAAGTGGAGCAGGTGTGCCATCGGGGAGTAACGCCGGAACGTCAACCGCGTTGTGTCGAGCAAATACGCCAGTATTGGGAAGCCCCGCAGTTGTTGCCAATGATGATCCACGAAAACGTAACGTTGCAAGCGCTCGTTGAGACATTTGGGCTCCTGCGCTCTTGTGTGAATGCGCTAAAACCATTGCACCGAGAGCAGCAGTAATGAGAAGTGCAGAAACAACTTCAAATGCCCAGACGTATTGAGTGAAAAGAATTTCGGCAATACCTTCAACATTGCCATTGATATTGGCGTTCTCCATTCCGGCTGGCGGATTCCCCAATGTTGCCTTGCCGATGAGCAGAGTAAAAAGTGTGCCAATGCCTAACGCTGCCAAAATTGCGGATGTACGAAGCCCAGAAATATTCTCTTTTAAAGAATCAGATGACTCGACGCCGACTAACATCAAAATAAAGAGGAAGAGCATCATTACTGCGCCGGTATAAACCACTACTTGCACAATTCCTAAGAATGGTGCTCCAAGTGAGATATAGAAAATAGCAAGCGAAATCATGACCCAGGCTAGAAGTAGCGCAGAGTGAACAGCTTTTTTTACAAAGAGCATGGCGAGCGCAGACACCACAGCCAATGGCGCAAGGACAGCGAAAAGCGCGCTCTCCACTAATTCGCTCCCTTCACTTCGCCGCGATAGTACGACCCATCATCTGCCCCGGGTGCCATGGGATGTGGCGGTTGAAGCATTCCTTGTCGTAGTGGCGCGAGGAGATCTTCTTTTTGGAAAATAAGCTTTCCTCGATCGTTATCAGCAAGTTCAAATTCGTTTGTCATCGTGAGTGCGCGAGTTGGACATGCTTCAATACAGAGACCACAAAAAATGCACCGCAAATAATTTATTTGATACACCTTTCCGTATCGTTCACCGGGCGAATAACGTTCAGCGTCCGTGTTATTTGCACCTTCTACATAAATAGCATCTGCAGGGCATGCCCACGCACAGAGTTCGCAACCAATACATTTCTCTAAGCCATCAGGATGGCGGTTTAATTGATGGCGCCCATGAAAACGCGGTTCGATTTTGGCTGGTTCTTCTGGATATTGAATGGTGATGTCTTTTTGGAACATCGTTCGAAACGTTACCCAAAAACCTTGTAGCTGTTTGAAAAAGGAACTTTCTTGATTAGCCATTGATCTCACCTCGCACATCAGATGCACTAGAACCTGGCAATGCAGGAACTGGGAATGTTGGCGCGGGGACATCTCCGAGATTATGGAGTTCTTCTTCAGCACGTTTTTTCGAGCGGTCATAGAGTGAAGATGCGATAAGCACCATCACAACGATGCCCATCGTAAATGCATAAATAATGATGCGAGAGGTACCTTGTTGTGACATCACGCGTAGCGTCGACACCACCATAATCCAGGCTAGCGAAACTGGAATAAGAACTTTCCATCCCAATTTCATAAATTGGTCATATCGCATACGTGGCAGAGTTCCGCGAAGCCAGACAAAGATGAAAAAGAGCGCAAGAACTTTAAGAAGGAACCAGATCAGTGTCATCCAACCACCAAGCCAACTTTCGGTGAAGCCAAGACCTGGTAGCGCTCGATATCCGCCAAGGAAGAGCGTGGTGGCAAGCGATGAAACGCCCAAAATATTGATGTATTCGGCCAAGAAAAAGAGCGCAAATTTCAATGATGAGTACTCGGTATGAAATCCACCGACAAGTTCACCTTCGGCTTCAGCCAAATCAAATGGTGCGCGATTGGTTTCACCCACCATTGAAATGAGGTAAATAACAAATGATGGAAAGAGAACAACGGCGTTCCACCACGTGTCTTGCGCTTGCACAATTGCTGAAGTTGACATCGAGCCGGAATAAATAAACACTGCAACAAGAGAAAGACCCATCGCGACTTCATAAGAAATTACTTGTGCACTAGACCGTAACCCGCCAAGAAGCGGATACGTAGATCCGGATGACCATCCCGCTAGCACAATTCCATACACACCTACAGATGCAATAGAAAGAACATAGAGAACACCAACTGGAAGATCGGTAAGTTGCATCGCAGTTTCGTGTCCAAAGAGATTGACTTTTCCTGACATCGGAAAAACTGCAAATGCCATGAAACATGTTGTTGCGCTGATAATGGGTGCAATGATGAAGACAACCCGATCTGCTGCTGCCGGGATTAAGTCTTCCTTTAAAGCAATTTTCACACCATCAACAAGACCTTGCAGAATTCCAAAAGGTCCCACACGATTTGGCCCCTTACGAACTTGCATAAATGCGACGATTCGACGTTCGCCCCAAATGGCAAGAATGGTGAGGACTACGCAGGCTGCAAAAATAAGCACACCTTTAAGAAGAATAATTCCACCTGGATCGTTGGCGATGAGTTGGGCATTTGTTAAATCATTTTTCATGCCTTCACCACCGTTACGGGAATATTGCTTGCGGCGCCAAGTTTTGCGATCGCACGAGAGGTATGAGAATTTCGTGGAATCCATACTGTGTTGGGATCGCAATCTCGAATTTCGACTGGCAAAGTAATAGAACCAGTGGACGTTGATACCGTGACGTGATCTCCAGGTTCAACACCTAATGAAGCGGCTTTTTCTCTAGAAAGAATTGCCCGCGCTGGATGGGCAGTCTTTGCCAAGTTAACTTCACCATCTTGGAGTGAGCCCGCATCAAGTAAGAGTCGCCATGAACTAAGAATCATTTCACCGTTAACAGATCCAGCATTAACAGGTGCAAAAACTGAACGTGCACCATCCCATGCGCCAAGTGAATGTAACTCCTGCGCTGCCGCTTCGACCGTAGGTAGATTAATTGGGATACCCATTTCATCTGCAAGCATCGAAAGTATGCGTACATCGCTGCGCAAATTTGGCGTATCAATCGCAGTATCAAATGAGCGAGCACGACCTTCCCAGTTTAAATAACTGCCACTCTTTTCAGCGACTGCCGCAACCGGAAGAACAACGTTAGCTAACTCGGTTATCTGTGACTGACGAATTTCTAATGACACAACAAAAGCTTTAGCCAATCCGTCAGCGGCAGTTCGAGAGATATCGCGTGGATCAACGCCACCAATAAGTAGTGCGTCAATATCACCACGGTGTAGCCCTTCGAGAATTTCCTCTGTTGAGTGACCGACGGATGTGGGAAGTGACTTGACGCCCCAAGCACTTTGAATATCTACCCGCGCAGCAGAATCTGTAACCGGTCGACCACCAGGTAATAACGTTCCGATCGCCCCAGCATCCAACGCTCCCCGTTCACCAGCTCGACGTGGAATCCAAGCCAATTGTGCACCAGCAGACTCCGCAATTTTTATTGCGGCAGAGAGCGCACCTTGTGATTCGCAAAGTCGTTCACCAACGAGAACGAGAGATTTTTCAGTTAAACCCTGAATATTTATGATTTCGTTTGCTTCGTTGCCCGCCTTAGTTCTGATGAGATTTACCTTGAGCTTCTCGTTACCACGCGAGGTAAAGGGAGCAACCGCAGTAACTTTCATTGAACGCTTACGAACTTGTTTGTAGATTCGCAGAAATACGATCGGAGATTCTTCCTCGGGTTCAAAACCAAGTAGTACAACGTGATCTGCTCGATCGATATCAGAGTACGTAACGCTACTTCCGACAACGCGTGAGCTTAAAAATGAACGCTCTTCTTCCGAATGTGGTCGTGCCCGAAAATCAATGTCGTTCGTTTTCAATGCGACGCGAGCAAACTTGGCATAACCATATGCATCCTCGGTGGTTGCTCTGCCGCCAACAAGTACTGCTGCGCGATTAACACTCAAACCTGCAGCTGCGACGGAGAGCGCTTCTGGCCATGACGCTTCTCGTAAAATTCCCTGTGCATCGCGCACTAATGGCGTCGTAATTCGATCAGCTTGAGAAATATATTTGAATGCCCATCGACCTTTGTCACAATTCCATTCGTGATTAACTTGCGAATCATCGCCAGCTAAGCGACGGAGCGTTTTTCCACGTCGAACATCGGTGCGCATATCGCATCCGGACGCACAATGTTCACATGCCGAAGGTGTTGATACGAGATCGAACGGACGAGCACGGAAACGGTAGGTAGCGCCTGTTAATGCGCCGACTGGACAAATCTGAACAGTGTTTCCCGAGAAATAAGAATCAAATGGCTTCTCTTCATAAATTCCCACTTGTTGAAGTGCGCCACGTTCATTCAATGTAATAAATGGATCACCAGCAATTTGATCTGAGAACCGTGTGCAACGCGCACAGAGAACACATCGCTCTCGATCTAAAAGTACTTGCGCTGAAATGTTGATGGGTTTTTCAAAGGTTCGCTTATAACCTGCAAACCGTGATTCTGGTCGACCATTGCTCATCGCTTGATTCTGCAGTGGGCATTCGCCACCCTTGTCACAGACCGGACAATCGAGTGGGTGGTTAATTAATAGGAACTCCATGATTCCTTTTTGTGCTTTGTCTGCAACCGCAGAAGTTAATTGCGTATTCACAATCATGCCTGGCTCAACAGGAATCGTGCATGATGCTTGTGGTTTAGGAAATTTTCGGCCATTAATTTCGATGTCAACGAGACACTGGCGACATGCACCGACTGGATCGAGGAGTGGGTGGTCACAGAAGCGAGGAATTTGTATTCCTAATTTTTCTGCAGCTCGAATAACCAACGTTCCTTTCGGAACACTCACATCAAAACCATCAATTGTTACCGTGATCATTTCTACCGACACATTGGTATCCGTTGTCATCGAGCACCGCCTGCCGTCGCAAAAAGCGTTGAATCAACCGGATTGAATGGACATCCTTTATTTTCAAGATGGTGAATATATTCATCTCGGAAATATTTAATCGAAGAAATAATAGGTGAGGCTGCACCATCTGCGAGTGCGCAGAAAGAACGACCTGCGATATTTTCACAGAGATCCAGCAACTTATCTAAATCTGCTGGCGTTCCTTTGCCATGCTCTAAATCTTTAAGAATTTGCACTAGCCACCAGGTGCCTTCGCGACACGGTGTGCATTTTCCACATGATTCGTGTTTATAAAATTCGGTCCACCGCAATGTTGCTCGCACTACGCACGTTGTTTCATCGAAAATTTGTAGCGCTTTTGTGCCAAGCATTGAGCCAGCGGCTCCGACTCCTTCATAATCCAGTGGAATATCAAGATGTGCATCGGTAAACATTGGCGTCGATGAGCCACCTGGAGTCCAAAACTTCAATCGATGGCCCGCTCTAATGCCACCGGCAAGTTCGAGTAATTCTCGCAATGTGATTCCCAATGGCGCTTCTACTTGACCAGGTTTATTGACATGGCCGGAGAGCGAATACAACGTAAATCCCTTTGATTTTTCGGTGCCCATAGATGAAAACCACTCCACGCCGTGTGAAATGATCGCCGGAACGCTTGCTACTGATTCCACGTTATTGACCACTGTTGGTCGCGCATACAAACCAGCAATTGCCGGGAATGGCGGACGTAATCGCGGTTGTCCTCGGAATCCTTCGAGTGAATCGAGAAGCGCGGTCTCTTCACCACATATATAAGCACCGGCTCCAGCATGAAGTGTCAGTTCTAAATCGAAACCTTTTCCAAGAATATTTTTTCCAAGATACCCCGCTGCGTACGCATCTTCTATTGCTTGTAAGACTCGTCGATACACATGCACAACTTCACCACGGAGATAAATAAATGCATGGTTTGCTCTAATTGCATATGAACCGATGATGATTCCTTCAATTAACGAGTGGGGATTTGCCAATAACAACGGCATGTCCTTGCATGTTCCAGGCTCAGACTCATCAGCGTTGACTACAAAGTAATGTTCTTTATTGTCACCTTGCGGGATAAATGACCACTTCGTTCCGGTAGGAAAGCCTGCGCCACCGCGACCGCGTAATCCCGATTCTTTGACAATATTTATAACCTCATCAGGTTGCATGCTGAGCGCTTTAGTTAATGCTTGGTATCCACCATTACGTTGATAACCAACCAAGGTAAAGGAATCTGGTTGATCCCACGACGCAGAGAGAACAGGGGTAATTTTCGACATTACTTACCTGCTTTCTTCGCATCAATTCCCAGCAACGTCGCCGGTCCTGCATTGACACCTTCGCTCGCACGTCCATCATTAATTCCTGCAAGTACAGCTGAATTCTCTTTCCATGTTGGAAGTTTCTTTGGACCACGCGTAGGTGGGATGGGATTTCCATTACGCATGCTGTCAACTAATTCTTTAGCTGAACTTGGCGTTTGATTGTCATAAAACTCCCAGTTCGCCATGACAACCGGCGCATAATCACATGCAGCGTTACATTCGATCCGCTCCAAGGAAACTTTTCCGTCCGGAGTTGTTTCATTATTGCCAATCCCAAGATGTTCGGAAACAGCGTCATAAATTGCGTCGCCGCCCATCACTGCACAGAGCGTATTGATACATACGCCAACGTGATATTCGCCCACTGGCGCAGATTTATATTGCGTATAAAACGTCGATACCGCTGTGACTTCAGCTGGTTCTAATTTGAGTTTCGCTGCGATGGTGTTAATGGATTCGTTGGTGACATAACCATCGCGTGCTTGCGCAAGATGAAGTAATGGCATGATCGCCGAACGAGATCGTGGATACCGAGCGATTATGGAATCAATCAGAGAAGAATCATCGGTGGTAAATGGCATTATCGATCAACACCTCCCATCACAGGATCAATTGAAGCAACCGAGGCGATGACGTCAGCGACTTGACCACCTTCACACATTGCTGCTGTTGATTGAAGATTATTAAAAGATGGATCGCGGAAATGAACTCGATAAGGATGTGTTCCACCATCCGAGACGATATGCGCACCCAATTCACCACGTGGCGATTCGACTGGTGAATACGCCTGACCAGCCGGAACACGGAATCCTTCGGTAACAAGCTTGAAGTGATGAATAAGAGCTTCCATTGAGGTGCCCATAATTTCACGGATGTGGCTCAGTGAATTTCCTAGACCATCTGCACCTAACGCAAGTTGTGCTGGCCAGGCAATTTTTTTATCTGCAACCATTACCGGCGCACCATCGAGCGCATCAAGTTTGTCGCAGCATTGTTCAATAATTCGTAATGATTGCTCGAGTTCACCAACTCTCACTAAGAATCGACCATATGAATCTGCTGAATCATTTGTGACAACATCGAATTCATAATTCTCATAGCCACAATACGGTTGATTTTTTCGAAGGTCCCACGGCATGCCGGTCGCACGAAGGATTGGTCCGGTTATTCCTAATGTTGTACAGCCAGCAAGATCCAAATATCCAACATCTTTCATTCGTTTCATCCAGATGCTATTTCCCACCAATAATTTTGCATTATCTTTAAATGAGGTGCGCATTTCTTTAACATCTTCTCGGATGCGTTCGACCGAACCAGCTGGCAAATCTTGTTGAACTCCGCCAGGTCGAATGTAGGCCATATTCATTCGCAGTCCTGAAGCCGATTCAAAAATATCAAGTACGCGTTCCCGGTCGCGGAAAGCGAAAAACACTGGCGTTAATGCACCGAGTTCTAACGCACCCGTTCCTAACGCAACCATATGCGAAGAAATTCGATTGAGTTCCATCATCATCACTCGGATAACCGAAGCACGTTCGGGGATGTCTTCGGTGATTCCCAATAGTTTTTCAACGGCGAGACAATATGCAGTCTCATTAAAAATAGGCGATAAGTAATCCATCCGAGTTACGAAAGTGACACCTTGTGTCCACGTGCGATACTCGCAGTTTTTCTCAATACCTGTATGGAGGAAACCGATTCCAGCACGAGCCTCAGTTACTGTCTCGCCTTCAAGCTCCAATATCAAACGAAGTACACCGTGGGTTGACGGATGTTGTGGCCCCATATTGACGACCACACGCTCTTCTTTTGTTTTTCCAATTTCAGTAACGAGCGAATCCCAATCACCACCGGTGACAGAATAAACAGTTCCCTCTGTTGTTTCACGAGTTGACGCGTAGGGATCAAAACTCATCGATAACTCCTCCGATTCTCTGGTGGTGGAGTTGTCGCACCGTGGTACTCAACTGGAATACCTCCGAGTGGGTAATCTTTTCGTTGTGGGTGACCCTGCCAATCGTCGGGCATCAATATTCGAGTCAACGCTGGGTGGCCATCAAAAATAATTCCAAACATGTCCCATGTTTCGCGCTCATGCCAATTGGTTCCGCCCCACACTTCAACTAGCGATTGAATGTGCGGATTCGAATCCGGTAGCGCAACTTCAACTCGAATTCTTCGGTTATACGTCATTGACAGTAAGTGGTACACAACATGAAGTTCACGATCTTTTTCTTCTGGGTAATGAACCCCGCTCACGGAAAGGCACATTTCAAACCGCAACGTTTCAGTATCGCGCAGTGCTTTCGCAATTGAAAAAATATGTTCTTTCTTAACAAATAAAGTTAATTCACCTCGATCGACAACGATCCGTTCGATTGCTTCATGAAAACTTGGAAATGCTCGCTCCAAATCATCTGCAACATCATCGAAATAGGAACCGAAAGGGCGTTCGGATGAACCAGGTTTCACCGTAGTGCGAACCAATCCGCCGTACCCTGACGTATCCCCTGTCCCCTTCACGCCAAAAGCGCCTCTGTTTTCCATTACTGCGCTCCAAATACTGGCAATTGATGGGTTGGTTTGGCAGAGAGCGCAGCGGCTTCAACTTCGCGAATAACAGCTTCTCGATTGACACCTAATTTTGAATTTTTAATTGATTCGTGCAATTTAATAATGGCATCCATCAACATTTCAGGTCGAGGCGGGCATCCAGGTAGATAAATATCAACCGGAACAATGTGATCAACGCCTTGCACAATCGCGTAATTGTTAAACATTCCACCCGAAGATGCACAAGCACCCATTGCTAAGACCCATTTAGGTTCTGACATCTGGTCATACACTTGGCGTAGAACTGGTGCCATTTTGTTAGACACGCGACCTGCAACAATCATTAAATCTGCTTGACGTGGTGATCCGCGAAATACTTCCATACCAAAACGCGAGAGATCATGGCGAGCTGTTGTTACTGCCATCATTTCAATTGCACAACAGGCAAGTCCAAACGTCGCTGGCCAGAGCGAATTCTTGCGAATGTAACCAGCAAGCTTTTCAACAGTTGTGAGAAGAAACCCGCTCGGTAATTTTTCTTCGAGACCCATTAATCCCACTCGAGTCCGCCGCGACGCCAGACGTAGGCGTACGCAACAAATACTGTTCCCATGAAAAGTAACATTTCGACAAGACCAAAGAGACCTAGTTGATCAAATGTCACAGCCCATGGATACAAGAAAACTATTTCAATATCGAAAATAATAAAGAGCATTGCTGTTAAGAAATATTTCACGGGAAAACGTCCACCACCAACTGCTTGTGGACTTGGTTCAATGCCACATTCGTACGCTGACAGTTTCGCTCGGTTATAACGCTTTGGACCGGTCAGCGCTGCGGCTACCACCGAAAATGCTGCGAATCCAAAACCGATAGCGCCAATGACAAGGATTGGTACATATGCCGACACGCTTGAATCTTAGGCGAGGCGCAATAAAGAGGAAAATTAACGGGCTTTGACCCCTATGTGAACTGCGACAACTCCGCCCGTCATATTCACATAGTGGACATCGTGCCAACCCGAGATCGTCATATCTGCCGCCAAAGCCTCCTGATCTGGCCATGCTCGTATTGACTCTGCAAGATAGACATAAGCCTCAGGATGAGACGTAGTTTTTCGCGCGATTGCCGGTAGCGCTTTCATCAAGTAATTCATATAAATGAATCGAAATGGTGGAAAAACGGGTTGTGAAAATTCCACCACGAAAATTTTTCCGCCAGGTTTCGTCACTCTCAGCGCTTCCACGAGAGCTTTTTTATAATCATGGGTATTACGTAGGCCAAACGAAATTGTGGTGGCGTCAAAATAATTATTTGAGAAAGGGAGCGCTAAGGCATCACCATGGACAAAATCTACGTACGGGCGTCGTTTTCTTCCGG
The DNA here is from genome assembly GCA_964597305.1 of uncultured Bifidobacterium sp. Lineage (GTDB taxonomy): Bacteria > Actinomycetota > Actinomycetes > Nanopelagicales > Nanopelagicaceae > UBA7398. The sequence goes on from CAZQWU010000013.1 coordinate 20,135, forward strand.
CTTCCAACATTCCTTCAGAAAAATCTAACGCGGTAACTGCAGCACCTTTTTTTGCTAGTGGCTCACTCGATGATCCAGTTCCAGCTGCAAGATCAAGAATTCTCATACCAGATTTTGGATTAATCATTTTTGTCACGCGTTTACGCCAACGCTTTGTTTGACCGAGACTCAAAATATCGTTAGCGATGTCATAGCGGCGAGCTACTGCGTCAAACATGGCCGCAACGTCTTCAGGATTCTTATTGAGATCCGCTCGGCTATTTTCTGAGTTCACTCTCCTATCTTTGCGGTAGTACGCTGATGTCACAAATCTAAGGAATTGACCGAGGAATTTTTATGCGAATAACGACCGAGATACTTGGCGAACATCCGCCACTTCTCGATATCGATATTCACAACCTGCCAGTTACCTCCTGGGTTCGAAATAACGAGGGGTTGATTGGGTTTGGCGAATATAAACGCCACACAGTAAGTGGCTCAGATCGTTTTGAAAAAGCTCGAACGTGGTGGCGAAATGAGCTTCAACAATTAGAGATTCATAACAATGTGCACGGTAGCGGAACGGGCCCTGTTCTCTTTGCATCCTTTTCTTTCTCCGATGCCGAGGAATCTGTTCTCATCATTCCGGAGATTGTTATTGGTCAGAAGAGCGGCAAATCATGGATTACATGGCTGGGTCAACACCAGCCCGATGTGTCGCCACTACCGAATAAAGCTCAACCACTCCATCTGCGCTGGAGCGGAAGTAATGGTGATGAATGGCGATTGCGAGTTTCACGCGCTATCGCTGCTATTAAAAATAATGATGTTGAAAAAGTTGTCCTTGCGCGCTTTATTGATTGTGCAACCGACAGCCCCATCGATAGTCGACGGATCATGCGAAATCTCGCTTCTGACTATCCCACCACGTGGATTTTTTCACTTGCTGGACTTATCGGCGCAACTCCAGAACTACTTGTCAGACTTTCTAAATCGCTCGTCACCTCGCGCATCCTTGCTGGAACTATTAGGAAAACTGGTGATGATGAAAAAGATTTAGCGCTGGCAGCTTCACTTGCGCGATCATCGAAAGATTTAGAAGAACATGAATACGCAGTTCGATCAGTAGGTGATGCGCTTGCACCACTGTGTTCGTCAACTAACATTCCCGAATCACCGTTCGTTCTTCACTTAGCTAACGTTATGCATCTTGCAACAGACGTCACGGGAGTCCTCAATGATTCGGCACATGAGGCTGATATTTTTGAATTAGTAAAACGACTCCATCCTTCAGCGGCGGTTTGCGGAACACCCACGCCACAAGCGCGCCAACTCATCACGAACATCGAAGGAATTTCTCGTGGTCGTTATGCCGGACCTATTGGGTGGATCGATGCGCGTGGCGATGGTGAATTAGGGATTGCGCTTCGCTGTGGGCAGATCGATAAAACACATACCAGTATGCGTTTATTTGCTGGTTGCGGAATTGTGAGTGAGTCAGATCCACAAAGTGAATATGCCGAAAGCCAAGCAAAACTCTTACCAATGCGTACCGCTTTAGAGAACCACTAACTCCATATATTTTTTATTGACAGCAGCGAGATTGTCAGCATTAATTTCCCTGCCTGGCATCGAGGCGACAATGACGCGGATTCCAGAAGAATAGTGCGCAATTTCGTGTCGCAAATCCGAAAGGGATTTTATGACGGTGCTTGCAACGCCAAAACTCGAAGCAATTTTCGCTATATCTAAATGATGTGGGGTGCCAAATATTTTTTCAAAACCAGGGACGCCACGTTGAGGCAATGTCGAAAAAATCCCACCACCATTGTTATCAATAACTACGATACAGAGATTCACAGCCTCGGGATTTGCTAATGCTGAAATATCATGAAGAAACGCTAAGTCCCCTATGACGGCAAAAGTTTTTTCATGTTGTGTTGCAATACCCATGGCTGTTGAAATGTTTCCATCAATACCGGCTAAGCCTCGATTGGCATAGGTTGTAATTCCATCTCGTGGAGTTGCAAAGCTTTCGATATCGCGTATTGGCCGAGATGAGGCGATAAATAATGCGGAGTCATTGTGAAGTTCTTCGGCGAGAGACTGCGCTACATGTGCCTCGCACCACTCCGGTAATTCGCTGAGTGACTTTGCTGCTAAAGCTTCATAACGTTGCCACTCGCTATGCCAAGCTTCGAATCTCGTCAAATTTCCTTTTGATTCTGGAATTAATTGTGGAATCGAGAGGAATTTCTCATCAGCATTTCGCTCGGTATCGATCGATTCAAGTCTCGGATCAATAACAATCTGGTGTTGTGCCATAGCTATATAGGAATTTAGCGCCCGTGAGAGCGTAGTTCTTCCGAAAACAATGACTGTTTCTGGTTGCAACTTTTCTCGCACATGTGGTGAAGCAAGAATTATCGGTGCGTGCGCAATGGCGCTGCGAAATGAAAGCGGATCCTCGGCGATCAGTGGCGCATTTATCGCTGATGCAAAGTCAACTATTTCCGCCACGGAAAAACCAGCCCGATCATGTCCAACAATAAGGACGTTACGGTCAGTGAGTAACGTTAATTCTTGCGGGTGCGGTTTTACTTGAATGGGTTCTGAAATGTGAAGGCCAGATAACCAATCATGTGTTTCTGTATCAAGAAGTGGTTCATCAAATTGCACGTTAATATGAAGTGGTCCAGATTCATTGAAGAATTTCTTTATGTCAAGAGGTGAAGCGCTATCGATGCTGTGTCGAACAAAATCAAAGAAAATATCTTTTTGATTTGTTGTTTGATTCGCTCCGGTATTGCGCAATCGTGCAGGTCGATCTGCTGACAAAATCAGCAATTTGAGATTTGAGTGATGTGCTTCAAGTACCGCAGGAAAATAATTAGCGAGCGCTGTGCCACTCGTACAAATTACTGGGACGTAGCGTTGCGTTGCTTTCGCAATTCCTAGAGCAAAAAAAGCGGCCGAACGTTCATCAATTCGCACATGGAGGTCTATAAGACCACGTTCTTCTGCTTCATAAAGCGCAGTCGATAACGGTGCATTCCGCGAGCCTGGTGAAAGTACGAAATCGCTAATTCCTAATTCGATGAGTTGGCGAATTGTGTGGCGAGCAAGTTTGACTGAATTCATTTCCAGTTCCCACTCTCCTTTTCGAGCCACTCTGGTGCGCCACAGTGCCACGTATTTCTTATCCGATCCTGCCACCAGGAAAAACGTTCGTCACTAGCTTTGAGAGTTTCGAGCGCATTCGGATCAGGAATAAGTGACTCCACCGTGATGCTGCCGTTAACTATTGAAATGTCAGCGACATCGAATTGAAGTAATGATCCAGTTCCAAGTCCGCAGGCATGATGAAGCTCAGGCAGTGCAGCGGCCAGTTTCAATTCATAACTAAGGCCAATAGCGGATTCAAGTGCGCTTGAGACCACAGTGGGTAAACCATGATGGCGAGCAAGATTAAGTGAGCGGCGAATTCCACCAAGTGGTGCAACTTTGAGAATCATAACGTCGAGCGCCTCGGAAACCATTACTGAAAATGGATCAGGTGCTTTACGAAATATTTCATCTCCAGCGATTTTCACTGGCACGGTTAATGTTTCTTTCAGGTCACGTAATTCATTGACGGTAGTACATGGTTGCTCCACATATTCCAGTGTGGGACCAAGCAATTCATACATCGCATTGATCGTATTTCGTGCGTGATCTACTGACCATGCACCATTAACGTCAATTCGAATGTGCGATTGTGGTGAAAGAGCATTAACCCACGCTACTCGTGCGAGATCTCGTTGAAGATCTGTGCCCACTTTAATTTTGACGGTAGTCGCACCGGGAAACCAATTCAATATTCTTTCGATCTCTTTTCGATCATCAACTTCAGGCATTGTTGCGTTGATGGGAATCGAATTACGATTCAGTGAAACAGGTGGAGCGAAGGCAGCCTCGATGCCACTCATGAGCCACGGTAAAGATTCTTTCTCATCATATTCAAGAAATGGCGAAAATTCCGCCCAGCCAAACGGACCTTTAAAGAGCGCAATTTCACGCGATGTAATTCCACGAAATGTGGTTCGAGTGGGAATTGAAATTACGTGAAGTGTCGAGAGAATTTCTTGAAGAATGTTCTCGCTCATAAGAAGTTAAGGACGTTTTGGAAATTTATCAAAATTTGGTGGACGCTTTTCTTGATACGCGTTGCGTCCCTCTTGCCCTTCTTCTGTTAAATAAAAGAGCAATGTGGCATCACCAGCTAATTGCTGTACACCTGCCAGACCATCATCCGCTGCATTGAGTCCTGCTTTAAGGAGGCGAAGGGCCATCGGTGAATGTCGTAGCATCTCTCGACACCAGGAAACTGTTTCTGCTTCTAGCTCTTCTACTGGCACGACCGCGTTAACCAATCCCATATTAAGTGCTTCATAGGCATCATATTGGCGACACATAAACCAAATTTCGCGCGCTTTTTTCTGGCCAACATGGCGCGCGAGTAAACCCGCGCCATATCCGCCATCAAATGAACCCACCATTGGTCCGGTCTGACCAAACTTTGCATTCTCTGCAGCGATTGTCAGATCGCAAACAACATGAAGGACATGGCCTCCACCGATTGCCCATCCGGCAACCATGGCAACGACAGGCTTCGGTGTACGGCGAATTTGAATTTGCAGATCTAAAACATTAAGTCGACCAATTCCTTTTTTACCTAACGCATCACTTCCTATGTATCCATCATCTCCGCGCACATTGATATCGCCGCCTGAACAGAAGGCTTCGTTTCCGGCACCGGTAAAAATGATGACGCCGACTCGATCATCATCACGCGCCATACTGAAAGCACTTTGTAATTCGGCAAGAGTTTCGGGGCGAAATGCATTGTGAACGTCAGGGCGATTAATTGTTATCTTCGCCATTCCTTCAGCAATCTCATAGTGAACATCCGTAAAACTTTCGCTTCCCGCTGCACGAGTCCACTGAGGAATTGTTCGCGCACCAGGTTCTCGTTTAATCGGCTTGCTCATATGGAATAGCCTAAGGGCAGTGAGTAATTCCATGCCAATTCACATCGATGCGCAGTGGTCGATCCCACATGCGATGAGTGCGCTTGCCGAATGTTCGGCGATTACTGTCACAACTAGCGGTTCTACTGGAGTTGCAAAAGACATCACTATTTCACGATCTGCACTTGTGGCATCGGCTCTCGCATCAAATGAGCGAATAAATGCTAGCAAGGGTGCCACATGGTCTTTATTGCTACCGCTAACTCATGTAGCCGGAATTAATGTTCTGATGCGTGCGGGAATGCTTGGTACTACTCCCATCGATCTTCGAATCGAGAAAAATTATTCCGATGTAGATTTCACGGCGATTGTGCCTACGCAACTTCATCGCGCACTTACTGGCGATGATAAATTGCTTGCTCACCTTCAAGCAGCTCAATGTGTCCTTGTTGGTGGTGCACCGTTAATAGCGCAAGAACGACTACGTGCTGAAAAAGCGGGCATCCGCCTCGTTACTACCTATGGGATGACGGAAACATGTGGTGGATGTATCTATGACGGTGAAGCACTTACAGGTGTTGAATTCAAAGTAATGGACAGCATCATTTATCTACGCGGTACAACATTGGCAGAGGTTCCACTCATAGATGGGTGGTTTCAAACTTCTGACTTTGGTCGAGTCGAAAACAACCGTCTCATAGTTGATGGAAGGCGTGATGATCAAATTATTTCTGGCGGTGAAAAAATCTCACTCTCTACAATTGAAAACGCATTGCAATCTTACTTCTCTTCTGATTTCGCAGCTTATTCTCGTCAGGACGGTGAATGGGGTGAGATGCTCTGCGTTGCCAAGGTTTCTGATATTGACGATGGATTAATTTCAAAATTTCTTAAAGATACTTTTGGTACTCACGCATCCCCAAAAAAGATAGTAAAAGTGAATACCATTCCACTTATCGGAATCGGTAAACCTGATCGTAAGAAACTCTCGGAGGAGTAAGTGGCAACTGCACAACAATGGATTGCTGGCGCGCGTCTTCGAACGCTGCCAGCAGCCATCGCACCCGTGATGGTTGGTAGCGCACTTGCCCACGACGATGCTGATTTCAATGGAGTTCTTGCTCTGATCGTCGCGCTCTCGTTACAAATTGCCGTCAACTACGCCAATGACTTCTCCGATGGAATCAAAGGCACTGACCGAGATCGTGTAGGTCCACTTCGTCTTGTCGGTAGCGGAGTTGCAACTGCTCGTTCAGTAAAACGCGCCGCATTTCTTTTCTTTGGAATTGCTATCGTGGCAGGAATTCTCTTGGCGATTTTCACTTCATGGCTTCTCATCATTGTTGGCGCGTTCGCAATTGTTGCCGCATGGACGTACACCGGCGGGCCAAAACCTTATGGGTATTCCGCCCTTGGCGAAGTATCTGTCTTTACATTCTTCGGCTTGGTAGCAACAATCGGTACCTATTATGTTCAAACTGAAAAAATAACTGTAGCAAGCGCAATTCTCGCAATACCTATTGGCGCTTTAGCGTGTGCCATTCTTACACTTAATAATCTCCGCGATCGAGAAAAAGATGAGCTCGCAAATAAGCGAACGCTTGCAGTAATTCTTGGCGATTATCGAACTCGGCTTTTTTATGTCGTTTTACTTTTAACTGCACATATCGCAAGCATCGCGTTGTACTTTGTTACACCTGCTGCAATCGATACTCTCTTTCTCCTTCCTATTTCCGGTCGCCTCGCTCGTACGGTCATGAATGGCGCTCACGGAAAAGATTTGATCCGCTTACTCGGAAATACTGGGAAACTTCAAATGGGATTTGCAATATTTCTTTCGATCGCATTCCTTATCGGGGTTAGGTAAGATTTTTCTATGATTCGTTATCTGCCAATTATCGCGAGCGTTGCTGTACAAATTTATGCGCTCATTGATTGTGCGCGAACCGAGCAAGACAAAGCCCGTAATTTGCCAAAATGGGGTTGGTTGTTAATAGTGATTTTTCTCGGTGTCTTTGGTTCGATTGCGTGGCTCATTGCAGGTCGACCAAAAGGACCAGGCAATAATGGTCGGAAAAAACCACGAATTATTCCGCCAGACGACAATCCAGATTTCCTCAAAAACCTTTAATCCTTAATAGATTTAAACACCGAGTAGAGATTTATAGACCCGAGTACGTGTGTCGGCCAGTTCCCCAGACATTGACGTAAACGTAATTGAATAGGAATGTAGATCCGGCAAGGAGACAGAGCCACGCAGCTTTCTTACCTTTCCAACCAGCAGTTACACGTGCATGGAGATATGCGGCATATGCAACCCAGGTAATAAATGCCCACGTTTCTTTGGGATCCCAACCCCAATAACGTCCCCATGCTGATTCAGCCCAAATAGCTCCGGCAATAATTGCAAATGTCCACAAAGGAAAGACAAACGCCACTAACCGGTACGACAATTGATCGAGAACGTCTAACGTTGGTAATCGTTTTGCCCACGAGTTTCTACCGCCACGAGATTCCATACGTTCCAAAATCAAATACGTAGCGGCGATCGTATTCGCTAACAGAAATACTCCACCCGAAATAATTGCAGCCGATACGTGGACAACTAACCATGTGGATTTCAGCGCTGGTACAAGCGGCGCACTTGGTCGATACAACAAGGTAATTGCAGTACCTAGGACAAGTAATACCGCAAGAGATATGGGAAGACCTAACCAACGAAGATTGTATTTTCTTAAGGCAACAAGATACGCACCAGTGAACGCAAGCGCGCCAGTAATAGAGAATTCATACATGTTTCCCCAAGGAACTCGATGAGCTGATATCGCTCGTGCGAGAACTCCACCGAAGAGAAGTACAAACGCCAAAATCATGAGCGCCGTTGCGCTCCGCGCATATTTTTCGGTCTTCGCTCGATCAAATACCCCATTCTCCCGATCAGCGCGAACCGACCATGCTGTTTCAATTGCGAAGAGGAAAAATGAAAGCGTATAAACAAAAAGTGATGAATACACAAGGTTATTTGAGAGATACGCCCATTGCGATGCAGTCATCGCTTCTCCTCCAACCACGCCGTTAATTCGTTGATTTCATTTTCTAATCCATCAATCGAATTTTTTGCTAAACCTGCTATCTCAAGTCTGCCTTCTTTAACTTTAACCCAGATTCTTCGCTGCCGAGTAAAGAGTGACGTTAACAAACCGAGTATCGCGAGAATACTTCCCAGCAACGCATACTGCTTGCCCGGATCACGCACTATTTGCAGATTAACCCACGGCGTATACCCATTAAATGTGATCGTGCCCACGCCATAGGAATACGTTTCATTCAATTGCAATTCCTTAAGTCCGATACGCGTCATCTTCGAGGTATCCAATCGATATACGGATTGCGGGATTCCGTTATCCATCTGGAGATCACCTTGCCAAACTGAAACTAAGAGCCGTGGATCAAGCGCTTCGGGATAGGCCGAAAAAGCACCTCGGGAATTACTACGCGCAATAGTCGGTACAAATGATCCTATAAAGCCAACTTGTGGATCAGCATCGGGAACTTTAATTGCGCCAGTTGATGTGAGGTTTCCATCCTGTGGCAAAAACGGGACAGGGCCATGAAAAATTGTTGAACCGTTTTTATCAGTAATGGTGACTATGGGAGAGTAACCATTCGCTTGTAAGTAAACGCGGGTACTCCCAAAAGTAAGTGGACTATTGACTTTAACAATTTTTTTCTCGGTAGCACCACCAACTTTTTGCGCAATAGTTGCAGTAAGTGTGTAATCCATTGGTGCATTTGTCACAGGATCGTATTTCGCTACAAAGTCATCTGCTCTGATTGAAAAAGGTTGAAGCGAATTAACATTAAAGAATCGACCTGTCGTCAAATTGTCATAGCTCGTTGGCGTATTAATAAATCGTTCGCCCACATTGACGATGGCTGCACCATTCATTCCTAACGAAGAGCTTAGTGCAATTCCGATAAGAATAATAATGAGCGAGAGATGGAATACAACATTTCCAGTTTCGCGAGAGTAACCTTTTTCTGCAGAGATATCAGTTTCATTGTGTTGTATCCGAAATCTTTTGCGTTTCAACCATGCGGCAGCGATGTCGAGATCGTTACCATCGATCGAATGATAAAACTCCAGTCGATTGAGGTTTTTGGGGGTTATTACTGGTCTTGCTCTTACTGCTTTGCCGTGCTCCCAAGCGCGCGGAATAACACAACCAATGAGCGAAATAAAAAGTAAGAGATAGATCGCCGAAAACCATGGTGAACCATAAACATCAAAGAGGCGAAGCCGATCTAACCATTGGGCTAATGAGGGATTCGTTGTGAAATACTCGCGAACCTTCATTGGATTTTGAGTTCGTTGCGGAAGTAAAGAGCCTGGGATAGACGCAATGCCGAGTAAAAGAAGCAATATGAGTGCAGTTCGCATACTGGTGAGTTGACGCCACAGGTAGCGCACAAAACCACTACGGCTCAATTCAGGAGCGCTCATTAGATCACCGGAGCAAAATCAGAGATGATGGAACGAAGCCAAGCCATTGCATCGTTCCATAAACCTAATACCTGGAGTATTCCTATAATTATTAAGAAAGTTCCACCAATCATCGTCATGATATTTCCATTGCGAATAAGAAACGTCCGCAAACTTTTTGATCGATCAAGCATGATGCCACAGACAATAAAAGGCACACCAAGACCAAAACAATAAGCGAGCGAAAGGATCGCGCCTCGAAGAGCGTTTGCTTCTTGAAACGCTAACGTTTGCACCGCCGCCAGCGTCGGACCAATACACGGCGTCCAGCCAAGACCAAAGAGAAATCCAAGAATCGGCGCACCGAGTAGTCCCGCCTTACTTTGCAGGCTAGGTCGCCAACTCCAAAATAATTTATCGGCGCGGAGAAAAATCACACCAAAAAATATGGTGAAGATGCCTAACACTTGAGTAAGCCAACGTGAATGTAACGCGATATGTGATCCCAAAGAACCAAAAAGCGCGCCATACGCAGTGAAGAGAACCGCAAAACCTGCAATAAAAAGTAGAGTTCCTAAGAAGATCCGTACCCGAGATGCACT
>CAZQWU010000014.1:0-17386 GCA_964597305.1 uncultured Bifidobacterium sp.
TTACGCTTGATTTTCATACTTCTCCTATATAGGTCGATCGCCCTACGAGGGGTGGGACGAGGGAGAGAAAGGGTAGCGTGATACCCCCCATAAAATAAATGTGACGAGGCTCGCTTTAACGCTTGCCGAAGTAAATTCCTACGATTTCTGGGTCACTTGCTAAGGATTTCCCAGCCCCTTCATGGCGATTTTTGCCCATATCCAAAACATAGCCGTAGGTCGAAATCTCCAAGGCTCGCCGAGCATTTTGTTCCACCATCAATATGGTGACGCCTGATTCGTTAATTCGAACGAGTTCATCAAAAAGTTGATCTACCAACGCAGGAGCAAGACCCGCAGATGGTTCGTCAAGGAGCAAAACATCAGGAGCAGACATCAATGCGCGCGCCAATGCCAACATTTGTCGTTGCCCACCAGAGAGTTGACCTGCTCGATCTTTCTTACGGGAAACTAAATCGGGATACCGTGCATACATGGAATCTTTAAGTTCATGTAATGACTTACCGGACTCTGGAAGATAACCAACATCAAGATTTTCATCGATTGTCAAAGTAGAAAAAATATTTTCAATCTGTGGAACGTAACCAATGCCAATTTTTGACAAGTGATATGGCTTTGTTGCTAACACATCATGGGATTGACCATTTTTATTTAACGTGATGGAACCTGCTGTGACCGAAGCAATTCCGTAAATGGCTTTCATAATCGTTGACTTGCCTGCGCCATTGGGGCCGACAATGGTGACGATTGATTTCTCCGGCACCTCAATAGTGACGCCATTGAGAATTTTGATATCACCATAGCCACCTTCAAGGCCAGAGATTTTCATTAAAGGACTGGTCATGACTTCTTCTTTCGAGTACCAAGGTAGGCGTCAATAACTGCCTGATTATCGTAAATGGTGTTAGGCAAGCCGTCAGCGATGACTTTTCCTTCTGCCATAACCACAACTCGATCAGAAATATTCATCACCGTTTCCAAGTCGTGTTCTACCAAGAGGAAACTCAATTGATGCGCCTCACGTAGCGCATTGAGCACCTGCAGAAGTTTTTCCACCAACGTCGGATTCACGCCGGCAAATGGTTCATCGAGGAGCAACATTTTTGGCTTGGCCATAAGAGATCTCGCCAGATCGAGAAGTTTTCGTTGGCCACCAGAGAGAATTCCAGCATAATCATCGGCAAAGCGTTCGATTCCTACTTGCTTGAGCAATTCAATAGCTCGTTCGCGAGATTCAATTTCAAAAGTATGGCGAGCGCGTGGATTAAAAAAACCACGGAGGCTTTCACCAGGATTTCTTTGTGCGCCTAACATGACATTTTCGACGACGCTTAAACGTTTGATCACCTTAGCGCCTTGAAAAGTACGAATCATTCCGCGGTGAGCAATTTGGTGAGGGTGGAGAGTATGAATATCTTCGCCATCAAATCTGACCGAACCTGAGTCTGCCGAAATTGCACCGCTGATTAAGTTAAAGAGAGTGGTTTTACCTGCGCCGTTAGGACCAATAACTGAAGTAACGCTTCCGCGCTCGACCGACATGGAAGCGCCATCAACTGCTTTAACGCCACCGAAATGAACTTTAATATCGGAAACTTCGAGGATGGTTGTATTACTCAAGGACCATCTCCTCTCGCTTACCGAAAATTCCTTGTGGCCGTTTCATCATTAAGAAAATGAGAACGAATCCGATAATCATGATGCGGATATAGGCGCGTTGCGATGAATCGAGAATAGAAAATGGCCAGAATGTAAAGAATCGAGTTCCGCCGTAGAGGAAACCAAAGAAGATCGCCGCAAAGGCAATTCCTTTTACCTTCGGTGCGCCAGAGAGGATCAGAATCATCCAGCCATAGAACGTGACAATAGTGAGGAAATCGTCAGGCGAGAGGAGTGAGAATTGCAACGCCCAATAAATTCCGGCAATGCCTCCGATGACAGATCCCAAAATAACTGCTTGTAATCTAAATCGAAATACATTCTTTCCTAACGCTGCAGGAACATCATCATCTTCCCGAGTAGCGCGGAGTACACGCGCCCATGGCATTCGCTCAATTCGAGCAAGAATAAAAAGAAGAATTCCTAAAGTAATCCATACGATGACAGCCATTGCCATATCGCGATCTGCTGTATCGCCAAAAATCGTTGCTAATCGGTCACGAACCCAGCCGACATAAGGTTCCCACTTTGTGGTGTAGCTGGGATAGTCGCCTTCTACTTTGGTGGGAATATTCAATGAACCTTGAGATCCACCAGTGAAACCATCGGAATTAAAAATCACATAGCGAACGATCTCGGAAAAAGCGATACTCACAATGGAGAAATAATCTCCACTGAGCCTTAACGTTGTTAGCCCTAAAAACGCACCACCAAGTCCCGCCATAGCAACGCCACACGCAGCGGCGATCCAAAAATTAACTCCATACGAAATAACCAAGATAGCCATGGTGTACGAGGAGAGAGCCATCATTCCCACATGACCAAAGTTAAGAATTCCACCTACGCCATATTGAACTTGGAGGCCTAACGCGAATATGCCATAAATTCCGGCCATCGAGAGTACAAATATCCAAAACCCTGGCTGTACAAATGCACCCATTAGATTTTTCTCGCTTTCACGCCGAAAATTCCTTCAGGTTTGAAGAGAAGCACAATCACAAGAACTGCGAAGGCGACGACAGGTTTATATGTAGAAGGTATTCCACCTGCCAATGCATCCCACGTGGAAAGTTCCATCACGATTCCGAGAACAAATCCTCCGATCAGTGCGCCATAGGCATCGCCAATTGTTCCTAACACAACTGCGGCAAGAATAGAGAGGAGGAGATCGAGACCCATCGCATTTGTAAATTGACCTTGAACAGTTCCTTGAAAAACTCCCGCTAATGCACCGAATGCACCACTGATTATCCAGGTTGCAGCGATTACTTTATTAACATTGATGCCAGACACTGCCGCTAGTGACGGATTGTCTGAATAGGCACGCATATCTTTGCCAATTGTTGATTTCTTTATAAAGAGCGCGATTCCGGTAATCGCAATTGATGAACAAATCAAAACGAGTAGTTGAGCTTGCGGAATAATGGCACCGAATAATTCAAAAGATTTAATTTGATCAATATCAAATTTGCGGCTATCGCTTCCAAAGAGCAGGGCAATACTCTGACGAACGATGAATGCGACTCCGGTTGCTACGAGGAAGAGTGCGAGCGTGCCTGCCTTAATTTTTCGCATTCGTCGCCATAAAACTATTTCGAGAAGCAATGAAAGAAGTACCCCTAAGACCATGCTGATGATGACCGCGATGATAAAGGGAAACTTAATGCTGGTAGTAAAGAAAAAAGTTGTGAACGCTCCCAGTGTCAGAAAATCTCCAGCAGCAAAATTCACTAATCGTAAAACTGAATACACGAGCGATATTCCGAGAGCAGCGATGCCGAAAATCGATCCCGCAACTAATCCATTGAATAGCAATTGAATAAAATCAGTCATCTCGCCCCCTTTCACATCGCTCTCCGTGATGGCGTGAGTAGGGGGAAACTTACTTGAGAGGTCTGCGGTTTGTCTGCCATTTCTTTGCTGAGAATTCATACTTTAGGATGCGTGATGTGAGCGAGGCGACACACGATTCGGCGACCACTACCGACATGGAGTTATTCGACCTCCGGGTTACGGTAGATCGGATTGAAGGGCGCTCAGTCTGTGGACTTAAGGTCGGTGACTATTTTGAATTGGTCAATAGCGCTGAACTTCGAATTCCAGATGGGAAACATTTCTGTATGTACGCCTTACAGGCGATTGCGCCACTTCTTCCAGCGAAGCAGCGACAACTACCGGCGGGAGATTGGCTAGAAAAAGATAACTTTGTTGCGTGCCCAGATCCCGAAGAGCGGCTCATTATGAAAATTGAACGGATAAGAAAAGTAAATCTTCGCTCGGATGATTTAACATAAATTTAAGTGGTTATAGCTTTTTAGTTGTTATTAGTATGCATAATCGAACTATGTTTTTCAGAGTATCTCTCGAGATCATAAACTGGTCCGCGTGGCCCTTCTGCGTGAGCAAGAATTTCATTAATCGCAGCTAATTCATTCGACGAAAAGGTGATATCAGGAATCTGAAGATTAGATTGTTGGTGGGAAAGATTTCGCGCACCGACGATGACTGCTTTAACGCCAGGCTGTTGCAAAGTCCATGCGGAAGCAATCGTTCCGATGTCTGTCGAATGGTTCTGAGCGATCGTAGATAAGGTTGTTAGTAATCGTTGAAAGAGCGCCCAGCCGCCAAATTCTTCAATGATCAATCGATATTTCACATTGGAACGAGTTTCAGCTTCACCCGGTTCTGCGCGGCCAAGATACTTTTCAGAGAAAAATCCGCCGGCAACTGTTCCGTAACAGAGAATTCCTATTCCCTCACGAAGACAAAACTCTGCCATCTCGAAGGCAGGTCGACGATCTATGAGAGAATATTGCAATTGAATGCTGGCAGGTTTCACTCCTGCGTTTACCATCTCGGATAGTCGCTCAACATCAAAATTCGTGACTCCTACATGACGAATTTTCCCCGCTGATTTCAATGTAAATAGCTCTTCCATGGCGGCGAGGTAATGGCGAGCTTCGTAGCGCCACCAATGAAATTGCACGAGATCGACCTGGTCAACACCAAGCCGTTGACACGATCTAGTGACGATCGCCGAGACATCACTTCGATCAAACGATTCCAGTGATGCGCTATTGGGTACATATTTCGTATGGAGTTGAACCATATTCCGTGCGCTTTCACCGTGAGTTGCCTTCAAAGTCGTGAGTGCTTTCCCAACGATTTCTTCAACACCGGTATAAATATCGCCAAAATCGAGCGTTGATATACCTGCTTCTATAAAGGAAACAGTGTCAGATATTGCCTGCTCATTTTCAATTCGCTGATTGAGTGAATGCCCACTACTTAATTGCCACCCACCTTTAATCACTGGAGAGATCGAATAGCCTGGGACTAATTCACGTTTTTTCATTATTCGTTCACCACTGCTTCTGCATCAATTTCAACCAAATATTCAACACCGATAAGTCGCGCTTCAACCAATGTGTTTGCAGGTCTAATGTCTGCAAAACGTTCACCATGAGCGCGCGAAATAGGTTCCCAATCTCTTCGATCATTAAGAAAAACTCGTGTTCTGACTACGTCGGAAAGTTTTCCGCCCAGTGATTCAATCGATGCTTCTATTTTGTCAATAATAAAATGAGTTTGCGCAATCGGATCCCCACCGCCGATAGCCTGCGAACCATGAGTCGCGGTGGTTCCCGAAACCAAGATGCGATTTCCAATTCGCACTGCTCGGGAATATCCTGCAAGTTCTTCCCATGTAGTTCCAGAATCAAGTTGAGTTTGATTATTTCTTTTTATCGGCTGATATACGGGCGGAAAATCCTCAAGGTGATGGCTTAGATCTCCTGACGCGGTGAGATACGGTGGTTTTCTATATTCATCACCACAATCACCCGGAATTGGGTCAAGCGTTGAGAGTACGTGAGCAATTCGAGCCTTCTGATCCTTGGATAGTTCACAATCAAAGAGCGCGGCGGTCTCTGCATGATGAGCATTTTCACCGAGGCGAGCTCCGACGATCACCGCACCAACCGCTTTTTGGGCGAGTTGATATTTGCTCGAGATCATCGCAATTGATGTGCCACTTTCGACGGCAACGTCATTGACAGTGCGCAGTACCTCTTGAAATTTCCGCCAACCACCAGCGGCATCGATAAACCTCTTATATTTCATGAGCGACCACGTTGATAGTTCGGACTCGGTGGGTTCAGTTTTACCAAGCCACTTATTCGAAAGAAATCCACCAAGCAAGGTTCCGTAAGCCAAGATTGCAATGCCATGCCGTTCGCAATACTCAGCCATTTTTCCACCACCTCGTTGATCAATCAACGAGTAGGAAATTTGATTTGATACCAGATCGACGCCAGAAGATTTGGCAATACGAAGATGAGCGGTATCAAAATTCGTTGTACCCAGCGCCCCGATGAGTCCTTCTTCTTTCAATTCTTGGAGATAAACAAGTGCATCGAGCCAGTACGGATTTGAAAATTTCCATGCGTGATACTGGAGGAGATCAACTCGATCGGTATTCAATCGTTTCAATCGCTCATGAACTGCAGCGCGAACACTGTCACGAGTTACCGGACCTGGTTTTGGAACCCACTTTGTTAAGAGACGAATATCTTTCAATGCGCTCGATTTTTTAAATGTACCAGCGATGATCTCCGCAGAACCATAGTGATCAGCCATATCAAAAGTTGTCAGCCCTGCTAGCGCATAAGGTTCCATAAATCGGGCAGTTGCTACTGGATCAAGAACTCGTCCATTCTTTTCCATATCTGCGATCTGCCATAACCCCGTGATGGCTCGAGTAATTGTGAGGCCACCGGTAAGTTTGTAGTGAGGAATGCGAGTTCGCGAACGGGACATGTCAGCAGAGTAGCGCAGTTTTACAAGCGTCCTGATTGGTGAACTCTATTAATAAAATCACGGGTACGTTGTTCTCGAGGATTTTCGATAACGTCACCCGGAGATCCGCGCTCGATAATAAATCCTGAATCCAGGTAACAGACCTGATCGGCGACCTGCGTTGCAAATCCCATTTCATGAGTTGCAATCATCATGGTCATACCATCATTTTTAAGATCGCGGACAATACTGAGCACTTCGTTGACGAGTACGGGATCAAGCGCAGAAGTCACTTCATCTAAAAGTAAAAGGCGCGGTGAAACCGCCAGTGATCGAATAATCGCAACGCGTTGTTGTTGACCGCCGCTCAGTCGATCAGGGTATTGCGCGCGTTTTTCATAGAGCCCAAATCGTTTGAGGAGAGATGTACTCAATTCTCGCGCCTGTGAACGAGACTGGCCATGCACTTTCATCGGGGCTAGTTCGATATTTTCAGCAACGGTCATATGTGGAAACAAATTAAATGATTGAAAGACCATGCCAATTTTCTGGCGAATAAGGTCCGTATCAATTGCGGGGTCAGTAATGTCAACGCCATCGAGTGAAATGACGCCATCATCAATGTTTTCCAAGAGGTTAATACAACGTAAGAGCGTAGATTTTCCGGAGCCTGAGGCACCGATGAGGACAGTGGCGGTATGTTCGACAATGTCGAGCGAAAGATCATGAAGTACTAATTCGTCGCCAAAACTCTTTCGCACATTGTGGATCGAAAGCACATTGTGGATCGAAAGTAGTGACATCAGATCGCACCTTCGGAATTTTGTCGTGCGTAGGTATTTCGTAGCGCTCGATCGGTATATCGCGTTAGTGGAATTGTGATACAGAGAAAAAGCAGCGCGGCAACAACATACGGTGTGTAGTTGAAGGTCCGCGAGGCATTAATTTGTGCCGCGCGAATTGCATCAATAACGCCAAGTATTGAAACAAGACCAGTATCTTTCAGTAAGGCAACAAAATCATTGAGTAGCGGTGGAACCACTCGTCGAAGCGCTTGCGGCAAAACGATGAAGCGCATCGTATGAGAGTGCGATAGACCTAATGAACGTGCGGCAGCGCGTTGACTGGGATGGATAGAGAGAATTCCACTTCGGATCACTTCAGCAACATAAGCAGAGTAGGTAATGACTACCGCGGTCGTTCCCAGCACCGTCACATTACTGGTGATGCCTGCGAGGCCCAGCGCAGGTACGCCGAATCCGACAAGAAAGATAACTAATAAAAGAGGAATACCGCGAAAAATATCGACGTAAGCGGTTGCCAATAGCCGAAAGGGGGTGAGCGCAGCTGACCGGGTTGTTCTGAGTAGCGCAATGATCAGCGCGAGTACACCAATGCAGAACGCGCCGATGATAGTTAAACGAATATTAAGCCAAATACCTTTTACGACAGTTGGAAAAACTTCTCGACCATAATCAATATCAAAGAAGGTTTTCTTCACCACCTCCCATCCTGGCGAGGTCACAATAATTCCTACGATCGCGGTTATGACAATGAGTGTTGAAATTGCTGATACGAGCGCGCGTTTGCGAGACATTTTTCTTCGTGCGATCGCACGTGATAATTCACGAGGGCTTGGCACCCAATGATCACTCATTTTGATCACTCATTGCGCCAAGCCCTCAGAGTTCAAACCGTTGAACAAAGTATTGATGAAGTAATTATGGTTTCAATACTGGTGCGCCAGCATCAGTGGCGAGCCACTTTGCTGTTATTTCAGCCAGTGATCCATCGGCTGTGATGGCATCGACTGCTTGGCTTACACAGGCAGTAAGTGGGCTTCCTTTTGCCAGCAGCAAACCAAATTGGTCTCCACCATCAGCAGAAGGAAGTTGTCCGACGATAATTCCGTTAGGAATTTCTACCGCGGATAAATAGAAGGCGGTAGGAAGATCGACAACCAAACCATCGATCTGTTTATTTTTGAGTGCGCTCACACCGGCCGCATTGTCATTAAAAACTTGTGCCTTTCCACCGATTTGCGCAGAAATTGCATCAAGTGAGGTGGTACCAACAGCAGCGCCAAGCTTGGCGTTCTTTAATTCGGCGATGGTCGTCATCTGTGAAATCTTGCTGCCCTTAAATGACACGATCGCTTGAGGCGCGGTGTAATACGGTGAGGAAAAGTCCACAGCTTTTTTACGATCATCGGTGATACTAAATTGTTGTAAATTGAAATCAAATGTTTTATCGCCAGGTGCGATGGCGCCATCAAAAGTTGTGCGAGTCCATACAACGTCATCGTTGGTAAAGCCGAGTTTGCCAGCAACGGCGTAGGCGACAGCAGCTTCAAACCCTTGACCGCTCTCGGGTTTGTCATCGATAACCCATGGGTAATAAGCAGGTTGGCCAGTAGCAATGGTGAGCTTGCCAGCAGTCAAAGTTTTAAGATCAGATTTCGCGCATGAAGCTGAGGCTGCTTCGTTAGTCGAAGATTGTGAGCAAGCGGTTAGTGAGAACGCGAGCAGCACCGCTGTGGCGAAGATCGCAAGCAATGAACGTTGTGATTTTGTCATGATTGTTTACAAGTTCCTTTCCGAGAGGTCGGTAGCCTATTTTCCTGTGACAGACGAGACAAGTCATACGCGTAAGTATGGCTAGAAATTATTCAAATTCCTCCTAATCTTTACCCAGGAGGGGTCAATGACGATCCAGTTTCACAGTGCACATCACGAACTCACTACATGGGTGAATTCTGTCGCCCAATTAACACAACCCGATTCCATTTATTTATGCACCGGAAGTGATGACGAGTGGAAGTCAATTACTGAACTCCTCGTCAAAGCCGGCACCCTAGTTCCATTGAAGAAAAAACCAAATTCATTTTGGTGTGCATCAGATCCATCAGATGTCGCACGAGTTGAAGATCGAACATACATTTGTTCAACACATGAATCAGATGCTGGGCCAACAAATAATTGGGTGGCACCAGCTGAAATGAAAAAAACAATGACTGCGCTCTATGACGGAAGTATGCGTGGTCGAACGATGTATGTGATTCCGTTTTGTATGGGACCAATTAATTCGCAACACCCTATGTTTGGTGTTCAAATTACCGATAGCGCCTACGTTGTAGCGTCGATGCGAATCATGGCGCGAATGGGTGATTCTGCGCTTCGTGCATTGGGAACCGACAAGCCCTACGTTAAAGCGTTGCATTCAGTTGGTGCGCCACTTGAACCGGGAGCGCAGGATGTTCCGTGGCCATGTAGCCAAACAAAATATATTTCCCATTTTCCCGAAGAGCGGATGATCTGGTCATATGGATCGGGCTACGGTGGAAATGCGTTACTAGGAAAGAAGTGCTACTCACTAAGAATTGCATCAGTCATGGGACGTGATGAAGGTTGGCTTGCAGAACACATGTTGATTCTCAAACTGACGCCACCACATGGCGAACCTCGATATATCGCAGCTGCATTTCCCTCGGCGTGTGGCAAAACAAATCTCGCCATGCTCGACCCCACGATTAAAGGATGGAAAGTTGAAACGCTCGGCGACGACATTGCCTGGATGAGATTTGGCGACGATGGCCGACTCTACGCAATTAACCCAGAGTTTGGATTCTTTGGAGTTGCGCCGGGAACTGGCTGGGGAACAAATGCAAATGCAATGCGCACTATTGAAAAAGGAAATTCGATTTTTACCAACGTTGCGTTAACCGATGATGGAGATATTTGGTGGGAAGGAATGACAGAGACTCCGCCAGCCCATCTCATTGATTGGAAAGGTCGAGATTGGACACCAGAGAGCACTGAGTTGTCATCACATGCGAACTCTCGTTTTTGTACACCTGCGGCGCAATGTCCCATCATCGCACCAGAATGGGAGTCACCACGCGGAGTTCCCATTTCAGCAATCTTCTTTGGTGGCCGTCGTAAAACCACTATTCCATTAGTGATGCAATCTCGGAATTGGGAACACGGCGTCTTTATGGCAGCAACGCTTTCATCGGAAACAACTGCGGCAGCAACCGGTCAAGTAGGTGTCGTGCGACGTGATCCATTCGCTATGTTGCCATTTATCGGTTATCACGTTGGTGATTACATCAACCATTGGTTGAAAATTGGCAAACAAACAACTGCCGAGAAATTGCCAAAAATTTTCTATGTCAACTGGTTCCGTCGAAGTGAAGATGGATCGTTCTTGTGGCCAGGGTATGGCGAGAATTCTCGAATTTTGAAATGGGCTATTGAGCGAATTGAAGGAAAAGCAGATGCGGTAGAAACCCCTCTGGGATTCGCACCTGCACCCGGTTCACTTGATATGGACGGCATTGCGGTCAGCGCGGAACAGATCGAGAAAGCGCTACGAGTTGATCGACGTGAATGGACTTCAGAAATTCCATTGATTGAAGAATGGTTTACGCAGATTGGTCCGAAGTTGCCGAGCGAAATGCGTCAGCAGCTAGCCACTTTGCAAGCAGCGATTTAGCGCTCCTTTAACTTACTAAGTACCCTACGCACATGTCGCATGAAGCGTATGACGTTCACTTTGTACAAGAAAAGTGGCTCCCAGTTTGGGATCAGATCGCGCCATTTCGCTCAGGTAAATCCGATGATATGCGCCCCAAAAAATATGTACTGGATATGTTTCCTTACCCGTCAGGCGATCTTCATATGGGCCATGCAGAGGCATATGCGCTAGGCGATGTCATCGCTCGATATTGGGTACAGAAAGGTTTTAACGTGATGCACCCCATTGGGTGGGATGCATTTGGATTACCGGCTGAGAATGCAGCGATTAAACGAAATGCGAATCCTCGCGAATGGACATATCACAACATTGCAACGCAAAAGGCTTCGATGCGTCGATTTGCATGTTCGTTTGATTGGGATCGCGTTTTGCACACATGTGATCCGGAGTATTACAAATGGAATCAATGGATTTTCTTGAAAATGTACGAGCGCGGACTTGCGTATCGTAAAAACTCAGCAGTGAATTGGTGTCCAGACTGCCAAACAGTGTTAGCAAATGAACAAGTTATTGCAGGTCTATGTGAGCGATGTGATAACGCAGTAACAAAGAAGAAATTGAATCAGTGGTATTTCAAAATTACGGATTATGCCGAGCGGCTTCTCGATGACATGGAGCAACTGGAAGGGAAGTGGCCAGAGAAAGTTCTGACCATGCAACGCAATTGGATTGGAAAGTCCACCGGTGCTCAAGTTCAGTTTGTCATTGAAGGTCGACATGAACCTGTAACGATTTACACGACTCGGCCCGATACGCTCTATGGAGCAACATTTATGGTGGTCGCAGTTGATAGTGAGTTGGCGCGCGAATTAGTTAAAGATTCTGAGGTGGAAAAAGATTTTGTTAAGTATTTTGAATCAGTTAAAGCGGCAAGTGATATCGATCGATTAGCGACCGATCGACCAAAAACGGGAATTTTTCTCAATCGCTATGCGATAAATCCTGTAAACGGTGAACGCATTCCTATTTGGGCAAGTGATTATGTTCTTGCAGATTATGGAACGGGCGCCATTATGGCTGTGCCGGCACACGATCAACGAGATTTAGATTTTGCCCGAGCGATGTCGCTGCCGATTCGCGTTGTTGTTGACACTGGCGCCGAAGACCCGGCTCTCTCTGGGGTAGCAACAGATGGCGATGGAGTGCTCATCAACTCAGGTTCACTCAATGGCTTGCACAAGGACGAAGCGATAGCGAAAATCATTGCCGAGTTAAGTGCGAAGAAATTAGGAAGTGCTACTAATAATTATCGATTGCGTGATTGGCTCATCTCGCGCCAGCGTTACTGGGGAACACCAATACCGATCATTCACTGCCCGAGTTGTGGTGAAGTTCCAGTTCCAGAAAATCAGTTACCAGTCGAATTGCCAGATCCAGCAGGGTTAGATCTCAAACCCAAAGGAACATCCCCGCTAGCTACGGCGCGCGATTGGGTTAATGTGAAATGTCCACGATGCTCATCAGATGCTCTTCGCGACACCGACACCATGGATACTTTTGTTGATTCATCTTGGTATTTCCTTCGATATACCAGCGTTCATTCTGACGATGTTCCATTTCAGCGAACAGCACTTGATACCTGGTTACCTGTCGATCAATATGTCGGAGGAGTGACCCACGCAATTTTGCATCTTCTCTACTCACGATTTTTTACGAAAGCGCTCTACGACATGGGTTATGTAGGTTTTACCGAACCATTTACTCGATTACTCAATCAAGGAATGGTTCTTATGGATGGATCGGCAATGAGTAAGAGCCGAGGAAATCTCGTAGCGCTCTCGGAAGAATTAGAAAAACATGGTGTCGATGCGATTCGATTATCGATGGTCTTTGCCGGACCACCTGAAGACGATATTGATTGGGCTGATGTTTCACCGACCGGCTCTGCAAAATTTCTCCATCGTGCATGGCGTTTAGCTGGAGATGTCACGAGTAACCCAGGGATCGATTTTTCTGCGGGTGATCTGTCGTTACGTAAATCGACCCATAAAGCACTGCACGATATTGGTTTTGCCGTTGAGTCATTTCGATTCAATGTTGCCGTTGCGCGAATCATGGAGTTGGTCAATGCAACCCGTAAAGCAATAGATAGCGGCTGTGGTCCTGCTGACCCAGCGGTGCGTGAAGCAACAGAAGCTGTTGCGATTGCACTATCCCTTGTTGCCCCCTTTACAGCCGAAGAGATGTGGGAGAAGTTGGGACATCAACCTGCGATAGCGCTGGCTGGTTGGCCGATGCTCGATCCTGCATTGCTCATTGAAGATGCTGTTATTGCCGTACTTCAAATTAATGGCAAAATTAAAGATCGAGTTGATGTTTCACCGACAATTTCAGAAGACGATTTGAAATCTCTGGCGTTAGCAAATCCTGCCATCATTGCTGGATTAGCTGAGGCGCCGATTAAAAATGTCATTGTCCGTGCGCCAAAGCTTGTCAATATTGTTATTTAAGATTGTTATTTAGGATTGTTATCTCGTTCTACACAGAAACTTTTTTTCAACACAGACAATATTGATGGGAGATTCATTAATTTTTTAGCGCTGAAATAGCGCTATGAATCTTGATGACCTTCGCTATCGAATTCCAGAATTTTCTCGAGAACACCGTAAGGTTTTATTTGCACTCGCAGGTGGTGGAATTTTACTTGCACTGACTCTTTTTCTTTTCACTCGAGGCTCATCTACCGAGATAACCACCTCACTACCAACACCTTCAATCTCGCCCATCGCGATGACAATTTATGTGGATGTTGCTGGCCGAGTTATGAAACCCGGGGTGTATCAACTCAGCGTCGGATCTCGGGCCATTGATGCAATTACTTTGGCCGGTGGAGCTCGGCCAGGAACTGATGTCAGCGACATCAATCTTGCTCACATCGTGGTGGATGGTGAACAAATTTACGTCGGAGCGAACATTCCTGGCGCGCATGGTCCGCATGGAAAACTCAATATAAATCGGGCAACACAATCTCAATTAGATGGCTTACCAGGGATCGGTCCAGTGCTTGCTGCTCGCATCATTAGTTATCGCAATAAAAATGGTCCTTTTCTGACTGTTGATGACCTGCAAAAAGTTTCCGGTATTGGCGGTTCGAAATTCGACGACATCAAAGAACTTCTTCGGGTCTAACTCTCTTACTCTGGTTTGGCGTGGCGATCTGGTCTGGCTCAATCGCTGCAGCTGAAATTGGACTAACGTCTCTTCGTTCACTGTCGACAGCGCTTTTTCTTGGCGCTGCATTATCTGCATTTACATTCGGAGTGAAAAACCGAACGGCTGTATTACTTATGAGTGCGATGATCTGTGGTTTGTTGACATACGCTCTCCACAGCGCCACCGTGAAAAATAATGTTGTAACGCGAATTGCTATTGACGAAAAAGATCTTCAGGTAATCGGTGAGGTAATTCGTGATCCGGTTATTTCCCACCATGGCATGAATTTCGTCGTACGAACGAGTGATGTTATGTCATCGACACATCATTGGCATGTGCGAGTACCCGTTCGAGTATGGAGTAACGCTAAAGATCGCGAAAGTCAGAGAGTGACATTAGGAGAGACGCTCGCGCTCCATGGAAGGATTGCCTTATCACGCGAGCGAAATATTGCAGCTATTTTTTATAGTAGGTCGATTGACGTGCGTCGACCTGCACCAGCAATACTGAGCGTAACTCAGAGGATCCGCACACAATTTCGAAATATCGCTGCACAATTTTCCTCCGATGCCGGAGCACTCGTTCCTGGCATGGTGCTAGGCGATACGTCACTTCAATCACAAGATTTTACACATCACATGCGACGAGTAGGACTTACCCACATCACGGCAGTGAGCGGCGCAAACTTTGCACTTGTAGCAAGTTTTGTTTTATGGCTGACGCAATGGTGGATCCGCACCATTCGAATCCGAATAATGGTCACCGGTGCCGTTCTCTGTTTTTTCATACTCTTAGTTCGACCATCACCATCAGTACTGCGTGCGACCGTGATGTGTGGAGTCCTTTTAGTTGCGCGAGCGCGGGGTGGAAATAGTTCAAGTGCGTCTGCGCTTGGCGCTGCTGTGACATTCTTACTTTTGCTCGATCCCTTTCAAGCGGTTGAACCAGGATTCGTACTTTCGGTTTTGGCTACTGCCGGAATACTTTTTCTCGCCCCTGTTATTACCCGTCGTTTTTCAAATTTTCTTCCCGTTCCTTTCGCAGAGGCGATCGCCATTCCAACATCAGCAACAACATTCTGCACTCCGGTAATAGTTGCGTTGAGTGGCCAAATTTCCTTAGTAACAATCCCAGTCAATCTGTTAGTTGCGCCATTTATCGGACCCATCACGGTTGGTGGATTTCTTGCCGCAATTATCGCAACGATTTCTTCATCCCTGGCACATCATGTGATGGATATAGTCATCATTCCAACCCAATTCATTGTAGTGATTGCATACTTCGCTTCACATGTACCAGTACTTGGTGCGTCACCAGGTTTAGCATTATGGGCCATTGCACTCGTGATCGCCCTATTTTTTCGGCGAGGTCGACGTGTGATGATTTCAAGTAGTGTCATTCTCGTCGCAATAACAATCATTTTTCCACTTGTAAGGCCGCTACCGTCATGGCGTATTTATCAATGTGATGTTGGGCAAGGCGACGCTTTGGTATATCGAACTGGAAAATATCGGGCAATCGTGATCGATACCGGCCCTGATCCACAGTTCATTGATCACTGTCTATCGCAATTGAAAATAAATGAAATAGATCTTTTAGTCATTACTCATAGCCACGCTGATCATGCCGGGGGAATTGCTGGCGTACTCCATCATCGGATACTTCACGAAGTATGGGCGAATAGCGATGTAGCCATGAATTTCGCTGAGAATGTGCGCCGTCGGGAAGTGCATGCCGGCGAGCGATTTATCGCGCCACCATTGACCATAACCGTTCTCTGGCCAGAACAAAAAGATTTCACAGCACCCACTCTTCCCGGAGATGGTTCTGTTGAAAACAATAAAAGTATTGTGCTCCTTATTGAAAATCACGGAGTTACGCTCCTGACAACCGGTGATATCGAACCACCTGCTCAAGCTGAGATTGCGCGTCGCTTCGCTTCGCATATCGATGTTCTCAAAGTCGCTCATCATGGTTCGCGATATCAAGATTTTCGTTGGCTGGAAAGTATGAAACCTTCGGTATCGCTTATTTCAGTGGGTAAAGACAATTCATACGGGCATCCGGCCGAGATCACTATTCGCGATCTTGCGCTCATCGGCAGTTCAATCCATCGCACTGATCGAGATGGAGGCATAGCGATTGACTGGAGATACGATTCACAGGCGTTAAAGTTCCGTATTCGACATGAGGTTCGGCTGTGGTGGAAAGTGAGGTTGAGGTGAACCCACTTATTCTCGTAACTGGCCCAGAAAGTGTGCTCGTTGAACGAGCAGTATCAACCATTCTTCAGCAGATCGATGGCGCGGAAATCACTCGACTTGATGGTTCACAGATGAGCAGCGGCGAATTTTCAGATGCAACAGCTCCTTCTCTCTTTGCCGATTCGCGGGCGTTAGTAGTGAAAGACCTCCACGAACTCGCACAAGAGTGTTATGACGAAATTGAAAGTTATCTTGCACATCCTGATTTAACCATGACAGTGATTTTTACTTTCAAAGGTGGAGTTAAGGGAAAAGGTTTAATTGAGAAAATTAAGAAAGCGCGCGCAGAAGTTATTGAATGTGAGCCACTGAAAAAAGAAAGCGAAAAACTAGATTATGTGCGGCGAGAATTTCAGCGATTAAATAGGAAAATTACTGGCGAGGCGGTTCAAGCGCTCGTTGATGCGCTCGGAAGTGATATTCGAGAACTCACTGCAGCCTGTAGCCAACTTGCATTTGATACTCCGATGAGCGCCCCTGCCATAACAATTGATCATGTCAACGTTTTCTATCAGGGACGTATCGAGACAACCGGATTTGACGTTGCCGATGCGACGATGACCGGAAATCCCGAAGCTGCTCTTATTGCGTTACGCCATGCGCTCTTAACGGGAACTGAACCTGTATTAATAGTCAGCGCACTGGCTTCGTCGTTGCGCACATTGGCAAAAGTTTCTGGCATCCCTCGCCATGCTAAATCCTTTGAGGTTGCCGGCGAATTAGGTTTAGCGCCGTGGCAGATTGATAAAGCGCGTCGACAGCTATCGCGATGGAGCCCAGAATCAATTGCATTCGCGGTACATGAAATTGCACAAGCCGATTTGGCGGTAAAAGGTGCGGCAGCTGATCCGATTTATGCCCTTGAGCGAGCAGTCATGGCAATCGCCGAACGGGTTAAAACGCCGGTTTGAGCCGAGGCTAATCAGGCTGGTAACCTTCGGCGCTTCGTCAGATCGTGGCAAACCAGATCGTGGCAA
>CAZQWU010000014.1:17486-26667 GCA_964597305.1 uncultured Bifidobacterium sp.
CAGATCGTGGCAAACCAGATCGTGGCAACACAAACAAGGCTTAAAAACAACGGAAGGCAGAACGTGGCAAATATCAAGTCGCAGATCAAGCGAATTAAAACCAATGACAAAGCACACGAGCGCAATAAAGGTGTCCGTTCGTCATTGAAAACTGCGATTCGGAAATTTCGTGAGGCTGTCACTGCCGGCGATAGCGCTGCGATTGCTACAGAATTAAAGTCAGCATCACAACAACTTGATGTCGCTGTATCAAAAGGCGTCATCCATGCCAATCAAGCTGCGAACAAGAAGTCAGCGATGGCAAAGTCAGCTCACAAAGCTGGCGTAAAGTAATTTCATCGGTCTGGACGGACCGAGATGCCCTCAATTCCCATCAGTAAAGCGCCGCAACCGGCTGCAACCAATCCTTTGCAGATTCGAAATTTCTGCATCATCGCTCATATTGATCATGGTAAATCGACGCTCGCAGATCGCATGTTAGGCATAACGGGTGTAGTCGAAGCACGCAACATGCGCGCGCAATATCTCGATCGTATGGATATAGAACGTGAACGTGGCATCACCATCAAAAGTCAGGCGGTGCGTTTACCCTGGCGATCGGGGATCGATAACAAGGATTACATCCTCAACATGATCGATACACCTGGCCACGTTGACTTTACCTACGAAGTATCTCGTTCACTCGCTGCATGTGAAGGGGCAATTTTATTAGTGGATTGTGCGCAAGGGATCGAAGCACAAACGCTTGCTAATTTGTATCTTGCGATGGAAAACAACCTCACCATCATCCCTGTGCTCAATAAAATTGATTTACCCGCTGCCCAACCGGAAAAGTTTGCCGATGAACTTGCTCGATTGATCGGGTGTCAACCAGAGGATTGTTTACGCGTCTCAGGAAAAACTGGCGAGGGTGTTGAAGAATTACTTGATCAGATTGTGAAACAAATTCCTGCGCCGCAAGGTAGAGCAGATGCACCAGCCCGAGCTCTCATTTTCGATTCTGTCTATGACACCTATCGAGGCGTTGTCACATATGTTCGAGTGGTTGACGGAAAACTTTTACCGCGAGATCACATTCAAATGATTTCAACAGGCGCGCGCCACGAAATGTTAGAAGTTGGCGTTATTTCACCTGAGCCACTTGCAAGTAATGGCCTTGGCGTTGGCGAAGTGGGTTATCTCATCACAGGTGTCAAAGATGTGAGGCAGTCTCGCGTTGGAGACACTGTTACTACCTACAACAATCCAGCAAAGGAAGCGCTTGCTGGATATAAAGATCCCAAACCTATGGTGTTCTCCGGACTCTATCCCATCGACGGTGATGAATATCCGATGCTGCGCGAAGCGCTCGATAAATTACAACTCAATGACGCAGCGCTAGTTTATGAACCAGAAAGCTCAGCTGCGTTGGGATTTGGCTTTCGCTGTGGTTTCTTGGGTTTGCTTCATATGGAAATTGTGCGAGAGCGATTAGAGCGTGAATTTAATTTAACATTGATTTCAACTGCGCCAAACGTTGTGTATCGAGTTCAATTAGAAACCGGAAAAGAATTGGTTGTGACAAATCCGAGTGAGTATCCCGATGGGAAAATCGGAAGCGTACTTGAACCAATCGTTAAAGCGACAATTCTCGCTCCATCAGAATTTATTGGAACCATTATGGAACTCTGCCAACAACGACGCGGCACATTATTAGGTATGGATTATCTTTCAGAAGATCGAGTTGAAATTCGATATACCTTGCCACTTGCCGAAATTGTCTTCGATTTCTTCGATAATTTGAAATCTCGCACTCGCGGTTATGGCTCGCTTGATTATGAACCGATCGGAGAGGCGGAAGGGGATTTAGTTAAGGTAGATATTTTGTTGCAAGGTGACAAAGTTGATGCGTTTAGTAGCATCGTGCATCGCGACAAAGCGTATGCCTATGGCGTTTCCATGACCACCAAACTTCGAGAGCTAATCCCGCGACAACAATTTGAAGTTCCGATCCAAGCAGCAATTGGTGCAAAGATTATTGCGCGTGAAAATATTCGTGCGATACGTAAAGATGTTTTGGCAAAATGTTATGGCGGCGACATCACTCGAAAGCGAAAACTTCTTGAGAAGCAAAAAGAAGGTAAGAAGCGAATGAAGATGGTGGGGCGGGTCGAAGTTCCGCAAGAGGCGTTTATTGCCGCGTTGGCAACGAATGATGATGCTGATAAAGCAAAAACAAAGAAGTAAGAACTCAGCGTAGGTGCGTGTGGTGAACGAGAATCTCATTCGGAATATCTCTTTCTATGTGCACATTCCGTATTGCGTAAAACGATGCGGCTATTGCGACTTCAATACGTATACCCCACAAGAACTTAAGGGGGATGGCAGTAGTGGAGATATCGCGAGCGTTTCACAAGGTTATGTGGCATCGCTGGCTCGTGAAATCGAATTGGCATATCAGACTCTAGGAAAAGCGCGCGTTTCCACAATTTTTTTCGGTGGTGGAACGCCGACATTACTCCCAGCAGATGAACTTTCCCGCATCATCGACCTCATCGCAGGACGATTTGAATTGTCGAAAAAATGCGAAATAACTATCGAGGCGAATCCTGATTCAGTAACTGACGATTCACTTATTCGTTTGCGACGCGCTGGTTTTAATCGAGTGTCTTTTGGCATGCAATCATCGACTCCACACGTCCTCAAAGTTCTCGACCGTACTCATCAACCAGAGAACGTTGTGCGTGCTACGCACGGGGCTCGTGGCGCTGGATTTTCACACATCAGCGTCGACCTTATTTATGGAACTCCAGGAGAATCACTCGATGATTGGCGACGTTCTCTTCATGACGCACTTGATTTACCTATCGATCACATTAGCGCTTATGCGCTGATTGTTGAAAAGGGTACGAAATTAGCCAAAGCAGTAGGTGATGGCACAATAAAAATTCCCGAAGATGATGAAACAGCAGAAAAATATCGAATAGCTGACGATATATTTTCTGAGCGTGGTTATTCATGGTACGAATTAAGTAATTGGGCCAAACCTGGCGGTGAGTGTCGCCACAATATTGCCTATTGGAAGAACGAAGAGTGGTGGGGGTTAGGCCCTGGTGCGCACTCCCATATCAATGGCACTCGCTGGTGGAATGTAAAACACCCCGCAACGTATATGTCTCGCTTACGTGCAAAGGAAAGCCCGGTTCTTGATCGCGAAGAGCTGACAACTGAGAATGCGCTGGTTGAAAAAATGATGTTAGGAATTCGTATGCGCGATGGAATTTCTCGAAAAGCCCTCACCGCCACACAATGTGAAATAGTTGAGCGATATAAAAGCACCCACCACATCGATGAGAAGGAATGGGAAAACGATCAGCTCGTACTGTCACAATCTGGGCGATTAATTGCCGATCGAATCGTTCGAGAATTGCTCGTGTAGCAAGGTACCAATGAAAAAAGTAGACTCACCGGCCATGGAAAGTCGCCAACTCGAAATCCTTCGAGCCATCGTTGAAGAATATGTGGCTACCGAAGAACCGGTTGGCTCAAAAGCAATTGCGCAACGCCATGGTTTGGGAATTTCGCCAGCAACTATCCGCAATGAAATGTCGGCGCTTGAAGATGCTGGTCTCATAACCCAACCCCACACAAGCGCAGGGCGAATTCCTACCGATCGGGGCTACCGACTTTTCGTTGACAAACTAGCGACCGTTAAGCCTCTCTCGAATCCAGAACGACGCGCGATTGAAACTTTTCTTCACGGCGCGGACGATCTCGATGATCTCATGTTGCGGACAGTGCGACTTTTATCGCAACTTACGCGACAAGTTGCCGTCATTCAGTACCCCTCAGAGCCAAGTGCGCATTCTGAAAAAACGAAAATTGCCGTTGCCGGAACAGCTAACTTAGTTCGTCAGAGCGCCGAAAATGTCACTGAAATCGAACCAATTTTAGAAGCGCTTGAAGAGCAGGTCGTACTTCTCAAGCTCCTTAACGAAGCTAGTGATTCTGTGCGGGTTCGAATCGGTGATGAACAACCTGATATTCACCTTAAAAGCGCATCAACTGTTTCGATGAGTTACACCTCGAGTGAATATGGAACAGGTGCAGTAGGAGTTATTGGTAAAAAGCGGATGGATTATTCAAATTCGATTGCAGCGGTCTCAACAGTTGCTCGTTATGTCAGCCGATTCTTAGGCGAGAATTAATCATGGATCTCTACGAAGCCCTCGGAGTAAGTCGTGATGCGTCTGCAGATGAAATTAAAAAAGCGTACCGAAAACTTGCTCGCGAACTTCATCCTGATGTGAATCCTGATCCGAAGGTACAAGATCGTTTCAAAGAGATTACGGCTGCATATGAAGTATTAAGTGATCCGCAAAAAAGACAGAATTATGATCTGGGCGGAAATGGGTTTGGTGCTGGCGGTTTCCAAGGCGGATTTGGTTTTGGCGACATCATGGATGCGTTCTTTGGCGGCGGCACATCACAACGTGGTCCGCGACCTCGAATGCGTGCAGGACAAGATGCTCTTATTCGAGTAGACATTGATTTACCCGAAGCGTGTTTTGGTACTGAACGCGAACTCAATGTTGAAACAGCAATTCTCTGTTCACAATGTCGAGGAAGTGGTTGCGCAGAGGGGACAAAACCCACGACCTGTTCTATCTGTAATGGTCGCGGTGAAACACAACAAGTTACGCGATCATTTATTGGCCAAGTAATGACAAGCCGGCCATGTTCAAGTTGCCAAGGTTTTGGAACGCGAATAACGACTCCGTGCGTGGAATGTGCCGGAGATGGCCGTGTTCGATCAAAACGCACGATTGATATCAAAATTCCCGCAGGGGTTGAAACTGGAAATCGAATACATCTCGCTGGACAAGGTGAAGTAGGGCCAGGTGGCGGTCCAGCTGGAGATTTGTATGTAGAAATTTATGTGGAAGAACATGACTTCTTAGTTCGAGAAGGAAGCGATCTTCATGTTTCACTGTCAGTTCCCATGGCGAGTGCAGCGTTGGGAACACGGGTGGTAGTGGAATCTTTAGATGGTGAAGAAAGCCTCGATATTAAAGCGGGAACACAGAGCGGTTCGGTTATTCCTATTCGCGGAAAGGGAATGACGCGACTTCGTGGAAGTGGGCGAGGCGATCTCTTTGTTCACATCACCGTAACGACACCTACCAAATTAACGAAGCGACAAGAAGAATTACTCCGTGAACTTGCTTCTGATCGCGGGGAAAATAGCGCTTCTGCGGAGATTGCGCATAAGAAAGATGGCGGATTGTTTAGTAAATTTAAAGACGCCTTCCGCGCATAATGCTTCATCAATTCTTTGTTGACGCTTTACCGACGAGCGGTTCGCTCACGCTTTCAGGCGATGACGGTCGCCACGCTACAACCGTGTTACGACTGGCAGTCGGCGAGCGCATTCGCGTAGGCGATGGTCGTGGCGCAATCGCCATCGTGCGAGTTTCTGGTATTTCAAAAAATTCCTTAGTTGGAGACATCGAAGAATTTCACCACAGTGAACAACCTCGGATTTCGCTCTCTATTATTCAAGCGCTTCCCAAAAGTGATCGTAGTAAAGAGATGCTCGAACTTCTTACTGAAGGTGGTGTCAACGATATATATCCTTGGCGAGCGGAGCGATGCATTGCGCAATGGCAGAGTGATAGCCACGTTAAGTGGCAGAACTCAGTTCGCGAAGCGAGCAAGCAAAGTCGTCGATCAACAATTCCTATGGTTCATTCCTTAGTAACTCTCAGCGATGTGAGAAATCTTGTTTCGAACATGGATCTCACGCTTCTCTTTCACGAAAATGATGCACAAACTCTCTCTGGCGTACTTGCCACCGTTAACCCTGAGCAGCTAAAAAAAGTTGCGTTAATTATTGGACCCGAAGGCGGTATAAGTGAGAGCGAATATTCCGAGATCATCGCCGCCGGAGCGTTGTCGGTACGAATGGGTGAACCAATTTTCCGCGCTGCACATGCGGGAGTAGCTGCACTTGCCGCTGTTCATACAGGTCTTAGACTGTGGTAGTGACGTGCTTATTCTGTCGAATCGTGGCGTTAGAAATACCGGCTGACATCGTTGCCGAAAGTGAATTATCAATTGCGATCAACGATATTTCGCCACAAGCGCCAACTCACGTATTGATCGTCCCGAAATCACATCACGACAATGCTGAAGAACTTGCGCAATCCAACTCCGAAGCAATTGCCGATCTATTTATTCTGGCTGGTGAAATTGCTCGCGCACGTGGTCTGACTGGGTATCGAACAGTTTTCAATACTGGCGCCGAAGCCGGACAGAGTGTGTTTCACGCTCATCTGCATCTTCTTGGCGGTCGTTCTCTTACATGGCCACCGGGTTAATCGGCGACGATAGACTTTACGTACACATGAATGACTCTCGCCATGGATAAAGTTGTCATCGCAGTGCCGAGCGCTATCCCCATGGTGGCAATTACGGGACCTGCCGATTCTTATCTTCGGCAATGTGAAGCAGCATTTCCAGAATTAACGATCACGGTTCGAGGTAACGAATTTATCGTCCGTGGTGACGAGCACCTTATTCAAACGTTAAGAACATTGATAAACGAACTGATTGCAGTCGTTCGCGCAGGACAGGATTTATCGGACGATGCAGTTCGACGGTCCATCGCAATGGTTGTAACGGGTTCAGGTGAGCGACCTGCGGAAGTACTCTCGTTAAATATTCTCAGTAATCGTGGAAAAACGATTCGACCAAAGACTGCCAATCAAAAACGTTATGTTGAAGCGATAGATCGCAACACGATTACTTTTGGAATTGGCCCAGCAGGAACAGGTAAAACGTATCTGGCGATGGCAAAGGCAGTACAGGCCCTTCAAGCAAAACAGGTCAATCGCATCATTTTGACTCGACCAGCAGTTGAAGCTGGTGAACGACTTGGTTTCTTACCAGGAACGTTGCACGAAAAAATTGATCCTTATCTGCGTCCACTCTTTGATGCCTTGCACGATATGGTCGATCCAGATGCCATTCCGCGATTGATGTCAGCAGGAACAATCGAAGTTGCGCCGCTTGCGTATATGCGTGGTCGAACTTTGAATGATTCCTTTATTATTTTGGATGAAGCGCAAAATACCTCTCCCGAGCAGATGAAAATGTTTCTCACCAGACTTGGTTTTGGCTCGAAAATGGTTGTCACTGGAGATGTCACGCAGGTCGATCTGCCAGGAAATGTTCAATCGGGACTTCGCATCGTTAATGGCATATTAGACGGCGTAGAAGATATTGCGTTCCTTGAACTTACCTCTGATGACGTGGTTCGCCATCGCCTGGTAAGCCATATCGTTGATGCATACGCAGCCTGGGATAGTCGATCACTTCGCCATGTCCATCGAAATAACTAATTTGGCGCAATCTTCGTGCGACGAGAATGCGCTCATCTCGTTAACGAAGTTTGCGCTGAAAGCGATGGGTGTTCACCCTGATTCTGAACTTTCCATTTCTCTTGTCGACGAGGCAGAGATGAGTTCGCTCCATATGCAATGGATGGATGAACCTGGTCCGACTGATGTTCTTTCGTTTCCGATGGATGAAGTCAAACCTCACTCCGCCGCTTCCGGACCTGCGCTCATCGGTGACATCGTGCTCTGCCCAACAGTTGCGCAACGCCAAGCAGAGGTCGCAGGACATAGTATGCAAGCCGAATTGGAATTACTCACAGCCCATGGAGTGCTTCATCTATTGGGGTATGACCATGCAGAGCTCGACGCTGAACGCGAAATGTTTGGGCTGCAAGACCAATTATTAACACAGTGGCGAGCACAATGAACGTCATTCAGATTCTCGATGTTGCGCTTCTTTTACTCTTCGCAGGATTTCTTGCCGGCAGTGAATCTGCGATCAACTCCATTTCTCGAGTCGCCATCGATGTCATTGAAGAGCGTCATCCGTTACGCGCGATGAAAATAAAAAAAGTTGTGAGTGAGCCTGCTCGATATCTCAATGTATTGCTCTTTGTTCGCAAAGGATGCGAACTTACCGCAACTGTTCTTGTTGCTCAGTCACTTCTCAATACCTATACCAATCATGCGCTTGCACTCTCGATTGCCATTATTGTCATGCTATTACTGTCCTATGTTGTTGTAGGTGTCGGCCCACGCACCTTGGCAAAACAACATGCCTCGCGGTGGATTCTTCCGGCCACTCTAAGCGCGCGAATTTTGGCGACCATATTAGGTCCAGTAACTCGTGCGCTGATTGCCATTGGCAACGCCATAACACCAGGTAAAGGTTTTAAAACTGGACCATTTGCGAATGAAGAAGAACTTCGCGATTTAGTAGATCAAGCACACGAAAGTGGCTTAGTTGAAGAATCAGAACACGAAATGATCCACTCTGTTTTTGAGCTAGGCGAGACAATCGTTCGTGAACTGATGGTTCCACGAACTGAAATGGTCTGGATCGAGCGGAGTAAGACGCTTCGACAGGCGCTCTCACTCGCTTTACGTTCTGGGTTTAGTCGAATACCGGTGATAGATGAAAATCTTGATTCCATTATCGGAATCACGTATGTAAAAGATTTAGCGATGCGAAGTCATGAATATCATGAAGCCGAACATACTGAACGGGTCGATCAACATTTGCGACCAGCAACTTTTGTTCCTGAAACCAAATCTGCTTCAGAACTCCTGAAAGAGATGCAACGGGATCAAATTCACCTTGCCATTGTCGTCGATGAATATGGCGGCACAGCAGGACTCATCACCATTGAGGATATTTTGGAAGAGATCGTCGGCGAAATTGCCGATGAATACGATGACGATAACGATGAAATTGAATGGATCAATGGCGATACAGCGCGTGTTTCTGCCCGTTTACATCTCGAAGATCTCGCTGAACATTTGAAAATTGAATTGACCGAAGATGAACAAGAAGATGTCGACACGATTGGCGGATATATGGCCAAAATACTTGGTCGCGTGCCAATTCCAGGAAGTACTGTTGCATTACATGGTTGGCAAATCACTGCAGAACGAATTGTTGGACGACGCCATCGCATCGGGACCGTGTTAATTACCCGAAATTCATCAGATGAAGTCGTTAAAGAATCTCTGTAATAGAATTCCATAATGCGTATCGTGCGCTTTGCGCCACCAGCGGGGTCGCCACTGGGAACAGATCCTCATTTCGGAATCCTTGAAGG
>CAZQWU010000014.1:26767-29779 GCA_964597305.1 uncultured Bifidobacterium sp.
CTTGAAGGTAATGGAAGCGAGGCGATGATCCGTGCGATTGCAAGCGATCCTCTCTACGCGGGAATTCACGCACTCGATACGCAGGTACGGCTCGCCGATGTCAGACTCTTAGCGCCAGTTATTCCGCGAAGCAAAGTTGTTTGTGTGGGGAAAAATTATGTTGACCATGCTCGAGAAACTGGCAGTGAAGTGCCGGATGAACCACTCATTTTTATTAAACCCAACACATCTGTTGTTGGACCAGGAGAAGTTATTCATTGGCCATTAATGAGTTCACAGGTAGATCACGAAGGTGAACTTGCTGTTGTTATCAGCAAGATATGTAAAGAAGTACCTCGCCAAAAAGCGAAGGATGTAATTTTTGGATACACCATCGCCAACGATGTTACCGCTCGTGATTTACAGAAAAAAGATGGACAATGGACGCGTGCTAAAGGGTTTGACACCTTCTGTCCGCTTGGTCCATGGATTGATACGGATTTTGAAGTTGCAGAACAATCTATTACCGCATCGGTCAATGGCGAAATCAAACAATCGGCCAAACTTTCAGACATGGTTTTTAAAGTTCCCGAGATTATTGAATTTGTTACCTCAGTGATGACCCTTCTTCCAGGCGATGTGATTCTCACTGGAACTCCAGCGGGAATTGGCCCCATGAAAAGTGGTGGAACAGTTACTGTTGCTATTTCAGGTCTAGGTGAACTCACCAATAGAGTAGGCGAGCGGGTGTAATGATGACGAGAGAAATTCGAACTCGATTCGCGCCATCACCAACTGGTGACCTTCATGTTGGCAATATCAGAACGGCTTTATTTGATTGGGCTTATGCTCGCCATACAGGTGGCAAACTTATATTTCGCATCGAAGATACAGATCGCGAACGAGTTACCGACGAATATATTTCGGCTGCGATAGAGACGCTGAAGTGGCTCGGTATTAATTGGGATGAAGGACCTGAAGTAGGCGGTCCGCATGGACCCTATTTACAATCACAGCGACTTGATATTTATGCACAGTGGGCAGCCACATTTCTTGCCAACGGCGATGCTTATCACTGTTACTGCAGCACGGAAGAGTTGGAGGCGCGCCGAGAAGCGCAACGCGCAGCAAATCGTGCACCTGGGTATGACGGTGCGTGTCGAAATCTCAACCAGGATCAGATTCAGAATTTTGTTGCGCAAGGTCGCAGACCAGTCATTCGAATGCGAATGCCCGATGGCGAAACTCGTTTTACCGATGTCATTCGAGGTGAAGTGGTTTTTGACCATAAATTCGTGCCAGATTTTGTTCTTGCCAGAGCCGATGGCTCACCGCTTTATACCTTGGCAGTCGCAGTTGATGATGTATTAATGCAGGTAACTCACATTCTTCGAGGTGAGGATCTCCTCTCATCAACACCGCGACAGATCCGTGTTTATCAAGCGATGGGAGTTAAACCAGAAGACTTCCCAATATTTGCTCATTTGCCCTTTGTGATGGGACAGGACAATACAAAGTTATCAAAAAGAAATGGTGAAGTTTCCATTGCCTGGTACCGCGAACAAGGATTCTTGCCGGAAGCAATCTGTAATTATTTAGCGTTGCTCGGTTGGTCACCAGGTGATGATCGAGAAAATATTACGATGCAAGAACTCATCGATCTGTTCACAGTGGATCGTGTCAATAGCTCGCCAGCCCGATTTGATATGAAGAAACTCGAAGCCATCAATGGCGACAAAATTCGCGCCCTCACCATCGATGATTTTCTTGCCCGAGCACTTCCCTTTGTCATCAAAGCAGGGATCATTACTGGCAACGAGAGCGAGAAAGCCGTAATCCGCTCTGTTTTACCCATTATCCAAGAGCGAATTGCCACGCTCTCGGAAATTCCTCAGATGGTGAAATTCCTCTTTGGTGAAGGTGTCGACATCGACCCAGAATCTCGCGCCAAAATTTCTGATCAAACCTCACGCGATCTGCTCACACGAACAATTCCTGTTCTCGAAAACCTCACGGAATGGAACCATGGTTCGATAGAAGCAGCGCTGCGAACGCTTCTCATTGATGAGATGGGATTAAAACCAAGGATCGCTTTTGGCGCAGTGCGCATTGCTATTACTGGTAGCCACATATCACCGCCTCTTTTTGAATCTATGGAACTTCTCGGCAAAAATCGAGCACTTTCACGGATAAAATCAGCACTCTAATCCCACGCTTGTAAGGAGATTCCATGAAGAAATTGATTGCGTTACTTGTGACATTAGGGTTAACGTCATTGGCTTTCGCATCTCCTGGGAATGCAGCAACACCAAGTCGTCATATCACCATTACCGCCACAGGCACTGTCAAGGTAACACCAGATGCGGTGCGAATTAATTCCACCGTCTCGGTGGTGTCGTCTTCTGCGACAGCCGCAAAGTCGGAGAGCTCTAAAGTATCGTCAGCAGTACGAACTGCATTATTAGCCAATGGAATTTTGGCAAAAGATATCAAGAGCCAAAATCTCACGGTGTATCCGGAATATACATATAACGGAACGACCTCAACACTCACGGGGTATCGAGCAAGTCAAAGTTTTGAA
Organism: uncultured Bifidobacterium sp.; assembly: GCA_964597305.1. Lineage (GTDB taxonomy): Bacteria > Actinomycetota > Actinomycetes > Nanopelagicales > Nanopelagicaceae > UBA7398. The sequence continues at coordinate 29,328 of CAZQWU010000014.1, forward strand.
ATAGTGGTTGTCAAAGCAGAAAATGCGGGTGCGGTTGTTGATGCCATAGTGAAAGCTGGTGGTGATTCATTGCAGATAAATGCGGTGACTCCATTTGTTACCGATAATGCTGCGGCATCACTGTCAGCGCGTCAAGCAGCGGTTAAAAACGCTAAAGCAAAAGCACTTTCATATGCTTCGCTTTTAGGCGTGAAACTTGGCAACGTGATGTATCTCGTTGAAAATTCTGCGCCAACGTATACACCACTCTATGGAGTTGCAAAGGCTGAAGATTCAACCTCAATAGATCTTGGCCAACAGGATGTCACTATTTCTATTACCGTTCAGTGGGCGCTCAAGTAAAACAACGGTTTAATTGACGCTATCCTTTATCCACTTGTTTTACCCTAAAACAAGCAGTGGGGTATGGGGTAATTGGCAGCCCATCTGATTCTGGTTCAGATTGTCTAGGT
>CAZQWU010000015.1:0-27117 GCA_964597305.1 uncultured Bifidobacterium sp.
CAAGTTATTTCATGAAATCTCCCCCCATTCAATATTCGGATGATGAAGCAAGGACCCTCACAGAAAAATTTATTTCTGGTGAAATTCAAAAATAAATTTCACCGTTGACGTCGAATAAAAAGACTGTTTCACTTTACGCTTCATTGGGATGAATATGGGTGGGTTAGCATGGTAAGGCGACGTATTGGCATAATTTTCATTTTTTCATTTTTCATACTTTTCAGCCTTGTTGAAAGTTCACACTCCAATGAACCTGATTTCACAATTACGGCACCTTCGATGAAATACCTCATGGCATTTCATGGCTGTAGTGGAAGTGGTGGCATCAACTGCAATGACCCACATAATCACAAAGTGTTTTTAGCCCAATCAAATGATGGAAAGTCATTCTCCTTAGTACCGGGTTGGCAGCCGTATCAAGGCTCTGTGCCAACAGTATTTAGAAGAGGTAATACGATTTTTATTTATAACGCATGGTCGGATCTACGAAAAATCGACATGAATTCTGGAATTGTTCATGATGCAGGTGTTGCAAAGTTAACATCAAATTTCTCTGGCCCAGAGCAAGGCGGATATGTCGATCCTTCGATCGCTCAGGCTTCCGATGGACGATTTGTTTTGTTCTACCTTCCAAGCCAATTGGGTGGAGATCCGGCTGGTTGCGGTAGCCAACCTTCATGTGTCCGAGAAATTCACTATGCCATCGAAGTTGCAGGATCAGGTGGTACACGATTTGATCCCGTAGGTATTGCTACAAGTAAAAATCTCACTCCACCTAATACGTTTTCTGATCCTGATATTTTTTATAATGGAACTAAATGGGTGTTACTAGTATCGGAAGGTCCCAGTACTGAAGTTTTCACTTCAGACACTTTGCAAAGTTCATACATATCCGCAGGAATTATTGCGAGAAACTCTGGCGGAGTTCCTGCTGGGTTTCACGATAAAGCATCAGGAGAAAATTGGATTTATACAACCCAAAACATAGATATGTCGGGAAGCTCTGTTATCAGAAGATCTATTTCATCTACCGGAATAGAAGCCCTTACTGCATTTGAGACCGTCATTGATTCCAATATTTATTCCGCTTTAAAGCTGACAACTGTTGCAAGCCCAAGTCTTGCTATTAATGACAATGGCGCACCGTGTCCTACCTGCGCTAGTGGCGGAAATAATTCAGGGAATTCAAACCCGTCACCAAACGCTTCTCCTTCTCCAGTAATCCCAAGTGCAACGGTTTCAACTCCACCAGTATCAACCCCGACGCCAACCGTTAGTGCCTCAAAAATTTCAACCACATCGAAATCGATAACGATTACATGTGTTAAAGGTAAAACTTCTATTCAAGTTAAGGGAACTAAACCCACCTGTCCTAAGGGATATACGTTAAAGAAATAATGTCACAAATATAAAAGTGAGCCCCCCGTCAGGATTGAACTGACGACCTTCCGCTTACAAGGCGGATGCTCTACCACTGAGCTAGGGAGGCGTTGAACAGCGCGTAATTATGGCACAGCTACTTTGGTGTCTCTAAAAAGCGGTGTTCGGTCGCCACTTTCCATAAACAGTTCGAAGTTGATCAACTATTTCGCCGACAGTTGCATACGCTTTAACAGCTTCAATCGTGGGGCCAACAACATTTTCACCTGCGTGTGCTGCCGCACTCACTTTAGCGAGCGCAGCTTTCACAGCACCTTCGTTTCGACGTGCCTTCACGTGTTTGAGCGATTCAATCTGGGTTGTTTCACTTCGTGGATCGATGACAAAAGGTTTAAATGGCGCGCTCTCTGATTGGTGAATATTGACGCCAACAATTTTTCGCTTACCGGTTTCAATCTCCTGAGCAAATTGATATGCCTTGTCTGAAAGTTCTTTTGCAAAGTATCCGTCGTTGATACAAGCAAGTGCTCCGCCACGCTTTTCAATATCTGTCAGCATTGACCACATTTTTTCGGAAAGCTCATCGGTGAGCCGCTCAAGCTCGTAACTGCCAGCGAGTAGATCTGGACCTACCAATACCCCAGTTTCGTTCGCTATTACTTGTTGGGTTCTCAGCGCAAGAGTTGCTGCCTCTTCAGTAGGTACACCTAACGCTTCATCAAATGCAGCAACATGCATCGTTTGTATTCCGCCGAGTGCGGCAGCAAGCATTTCAATTGATGTTCGCACTACGTTGTTAAGTGGCTGATGCGCCGTAAGTGACGAGCCCGCAGTAAATGCAAAGATGCGGAGTTGTTCGGAGCGTGGATCTTGTGCGTTGTACTTCTCGCGTGCTAATCGCGCCCACGTTCGTCGCGCAGCTCGAAATTTGGCAACCTCTGGTAAAAATTCAATGTTGGAAGAAAGGAAAGTAAAAAGAGTTGGTGCAACTTGATCAATCGTAACGCCACGCTCGAGCGCTTTATCAAGATATTCACGCGCATTAGCAAAGGTGAAGGCAACTTCTTGCACTGCATCTGAACCAGACTCGCGAATGTGATAACCACTCATCGCAAGTGGTACCCACTTTGGAACATGACGCGCGATATATTCAATAACGTCTACCGATAGCTTTAATCCTGCTTCCGCCGGGAAAATCTGTGTTCCACGAGCGAAATACTCCTTCAGAACGTCATTTTGAATAAACATTCCAAATTGATTGGGGTCAACTCCGCGTTGTTCAGCGAGTGCAATAAACATGGCGGCCCAGATATATCCAATGGAATTAGCAGTCGTACGTACTTGAGAGATTTTTTCAAGTGGAATGTCCTTCATTAAAATTTCGATATCTGCGAGCGAATCAATCGCAACGCCAACTTTTCCTACTTCACCAGCCGAAAGTGGATTATCAGAGTCAAGGCCAAGTTGTGTTGGCAGATCAAGTGCAACGCTAAAACCGGTTAATCCCTGATCAAGTAGCATTCGAAAACGTTCATTAGTTTCTTTTGGCGTTCCGAATCCACCGTATTGACCCATGGTCCATACACCTGCGTCAGCTTTAATGCCACGCGTATAGGGGTATTCGCCGGGCTTTTCCATAGTTGAAATTTACTTTGGATTACGAGCTTCGAGTTGTTGTTTGAGTACTTTCTTTGCAATTTTTCCGGTTGAATTGAGCGGGAATGATTCAACGATGAGTACTTCCTTTGGTTTTTTATATGTCGCCATACGAGATTTGCAGTGATCAAGTACCTTCGCGACAAGTGCATCACCATTCGCCGTTGCGCTGGGTTTCAACGTCACCATTGCTACGACTCGTTGTCCCCACTCTTGATCATGAACACCCATCACTGCAACTTCGAGTACATCGCTCACTTCCGCAATGACTTCTTCGATTTCGCGTGGATAAATGTTGTAACCACCACTGATAATCATGTCGCCTTTTCGATCAACCAAGAAAAGTCGATTATCCGCATCGAGGCGACCGAGATCACCTGTATGAAGCCAACCATCGCGCACTGCTTTTGTAACGGTGGGATCGCTACCAGCGGCGCCGTAATAACCTCGCATGACATGGTCACCGCGAGTAATAACTTCGCCAATTTCTCCTTGCGGAACATCTTTACCGTTCTCATCAACGATACGAATTTCTACTGTTGTACACGGATTTCCTGCGCTGGTGAGAATCTCTGGATCCTGCAATAAACCACGTTCGTGATCGCGTGCACTCAATACTGTTACCGGTGGAATCGCTTCTACTAAACCGTAGTACTGAACCATATGAGGAGTTATGCGGTCATAACATTGACGAATTTGATCTGCCGGCATTGGCGCACCTGCATAACCCAGCATTTTTAAATTCGTCATCTTTTCTCGGCTCATATCTTCCATAGCAAGCAAACGCGCAACCATTGTTGGAACGAGAGCGGTGGCATTTGCTCCGCGATGTTGTATCGCTTCAACAAGAGCTTCGGGTTCAAATTTAGCTTGCACAATTTGTTTTGCACCAAAAGTGAAAAATGGAAGAACAAAGAGTCCTGACGTATGCGTAACTGGACCCGCATGTACCCAGCAATCATTTTCATTTAAGGTGCGACCGAAAATATCGGTAACAATATTTCCAAGCGAAGCAAGTCGATTGCGATGCGTTCTAATGGCACCTTTTGGATTTCCGGTCGTGCCACTTGAGTAATTGAGTGAAACCAAGGCATCGGGATTAACAGCTAGGAGTAATGGTTCGGTTGATTCCTTTGCTAAGAATTTCTCATAGTTATGCGTGCCGGGATGATCACCCTTAATGACAATGATCGTATCGACGAGTTCTCGAACTGGAGCTGAATCGTCCCAAAATTTCGCGTCAAGAATTAAAGTCTTTGCCCCACAATCTTTAGTGATGCGTACCCAATCGGTGGGATGAAGTCGATAATTCAATGCAACACGGCAGAGTCCTGCAGAGGAGATTCCTAAATCTGTTTCGATGTAGGTATTTTGATTGGATTGGAGATCAAGAACTCGATCACCTTCCGCTAAACCAAGATTTTTAAGTGCGCGAGCTAATTGAAAAATGCGAGCGCCAATTTCGCCAAACGTCATTGAACCTTCGGGTCCTTCGACCGCTACTCGATCACGATAACGGCGCATCGAACGCGCAACGAGTGTTCCGACGTCCATCACTCACCTCGCACTTTCACGCGTAATCTATCGCTTCGTTATTGATGAGCGACATACGCGCTATCGAGCACCCATGCGCCATCGGGAAGAACAGTTACAGGGTTGATGTCTAACTCAAATCCTTCATCCCAGCCAGATGTTGCATCTGTGATCCTTAGCACCAGCTCGATAAATGCATTGCGGTCAGCTGGTTGCGCGCCTCGTACGCCAGAAAAAAGTTTTCCAAGTCGGGTCTCATCGATCATGTCAGAAACTTCACTTTTACTGACAGGTAATAATCGCAATGAAGTATCAGCCATAACCTCAGTGAGTACTCCACCTAAACCAATTGTGAGAACCCGTCCTAATGGTGATGGTGTTATTCCAACAAGTGCTTCAATTCCTTTCGGCACAAAACGTTCAACCAAAACCGATGCCTCGCCACCGTGTGCAATAGCGATCATGCGATCATAAATAGATTCGCATTCTTCTGCTCGTACATCGAGCGCTACGCCACCAGCATCACTTTTATGTAAAAGTCCAGGTATTACTGCCTTTAAAACAGCGCGCCCACCCACATGAGCCACAGCAGCCTTCACGTCAGATCTATTTTTTACGACAACTGATTCTGGAACTGGAATCCCTGCACTTTGCCATAATTTCTTAATTTCCACCTCAGATGCATCTGTCGATGGTTGTTCAACACATTGAAAGTTTTCGCGTTTAGCATCCGTTTTTTTCTCACTTACTATTCGAAGCATGGCGAGTGAGCGTGCTGCTCGCTCTGGGGTCGGATACACCGGAATGTTAAGTTCTGCGAGCATGTGTGTAGCAAGTGGCGCAAGTGAAGGTGAACCTGTTCGTGCCACCACGATCGGAATTTTCCGTTCGCGCTGTGCCTTACCTAGTGCTTGCGCAATGCGCTCTACATCTTCACCTACAAGAACACAGAATGCAGCGATAATGGCATCAACATTTTTATCATTCACTAAGACCGAAACACATTTTTCGAAAAGTTCTGGTGATGACATAACTGCAGCCGTAACATCAACGGGATTATGAGCATTTCCATACGCCGGAATAATCTCCGACAACGTCGAAATTGTTGAGGCATCTAGCGTGGCAAGTTCAAGTCCGTGCGCTTCTAGCGCATCAGTTCCGAGAATTCCACTTCCTCCTGATGTTGTGATAATTCCGATGCGTTTTCCGTGAAGTGGTGTTTTCGTTGTAAATACTGCGCCAGCATCAAGTAGTTCTTCCACGTTAGAGACGCGCACTGCGCCACATTTGCGGATCGCAGCATCAACAACTCGATCTCCTGTTGCCAGCGCACCAGTATGCGAGGCTGCTGCATGCGCACCTGCTTCTGATCGTCCGGCTTTAAGAATTGCAGTTGGTTTCTTTTTACTAATTTCTTGCAAACGTTGTATATCTGATAATCCTTCGGCGTATATAAGTAAACCTTCGATATCCGATTGATCTGCAATGGTCTCGGCAACATCAATGGCAGAAACGTCAGCTTCATTTCCTGTCGTGACAACAATTCCAATAGGCAGATCTCGTTCTACTCCTAATGAGTATGTGCCGTATCCCAACGCTCCTGATTGGCTGACCAATGCAAGTGATCCAGCTTTAAGAGCAGTGCTTTCGGATGAAAAAACTGGTGTAAAAGTTGCCGTTAACGACTGTTTACCACCAACAGATCCAATGCAATTTGGTCCAACTAATCGCATCCCAGACTTTTTTGCGATGTCAACTAGTTCAGCTTGCGCACGTGCACCGGTCTCATCAGCTTCAGCAAATCCCGACGCCATGACTGTCACGATGGGAACGCCACTCTGTGCGCATTCCATCACTGCTTCACGGACCGAATGTGCTGGCACCATAATGAGCGCGAGATCGATTGGTTTTTTTATCTCACCAATAGAAGTAAAGACTGATAATCCAAGAACTGTTCCACCTTTAGGATTGACCGGAAAAATTTCACCACGATACCCGTATTTTTGTAGATATTGAATCGGTAGCCGTCCCATGGCACCTACTCGTTCAGTAGCGCCGATGACCGCTATCGATTGTGCGGACCAAAGGTTCGCAATCGGATTCATGAGAGAACTGCAACTCCTTCTATTTCTACTAACGCCTCTTTATCCCAAAGTCGTGTAACGCCAACCAATGTCATCGCTGGATAATCTCGACCAACAAGAGCGTGCCAAATTTTTCCTAATTCTCGAGCGTTGTCTCGGTAATTCTGCGGATCCACCGAAAAGATAGTGAGTTTCGCCAGTTGCGAAGGGTTTCCACCAGCATGCTTTAGTGCCGTTAATAAATTCGTGAGCGCTTTCTCGAATTGCTCAACAATCCCTTGGCCAACAATCACTCCTTCTTTATTAAGCGCAGTTTGCCCAGCGAGGTAAATAACAGTGCCAGTTGCTTTCACTGCATGTGAAAATCCAATGGGCGCTGCCATGGAATCTGGATTAATTCGCTCAAACATTTGGCCTCCTCGTTGTAAATCAGTAATTGTTAATAAACCTGAGTCTTTGCGGCATCAAGCCAGAGCGCTTGCCCTGTCTCTGATGAGGCAATGTAATGAAGTGTCGCGCTCGCTACTTCGTTTGGCGAGAGCAAGCGACCACCTGGTTGTCGTGATGCCAGAATTTCTTTTAACTCAGCGATCGATTTACCAGTTCGAGTTGCTGAAACTTCTAAACCTTTTACCAACATCGGTGTATCAACATATCCGGGGCAGACTGCATTAACGGTAATTCCATATTTAGCGAGTTCAACCGCTGAAGATCGAACGAGTCCAATTACGGCGTGCTTCGACGCTGTATAAGCTGTGACAAACGCTTCACCCATTAATCCTGCAATAGAAGCGATGACAATTACTCGACCAAATTTCTGCTCTTTCATCGTTGGCGTTACGGCTCGCAAGAAACGCATTGGCGCAGTTGTGTTGAGATTAAGGATGTGGTTCCACACTTCGTCAGTGGTTTGTTCAATAGGCAAGACTTGCGCTTCACCTGCATTAAGAATGATGACATCAACACCACCCCATGCCTGAACAACTTTATTAATGATTTCAGTTGGCGTATTCGGATCTGTGGCATCGCCGGGAAGCACCAACGTTTCCCCTAACGCTCCTGATACAGCGGATTCAAGTTCAGCAGTTGTCCGCGCTGTTACTGCGATTTTATGGCGGAGCGGATCTCGTTTAAGTTGCTCGACAATGGCAAGTCCAATTCCTCTGCCCGCACCAGTAACGAGTACTCGGAGTTGATTTTCTGGCATCAGAAACGCTCTCGCATACTGCCATAATACCTACATGCATGAGCGCAAAGCGATTATCGCTGAAGCGGTCCGTACTCCATTTGGCGCTTACTTTGGCGCTCTCTCAAATATTCGACCAGATGATCTTCTGGGTTTCACGATTAAAGAATTAATGAAAAAAGTTCCTCAACTATCGCCAGATCGAATTGATGATGTCGTGATGGGTGATTCAAATGGCGCTGGTGAAGATAACCGCAATGTTGCGCGAATGGGTGCGCTCTTAGCTGGACTTCCACCTACTGTCCCTGGTGTCACGATTAATCGTCTCTGTGGTTCTGGCGGTGAAGCAATTGTGCAAGCAGCTCGCGCAGTTCGAATTGGTGATTACTCTGCGGTGATAGCTGGTGGCGTCGAATCTATGTCGCGCGCGCCTTGGATTGTGCAACGTGATTCAAAGAAGAAACCAGAGACTCTGGACGATAAAGAATGGCATCAATCAACTGTCGGTTGGCGCATGGTAAATCCCCAATTTGATTCTGCGTGGACGCAATCTTTGGGTAGATGTTCAGAAGAAGTTGCGCAGCGATTTAACATTTCGCGAAAACACATGGATGAATGGTCTCTTCGATCTCACCAACGAGCAGCACAGGCATGGGACAAAAAACTGCACGATGGCTTTGTTGTTCCGTTTAATGGATTAACAGTCGATGAATCAATTCGCCGCGATACTTCCATGGAAAAACTTGCTGCGCTACCGTCTGCATTTTCTGATGGTGGTGAAGGTACTGCAGGCAATTCCTCTCCTATTAATGATGGCGCAGTTGCCATGCTCATTACCCATGAAGAGCTCCTTGATGAACTTGGTCTCACTGGAATTGGCCGAATCGTTGCCTCACAAGTCGTCGCGACAACTCCCAATGAGTTTTCACGAGCACCGGTTATTGCGATTAATCGCGTACTCAAGAAAATTGATAAGTCAATCTCAGATATTTCGTTGTGGGAAATTAATGAAGCATTTGCGTCAATGGTGCTAACAGTGCTCCACGAGTTACCTGACATTGACCCAGAGAAAGTAAATGTGAATGGTGGGGCGATTGCGATTGGACATCCAGTCGGCGCTTCTGCTGCGCGCGTCACTGTTGATTGCGCTCGCGAATTGAAGCGACGTGGTGGGGGTTTAGGCATTGTCGCCGCCTGTATCGGTGTTGGCCTTGGTATTGCAACTGTTATTGAAGTGAATTGAAAAGGTAAAGTGAGAACATGATCAAACCTAGTGAATTCACCGATGTTCGTTATGACATTTCCGATTCCATCGCGACTATCACAATAAATAGACCAGATCGATATAACGCACTTCGCGGACGTACCGTTGATGAATTACTCGCAGCATTTAAACATGCCTGGGTTGATACATCAGTGGGTGCGATTATTTTGACTGGAGCAGGCGAAAAAGCTTTTTGCTCCGGCGGAGATCAGAAGGAACGTGCAGCTACTGGTGGTTATGGCGAAACAGAGACCGGAATGTTTGAAATTGAATCGCTACATAAACTTATTCGCGCAGTACCTAAACCAGTAATCGCCGCAGTGAATGGTTTTGCTATTGGTGGTGGCCACGTATTGCATGTGCTCTGTGATTTATCAATCGCGTCGGATACTGCGAAGTTTGGACAAGTAGGCCCGCGTGTTGGTTCCTTTGATGCTGGATTTGGAACTGCGTACCTCGCCCGCGTAGTTGGCGAGAAACGTGCTCGTGAAATTTGGTTTCTTTGCGATCAATATGACGCAGTAACTGCAGAACGTTGGGGTTTAGTAAACAAAGTAGTTGCGCCGAGTGAATTAATGTCTGAGGCGCGTGAATGGGCAGCAAAAATTTCGAGCCTCTCACCCACAGCGCTCAAAACTCTCAAGCACTCTTTCAATGCAGATTCTGACCATATTGGTGGTCTGCAATCACTCGCCTTTGATGTACTTGACCTCTATACCGATACTGATGAGGCAAAAGAAGGTGGGAAAGCATTTACCGAAAAACGTGCTCCCAACTTCAAGAAATTCCGCTAAATGAATGAGTCCCGACGCGATATTCGCGTGGGTGGATTAATAGCTTTTATTGGAATTTTTCTCTTCGCACTTTCGGTGCCTATGACAAAGTGGGCGCTAGAAAGCTTCAATCCCTATTTCACGGCAACCGGCAGAGCATGTATTGCTGGGGTAATCGCTCTGTTCATTATCGGAGTTCGGCGCGAGAAATTTCTGCGCAAAGAATTACGGCGACCACTTTTCTTTACTGCGCTTGGCGCTGTTTTCGGCTGGCCAATTTTGATCGCACTTGCACTTGAACGAACTACGTCAGCTCACGTCTCTGTTATCGCTGCGATTATGCCGTTGGTTACTGCGGTATTAGCGGTACTTCGACGCCATCAACATGTTCCCGCGCAATTTTGGTTCGCCGCAATTCTTGGCACAGTTGGCTTGATTATTTTCTCGATTACTCGTTCCGGATTTGGCCAATCTGATCCCATCGCAGATGTTCTTATAATCGGTGCCGTCTTTTTCTCTTCCTACTGTTACGTTGAAGGCGCCATCCTTGCTCGTGAAATTCCTGGTTGGCTAGTGAGTTCATGGATTGTGTTAGTAACGTTGCCTATCAATATTGTGGCGTCAATTGCGCTGTGGATATTCACCCACCAGAACTACACCATTACTGCCCATGGCATCATCGGACTTTTATATATTGGAATGTTCTCCATGTACTTTGGTTTTTGGTTCTGGTACCACGGTCTCGCCCGCGCTGGAACGGTTCGAGGTTCACAGATTCAACAATTACAAGCGTTAATGACGTTGGCATGGTCAGCCCTTTTATTGGGAGAAAGTGTGACCATGGTCGAAATCGTGGCAGCGCTTTTCGTTATTTTCTGCGTCGCGTGGGCGCAGATTACGTCATATCGAAGTGCGACGGTTTAGTACGCAGTCCCTTTTTTCTCTTGATCGAGCGCGTAATTGGTGATGGTCGTTCGGATATCCCACAACTCAGGGAAGAAACAGAACGAATTGAGTTTGCTCAATACTTCTACCGGAGTTCCCTGCGTTCCGGAAACTTTTGCACCGATACTTCGCTCTACAACTTTGAAGTGTCGATGACGCCAGAGAATAACTCGTTCATCGACTTCTAATAGCGCTTCGGCTAATTGATAGAGATCTTCATATTTTCGATCGTTGAGGAAGAGAGTGAGTAAATCAATCCCTGCATCGGTAAGCAGTCGCGTAAATTCTTTGCCAAGCTGCGGGATTCCTTTGCGAAGCCCGTTAAAGCCTGGTGAATCAAAGCCTGATCCGTGGCCCAACGCACGTCGAACTTGTTGATAATCCCACGGTGACATCTTTTCTAACATATCAAGTGCGTAATGACATTGCCGCATACACAAAACAACACGATCAAGCATGCGGAGCGCAATGCGGATGTCATTCTTTTTTAAACTCTCAACCGCTTCATGGACTTCACTAATGGCAAGTTTTAACCAGAGTTCTGATGATTGATGCACTACCGCGAAAAGTAATTCGTCGCGATGTTCCCATTCATCGGGGCCTTTTTGCAGACTGAGTAATTCATCAGTTCGCACGTAATTTTCGTAATCGCTTTTCGCGGTTCCGGTTAGGACTGGTTTTTTTGCGTCGCTCATGATGATGAGGATAGCAATGGTGAGATGATGTTCAAGAGTTTTTCTTGTGATGTGCTCAACGAAGAGCGCTACTCCTCGAGATTATTAGGCGCTGGCCGGCCATCGGGATAGTACGCCGCAGATGGACTTCCCTCCGGACGAAATACACCGAGGATCCAGACATCTTCTGGATTCGCATTGTGAATCGCGTGGAGATAGCGCGGTGCAATATGAAATGCCGACCCTTTTTTTAATTCTTGAAATTCGTGATCGCCAGTATTGAGTCCACCGTTGCCATTAACTATCATGCAAATTTCATCGTAAAGGTGATAATGCTCAGGCGCACCAGATGTTGGAATAAATCCAACAAACATCGTGGCACCACGACTTGCTTGATTTTTATCAAAGAGAATTTCAAATTCTCGATCGGATGACGCGCTCTGTTTATTTGCTGCACCTAACGCAGTCACGACTACCCGTTGTGAAAGATCAACCTCTTTCGCGAGCCGCTTTGCCCACGGCGTTGCTGGGCCAGGAACATAAATAACGACAACGGAGAGAGTTGACGTTGTCGATACCTGTGCCTGTTCTCCAGCAAGCAACATGCCAGCGCTACCTTCTTTGATGGAATATTTTTGGCCAGCGCTCTCGATATTTCCTTCACCAGCAAGGATGTACAAATAAACATCATTTCCTTCACACATAAGCGTATGCGACGCCACAACCAATTCGAATTGTTGCGCCGACAATGGTTCGGCGTAGTGTCCGGCAGGCACAATGTCGAATACGTCGACGCCATTCGCAATAGTGCGGCGAGGTGCAGAATTTTTATCGCGTACAACTCCAGGAACGATCATGGCGCTCATTATCTAGTACTTCCGGCAAAGTTGCGTCCGTGCGCGCGCAGAGTTAAGTTCACCTCATGAGCAAACATCGAGGTTCAGCAATCTGGTCTGGTTCCGTTCCTACCGGCAAAGGAACAATGAAATTAGGGCTTGGTGGTCCGGAAGTTCCCTATAACTTAATTGCCCGCGTTGAAGAAGAAAAAGGTACGAATCCAGAACAAATGATTGCAGCTGCCCATGCTGGATGTTTCTCCATGGCGCTTACCAGCATCTTGGAAGATGCAGGATTTAATGGGTCAGAGATCACGATCTCAACAGACGTCACGGCAACCCTGGAGCAAAAGTCAGATGGTTTTTGGATTACGACGCTCCACGTAGTTTGTCGCGGAACTGTTCCGGGTATTTCTTCAGAAGATTTTATTACCCATGCAGAGCGAGCGAAGAAAACCTGCCCGGTTTCAAAGTTGTATGCATCGGCAACGATTACGCTCGATGCGGCGCTCAACTAACTACGAACGTCTAAGCCAATAAATTTTTATTTTTGGCGATCGCAGCAACGCATCGATCCATATCGTCAAAATTGTTGTAAAAATGCGGACTAATTCGTAAATTATTGTCGCGATAGGAAACAACCACTTTTTCGAGTGCAAGTTTTGCTGTCATCTCATGGTCATCGGTGCATTTCACCGCCAACATCGCACCGTGATCGCGCTCTGGCGTTGCAAATTTCCCGCCTAATTTTCGAATTTCGGAGCGAAGATAATCATGAAGAGCGAGCGAATGCTTATACGAATTTTCAATCCCAACTTTGAGGAGTAACTCCACGCCCGCTTTAGCCGCATACAAACTTGGAACTGGTGGGGTACCAGCTTCAAAACGGCGGGCATCCCACGTTGGTTCGTACTTATCAATTGCCATTTCAAAGATATCGCGCGCTGCAAACCAACCCGTCATCGTAGGAATAATTTTCGAATTGATGTTGACCAACATAAATCCGAGACCTGGCATACTCAAGAAATATTTAAGAACTCCACCGACAAGAAAATCGGCGCCTAGCTCCTCAAAGTTAATTGGGTATGAGCCACCAGATTGATAGGCGTCAACCAAAACTGGAATCCCTTTTTCGTGCGCTAATTTCACGGCAGATTTAATGTCTGTCATGGCACCGTTTCGATAGCAAACGTGGGTGATGGCCAGGATCGCAGTTGAGTCGTTGAGTTCAGCGTCAACTTTTTTAAGATCAAGCGTGTTATCTACTTCGGCAGGCACATGCACTACCTGCGCACCGCGTAATTCTTGAGCATGCGCAATCTGACCTAGCGTTGGAAATTCAAGTCCTGTTGTTACGATGCGATTTCGCTTGCCAGAAAAATTAATCGCACTCATTAATGAATTGATGCTGGCTGAGGCTGATGCTGTGAGCGCTACTTGAGTTGTTGAAGTTTTGAATGCACGAGCCAGTGCCGAACGAACGCCTTCTTGTGCCATCACCCATTCATCCCAGAGTGAACCTCGATCATCCATGCCATTCATATAGTGATTCATCGCTGCGCGAACTTCATACGAAAGCGCACCTTGTGAACAACTATTGATATATGTCACCGAATCAAAAACAGGGAAATGATCGCGAAAGCGAAGTGAAGTATCGAGCGCCTCAGTTGTCATAGCGTAAGTCTGCCATGTCAGGAGCTTGGCATTAACCGACCACCGTTGACATCAAGAACTGTCCCTGTCATATAGGAGGCGGCATCGCTTGCCAAGAAGAGAACTGGTTGAACACACTCTGAAATATCTGGCATTCGTTTCAACGGAATCGCATTAAGAACTTCTTGGCGTTCGTTCTCTGCAAGGGCATCGAACATTCCTTGCAAACGCCCCGTGAGAAATAAACCTGGCGCTATTGCGTTAACTCTGATGTTTTCTGGGCCGACTTCACGCGCTAATCGCCTCGTCAATCCAAGAATTCCTGATTTTGCTGAGGCATAAGGAACGCCAGTTACCGGACTTGCTCCACGACCGCCAATTGATGAGAAGGTGACGATTGATCCACCGCCAACTTTTTTCATATGCGGAATGACAGCTCGAGCGCAATTAAATGTACCTTTGACATTGACATCGAGCACGAGATCAATATCTGCTTCTGTAATTTGATCTAAATCACGTGGCGTTCCTAATGAACCACCGGCGGCAGCAACCAAAATATCAATCCGGCCAAATGTGGCTGCGAAATGGGCAATGGCTGCATTCACTTCCGTTTCATTGCGTACATCAACAACTAAACCTTCAGCCGTTGCGCCGCGACCAGTCAACTCTGCGATGCTTGAATCAAGGGTTGTTTGGTTAGTATCAATCACGCCGACCATCGCGCCCTCTTCGACAAAGGCAGAGGCGATCGCCGAGCCAATTCCACCGCTGCCGCCAGTAATAATCGCGGCTTTACCGGTAAATCTCGCCTGTGTCATAGGGGTAACCCTAATCACTTTATCTGGCGCTCGGAAATCAAACGCCATATTCTCGCCTCTAACTACGCTAGTCGGGAAAGCGCTTGTAGTGAAAAGTTCTTGATTCGCAAGAAAGCGAGGCACAGTCAGTGAAAATTGTTTCGATTGGTGGCGGTGCTGCTGGTTTGTACTTTGCGATATTAATGAAGAAACAGAACCCCGCGCACGAGATCACGGTGATTGAACGTAACCGGCCCTATGACACTTTCGGTTGGGGCGTTGTTTTCTCAGATTCCACGTTGTCGAATTTTGTCCGCGCAGATGAACCCACTGCAAAAGAAATTCTTGGATCATTCAATCACTGGGATGATATTGATGTTCGCATACATGGCAAGAGCGTTATTTCAGGTGGTCATGGATTTTGTGGCATTGGCCGAAAGCGGCTACTCAATATTTTGCAGGAGCGCGCAGAATCGTTAGGAGTGTCATTAGTTTTTGAGACTAACGTCGATGATGACCAAGCAATTGCTGAGAAATATGATGCTGATTTAATCATCGCTGCCGATGGCATCAATAGCGCTATTCGAACTCGCTATCAGGAGACTTTTAAACCGGATATTGATACGCGAGTCTGTCGATTTGTCTGGCTTGGAACAAAGAAAATGTTTAAGGACTTTACTTTTATTTTTAAAGAAACTGAATTCGGATGGTTTCAAGCCCACATCTATCAATTCGATGGTGACACGTCAACATTTATCGTGGAAACTCCTGAAGAAGTATGGCAAAAAGCTGGCTTGGAGCATATGAGCCAAGAAGAGGGAATCGCTTTTTGTGAAAATCTTTTTAAAGAACATCTCGATGGTGCAAAACTTCTCAGTAATGCTTCACATCTTCGAGGTTCTGCGATTTGGATTAAATTCCCTCGCATTATTTGTGAAAACTGGGTCCACTGGAACACCATCAAAGGTAAAAAAGTTCCGGTCATCTTGGTTGGCGACGCTGCTCATACTGCGCACTTTTCCATTGGTTCTGGCACCAAACTTGCGATGGAAGATGCCATTGAACTTGCTCGTTCATTCGACAAACTTGCACAACAAGGAGCTGGTACCAATATCGAGGCGGTACTTCAGGACTATCAAGATGCCCGCCAAGTTGAAGTATTAAAGATACAAAGCGCAGCGCGCAATGCGATGGAATGGTTTGAGCATCCCGTTCGCTATACCCATTTCCCAATCGAACAATTCAATTACTCACTTCTCACCAGAAGCCAACGTATTAGCCATCAAAATTTACGAGTTCGCGATGCGCAATTCCTGGATGGATACGAGCGCTGGTTTGCTGAAAAAGCATTTGCTGATGCTGGTGTACCGCTTCCAAAAAACGGAAGCCAAGTTCCACCAATGTTGACTCCCTTTAAGGTTCGCGATGTCGTATTAAAAAATCGAATCGTTGTCTCGCCTATGGCTCAATATTCATCGCACGATGGCATCGCTGGTGACTATCACCTCGTACATCTCGGTGCGCGCGCTATGGGTGGCGCGGCGATGGTCTTCACCGAAATGACATGTGTGAGCGCTGATGCACGAATTACACCTGGTTGCCCTGGTCTTTACACTCCTGAACACACGGCAGCGTGGAAACGCATTGTTGATTTTGTGCATCAAAATTCTGATGCCAAGATCGCGGTGCAGTTAGGACATGCCGGTGCAAAAGGTGCAACCAAACTCGCTTGGGAAGGAATCGATCAACCGGTTACTTCGGGTGGCTGGCCACTCATTTCTGCCTCCGAACAACAATATCTTGATGGAGTGTCGCAAAAATCAAAAGCGATGACTCGTGCAGATATGGATCGAGTAAAAGCAGATTTTATTCGCGCAACAATCGAAGCCGATAAAGCTGGCTTTGATTGGCTCGAACTCCACGCAGCGCATGGATACTTACTCTCCTCATTTATTTCACCGCTCACAAATAAGCGCACCGATGAATATGGTGGATCGCTTGAGAATCGCCTGCGTTACCCACTTGAAATTTTTACCGCAATTCGCGAGGTATGGCCGAGTGGTAAACCCATCAGCGTTCGTATTTCTGCACATGACTGGGTGCCTGGTGGAATTACACCAAATGATTCAGTGGAAATCGCGAAAGCGTTTAAAGCTGCTGGCGCTGATGTCATCGACTGCTCTTCTGGCCAGGTTTCTAAAGCAGAAAAACCCGTTTATGGGCGTATGTTCCAAACACCTTTCTCTGATCAAATTCGAAATGAAGCGCGAATTCCCACGATTGCCGTCGGTGCAATTTCTGAAGCAGATCATGCCAACACCATAATTGCCGCTGGTCGAGCCGACCTGTGCGCTGTAGCCCGACCTCATTTAGCAAATCCTTCGTGGACACTCAATGAAGCAGCAAAAATTGGTTATCTCGATACGCGTTGGCCAAAACAATATGTTGCAGCAAAAGTTCAATTAGAACGTAATCTCGAACGCGAAAAGCAATTAGCAGAAGCTGCTAAGAGTGCGATGTCGTATGAAGAGATTATTGCAAAATTTGGCGAAGTTTAGAACCAGTTTCATCAGCAAGTGCAGCTTGTCGTAGTTGTGCGATGCGCGATGCGGCATCTGAACTTTTTGCAGAATGTAATGTCTTCGCTTCATCGATGATGGCAGTGAAGTTTCGCCAACCATTCTTATGTGTATCGCCATACCCTTTAATGACAGTCGCCGTTTCGGCAATTTCGCAGGCAAAACTGTAGTCGCGTTGTGCAACTTCATTTATTAATGCCAACCATGCATCGATGCGTTGTTGTTCGGTAGTAAACCGTAATGATCGTGGGCGAATAAACCGCAGTCGAGCTAAGGTATAAAGCAAGAGATAGCCATGAACCGATGTGGTTTGTAAGCGCATTCCGTTCTTTGTTAGGTTATTAATAAATTTCTGAACTGGTGCTGAGTTCATAATTGCTCGGCCAGCAAATGTGGGCAGCGTATCTGCAATCTCTTCCGCCATTGGATGGAGATATTCTCGAACCTGCATTATTTGATCATTATTTATTTTTGCTTCTTTATTCACTCGACCAAAGCGGGTACGTCGCGTTTTCAGATCCGCTACTCGAATGGTGTCTTCGTATGTCATCCAGAGCGCGGTATATCGAGCAACTTCATTCAAAAGTCGCATCGTGCCGTCTCCGGAAGAATTTTCTACAGCGAGAATTTGTTCAATCCGAGCTAAATATCGTTCTGCATAGGCAACATCTTGGTAATCGGCGCATCGTTTCACGCCATTAATCACCATGATTCGAGCTGGGGCAGGAATTTTTCCTTTGACCGAATCCGCTAGTGCAACAAGTTTTGGTCCGACCACACTTCGTGGATTGTCGATGATCGCAAGTTCTTCTTCGGGTGATAAACCATTACTCGTATCGGTGGGCTTAGGGCCAATTGTTACTGATACGGCGGTTGATGATGAAGAAACAGGTGCGAGTGATGCTTGCGAGATGGCATACGCTTTTTCAAAAGCTGCCAGTGAATTTTTTACTCCTACACCAGATCGTTCAATTGCTTTAATAAACTCTGACTTTTCAAACGGCAACGAATTACTTCCTGCTAGTGCGCCAAAGAGCGCCGCTGAAATTACAGTTCCGCTATCTTCTGCTACTTTTGCAAAATTATCAGCGATAAATCGACGCGCTGCCTTTGCACATGCATCAATCAATTCTGCAGAACTTACTCGACCATCGCCCATCGCAGTTCGCTCTTGCATTGAATACACTCGATTGGTCGATGCGATCAACGTAGTTGTCTCTTGTGTAACAAAGCCGCGAAATACCGCGCGCGATGCTTCCATGAGTTCTGATGCGACAACGATATCTACTTCGCCAGGTGTGGGCATGACGCTCAGAATGGGTTCGCCAGTACCTTCATTTTTGAAAAATTCTAAGTAATACACAGTTGCACCAGTTCGTTGCGCAACACCGGGAACAGATGTTGTCTGTGCCCAATATCCGTTCTGTTCAGCCATGTCGACGGCCCAATCAGCGAGCACGCCACCACCTTCACCACCCATGGCAAGCACCGCCATCGTGATCGGACGTGTTAACGCGCGTTGAGAAACGTCAGACATATTTTTTCTCACACATTTTTTTCTCAAACATATTTTTCTCAAACATTGGAGTGAATTCCTGCAAGTCGTCGATCGATTCCTCGTTGTAGTGAACCGATAATGGCGTTACGAACGATGCGCTTTGTTTTATCCCAGAGTGATGGATTACTAATAATTTCAGTGCGGTAAAACGATGGGCAGAGCACGGCAGCATGCGCCGCTTCGCCACATAATCCGCAACCCACGC
This sequence comes from uncultured Bifidobacterium sp., assembly GCA_964597305.1. Lineage (GTDB taxonomy): Bacteria > Actinomycetota > Actinomycetes > Nanopelagicales > Nanopelagicaceae > UBA7398. The sequence continues at coordinate 19,124 of CAZQWU010000015.1, forward strand.
ACGAGTTAAGTACTGCCGCTACCGGATCTTTTCGCATCGGATCAGGATTTGGCGCAATGGAGAGCGAAGGACATCCATTGATACGAATACATGAATGATCGCCTGTGCAGGTATCAGGATCCACACCGAATCGTTCCCGAACTACCCGTTTTCCTTCTTTAATTTTCTTTGCCATTTCTGGTTTTTCACGACGCATGCGATTGAGCGTGCATTCACTCTGCGCCACAATCACTTTTGGTCCCTTGATTTTTCCGGTGAGCGCTTCTTTAAATACCTCGCGCATTTCAGAAACTTTGAAAGTGTTTGAAACAGTCTTTGCCCACTTTACGCCGATGCCACGAACCGCTTCTTCGATCGGGTGTTTCGTCGAACGGATTACGTTGTCGGCTCGCGACGAGAGAACATCTTGACCACCTGTTGCCGCGCTATAAGCGTTATCTACTACGACAGTAAGAACATCGCTCTCATTAAATACCGCGTTACCAATTCCACTTGTTAAACCGTTGTGCCAGAAACCGCCATCACCCATAAATGCAATAACGCCGCGATCAGAGTCTGGTGATTTAAATGCAGATGCGCCCGCAGATCCCAAGCCATAACCCATGGTGGTAGCGCCAATGTTAAATGGCGGCAAAATTGAAAACAGATGGCATCCAATATCTGCTGAAACGTGATGCTTCCCGGTTTCACGCTCAGTTAATTTCAACGCAGTAAAAATTGGTCGCTCAGGACAGCCTGTACAAAATGATGGTGGTCGTCCATGGACTTTATCTGGCCCAATTATCGTAGGGATTGATGTTGGCTTATCTCCTTGCGGTCGAACAACAACTGGCAAGTTTCCTTCATTTAATAAGTGTGCGCCGTTCTTGCGAACAAATTCCAAAATTCCTTTTGTCACTGCGGCGGGTGTGTACTCGCCCGCTTTAGGCAATAAATCTTTTCCATGGAGCTTGGTCGGAATATCACCACGACGAAGCACAGCATGAATATTCTGTTCAATGTAATCGGGTTGACCCTCTTCAACGAGAAGAACGGCCTTCTTTGACTTCGCAAATTCAATAACTTCATCATCAATAATCGGATATGTAACATTAAGAATGTACAAAGGAATTTTGCTATTGCCGTAGACATCCGAGAGTCCGAGCAATTGCAGGGAGCGAATTACCGTGTTGTAGAGACCGCCTTGCAAAATAATGCCGAAATCTTCTACACCATCGTTGATAACTTCATTGAGTTTATTCTCTTTGATGAATTTCACCGCAGCTGGCCAACGAACATTGACTTTCTCTTGTTCATGAGCAAATGAAGCAGGTGGTAGAACGACTCGAGCAGCATCTTGTCGTGGGTTATTAATCGCATCAGCTAACGAGAACTTTGGTCGCACATTGTCTTTTGCTATGAACTTTCCATGAATATGGCATGAACGAAGTCGGAGTTCGAGCATGACAGGTGTATTGCTCGCTTCGGAAAGTTGAAAACCTTTTTCGACCATATCAACAATTGCAGTGAGATTTGGTCGAGGATCAAGTAACCAAATCTGTGATTTCATTGCAAAGGCGTGGGATCGCTCTTGCATAATTGATGAGCCTTCACCGTAATCCTCGCCAACAATGATGAGTGCGCCACCTGTTACTCCGCCCGATGACAAGTTTGCTAGCGCATCAGATGCAACGTTGGTACCCACGGTTGATTTAAAAGTGATCGCGCCGCGCAATGGATAATGCACCGAAGCAGCAAGCATTGCACCAGCAGTTGCTTCTGATGCCGAGTTTTCGAAATGGATTCCAAGTTCAGAGAGAATTTCATGGGCATCGCCAAGAACATCCATCAGATGTGAAATAGGTGCGCCTTGATAACCACCAACGTAGGCAACGCCAGATTGGAGTAGCGCTTTAGTGACAGCGAGAATTCCTTCACCGGCAAACTCTTCACCGGCGCCAATGCGAAGCTTCTCAACTTCAGCTGCAAACGAGCGTTCTGCCATAGGACTCTCCCCCTGTTTCCGCTAATCCTCGCTCAACCTGTGAGGGATGTCTAGCCGAGAGCCCCTTGCCGAGATAACGAATTAGTGACAGATTTTCGCCCACTGACTTCCGCCAACGTTAGGAGAAAAATTAATGGCCGATCTCAAAGCGCTTGCTAACGAACTTGTTTCGGGTTCGGTGCAAGTAATTGATCTCACAGCTCCATTGCACGAAGGAACGCCAATTCTTGGACTTCCTGAACCAATGGGACAAACTGCAAAATTTAAATTGGAACTTATCTCAGAATATGATGAGAAAGGTCCGGCGTGGTACTGGAACAACTTTCACACTGGGGAACACACTGGCACACACTTTGATGCGCCGATTCACTGGGTGACTGGAAAAAATCTTGATGACGTTTCACAAGTTCCACCACAACGTCTCGTTGGCCCAGCAGTAGTTTTAGATTTCACAAAAGAAGTTGCTGCTAATCCAGATTTCTTACTCGATGTTTCTCACGTCCAAGCGTGGGAGAAAGCACATGGTGCAATTCCTAAAGGCGCATGGGTTCTCTTCCGCACCGGTTGGTCACAGTACGGTGAAGATGCTGCAAAGTTTGCTAACGCAGATGCGAATGGTCCACACACTCCAGGTCTGACCGTAGAGTGCGCTGAATATTTTGCAACCAAGACAGACATTCTCGGTATGGGCGTTGAAACTGTCGGTACCGATGCTGGTCAAGCTTTTGGTTTCTCGACACCATTCCCTTGCCATGGCATGTTCCTTGGTAACAATAAGTACGGTCTCACACAATTACGCAATATCGATAAGTTGCCAACAACTGGCGCAATTGTTATTGCTGCACCGCTCAAGATTGTGAAGGGCTCTGGTAGTCCATGTCGAGTATTGGCGTTAGTGTCTAAATAATCGCTCATTCTCAATAAAAAACCCGTCCGCTGGGCGGGTTTTTTATTTTCGCGCTCGCGCTTTTACTTGTTCCCACTTTGTAGGTTGAGTTAATCGCTTTGCTACCAAATATCCAGAACCGCCACCAAGTCCGGGACCCGGATGGGTCGACGCACCGATGTGCCATAGATCTTTAATCGGCGTTTTATGTCCGGTCGCCGCGCTCAACGGTCGCCACGGTGCATATTGATCAACGCGACAATCTCCCGCGTAGGGATCACCACCGACCAAATTGATATTCATCGCTTCAATCTCGCGTGGCCCAAGGACTACTTTGGCTTGAATTGCTGAATATAAATTAGGGATCTGTTCTGCAATTTGTGCGAGTACCCGATCTGCGTATTTATTAAGTCGTTCTTGATTCCACGTACCGTCGCCTGGATCAATTTCTTTTGCAAGATCACCTTTAATGACGCGTGGATTTTCTTGAAGTTGAATCCACAGAATTGACGAACCAGCTGGCGCACGCGATGGATCCATCGTGGTGGGTTGACCAACCACAATTGTTGGCCGCGCTGGCAGATATCCGCGATTTGCTGCGTTAACAGATTCCGAAAGCGAATTAATGGAATCAACAATGTGAACTATTGCGACATCTTTTAATCGTGAATCGGCTTTCCATTGTGGTGGTTCTGATAGCGCTAAATGAATTTGAATTGCTGAACGGCCATAACGGTAAGCCTTTGCAGAGGCGCTGACATCTGCTGGAGCTGGTTCGTGCGCAATAAGTTTTTGATACAACGCTTGTGGCGTCACCGATGCAATAACCGATTTCGCTGCGTTAAATACTCGGCCATCGGCAAGAAGTACGCCCGTTGCCCGTCCTTGTGATGTATTTACTTTCACAACGTCGGCGCCCGTCAAAATTTGACCACCGGCATCTGTGATTATTCCAGCGAGAGCTTCGACTAATTTAATGCCGCCGCCAACCGGAACAGGCATTCCACCAAATGCAATTGCAGCGCCAATAACTTTTGTGATGAAGGCGCTGCTTGCATCGTCAGGACCTAATCCGTTATGTAAAGCCCATGGCGCAAGTAATGACTTTGTTACTTCGGAAGTAAATGTTCTATCAAACCACGGCATCGCTGGTTCGAGCATCTCAGCGCCTTGCGCAATAAGTCCGCGCGTTCCCAACCGCTTACGCGCTGTCTTTGCAAGTGCCAGTGATGTCGTTCGCCAAAAATCAGCGCCAAGTACGCCAAAGGCAAGATCAATTTTTCCACCAAACTCTTGCATCATCGCTGCCCAATTCGCACCGTCGCCTAATCGATCCATTTCTTTTGCAGTAGCCGCAGGATCGGTAGATAAAATTGCACTTCCCGCGTTACACACAACTCCCGTTGGCGTTGTCGTGTTGTGATAAACCAGACCTCGTTTTTCTAAATCTTCTTTCAACTCTGCATATGCCGGTCCACCGACAAAAAGTGGATGCCAACTTGAGAGCAATTCGTGAGTGAATCCAGGAAGTGTCGCCGTCGTACTCGTTCGAATCGCACCACCAGGTTCACTATTTCGTTCACAGAGCAGAACTTTCCATCCCGCCTTGGATAACACCGCGCCTGCGACAAGCGCGTTAATTCCAGATCCGATAATGATTGAGTCGTAATTGGTGTTCTCTGTCATAACGCGATTTAACCGCACCGAACTCCTTGAGTCTATAAAGCCGGCATGGGAATATCGCCACATGGCGAAAAATTACGATGTCATCGTTATTGGCTCAGGCGTTAATGGTCTCGGCGCGGCAGCGCTACTAGCGAAAAAAGGTAAATCGGTCCTGGTGCTTGAAGCCAATGAAAAATGTGGTGGCGCAGTTCGCACAGAGGAAGTGACACTTCCCGGATTTAAACATGATCTCTTCGCAACCAATCTCAGCCTCTTTGCAGGTGGCCCCATATTTGCATCTCTCAAAGATGATCTGATGCGCCATGGTTTGGAATTTGTTCCTTCCGCCCAACCATTTTGTTCTGTATTTCCCAATGGCACATCCCTCGGCATACGAATGAACCGAGAAGCAAATATTGAGTCACTAATGAAAATTGCGCCAAACGATGTTGAAGCATGGCAGCACTTGACGGAGTTGCTTGGGAAATTTGCCCCTCATTTATTTCCCATTTTAGGAACGGATTTACCGTCATGGAAAGCGGCGCGTTCACTTTATAAAACGTGGCGCACGCTTGGCACTGAAGGACTTTTTGAACTCATCCGATTGTTACTTCAATCCTCGCGCGCATTTACCGACGAACATTTTGTACATCCAGAAACGAAAGCGCTCGCTGCAACGTGGGGTATGCATCTGGACTACGCGCCTGATATTTCCGGAGGTGCGCTCTTTTCGTTCCTTGAATCAATTGGCGGACAAGAATTTGGCATGGTTCTTGGTAAAGGTGGAGCAGCAACCATCATCTCCTCGCTCAGTGCAGTCATCAAGGAACATGGCGGAGAAATTCGAACCAGTTCGCGAGTTAGTTCTATTGAGACAACCAATGGCAAAGCGGTAGGAGTCAAAGTCGGAAATGAATTTATTGCCGGGAAAAAAGTAATAGCAAATGTTAACCCTGCACTTATTCCTGACTTGTTAGGTAAAAGTTCTGATAAAAACGAAGCTATTAACCAAGCGAGAAAATTCCGTCCTGGTCTAGGAACCATGATGATTCATTGCGCCATGAGTGAACTTCCACAGTGGCGCGCTGACGAGGCCCGCGGATTTAATTATGTGCATATCGCACCGTATGTCGACGATATGGCACTTGCTTATACGCAAGCGGCAGCTGGTTTATTACCCACTGCGCCAACACTTGTCGTTGGTCAACCAACGCTCTCTGATTCCACGCGTGCTCCCGAAGGTAAACATGTTTTATGGATTCAAGTTCGAGTATTACCGCTCGAAATTCGCGGCGATGCTTCCCAAGAAATTTCTGGAAATACGTGGGATTCGGTTGGTGAAAAATATGCCGATCGAGTTCTAGCCATCATTGAAAAATATGCTCCAGGTACTTCGCAAAAAATTCTGTCACGAAAAGTTTTGACGCCGGCTGATCTTGAGCGATACAACGCTAATCTCATTAAAGGTGACTCGCTTGGCGGTAGCCATCACCCCGCGCAATTCTTCTTCTTACGACCAACCCCAGCATGGTCGCGCCATCGCACTCCCATTAAAGATTTGTTTATCTGTGGCTCTGGTACCTGGCCTGGTGGTGGCGTAGGCGGTGGCAGTGGTGCAATGGTTGCCGAGTTAATTTCCTAAAAACTTTTTCTTCCACTCAGCTGGCCACGGTTGAGAACCAGATTCTTTATTTGGCGAATGCACGATGATGTAAGTGCCCTCTGCTGCTAATTCGCCGCCAACATGGGCAGTGAAGGCAAATTCCATAGAGGAATTTCCCACTCGAACAACGCGTAACACGGAATGTATTTCTTCGCCAAAAAAAATTCTTCGGCGATATTGCATTTCGACCTTCACTCGTGGAATCTGACCAAAAAGCGTTGAAGGCAATCCTAATTTTCGATAGAGCGCCGATTCACATTGTTCAACCCAACCAAAGATGCTCGCATAATGTTGATGGCCAGCGGCATCGGTCTCATCCCACTCTAAAAAATGTTTTCTTTCGACAAAAGCACCATTGGATTGCGCATTTTCACTCATACCGAAAGTATCTCACGGTAATCTCGCCACATGCGTCCCACCATCCTTCTTGCTACAAGTAATGGAATTGGCATGGGCCATCTCGCTCGAGCAACCGCAATTGCACAAGCGCTCAAAGATCGAGCACATCCGATAGTTATTTCCATGGCAAGTGCAGTTGCAGAAATACCTGAAGCAACGGGAATTCCTGCTGAATATATCCCGGGTCGCGATCGCGGCTTAATGCCTCGATCTAAATGGGATGGTTATCTCAAATCGAGAATCCTCGCGCTCGTTGAAGAAACTGGTGCAACAATCCTTACCTTTGATGGTGTTGTTCCTTATCCCGGTGTACTCGCAGCTAAATTAGCTAAGCCTGAATTAACTCTGGTGTGGATTCGCCGTGGTTTATGGCAGAAGAAACCACTTCGTTTTGTCCTTGGCCTGCAGTCAAAAATAATGGATTACATCATCGAACCAGGTGATTTTGCTCGTGCCTACGATCATGGCCCAACGTCGAAACGAAAAGACTCAATTTTAGTCTCACCTGTTTCACTTTATCGAAAAGAACGTGCGCTTAATGCGCGCGATGCGAAAATAAAACTTGGCCTTGATCCAGATCGCCCAGCAGTGCTTGTTCAACTCGGAACTGGTGATGCCGACGTCAATCACAAAATGACTGCAGCGCTCACTGGCCTTTTAGGATGGAAAGATCTCCAGGTAGTTCTGACAAAAGAACCGCGCGATAAAGTTGGAAATTCACTGGCGCCAACGGGGCTTGATCTTAAAGTTGTTCGTTACTTTCCACTCGCTGATCTGCTCAACGCTTTTGACGCCGGCATTTGCGCAGCTGGTTACAACGGTGTTCATGAACTACCTGCTGCAGGCGTTCCGACAGTTTTCGTCGCTAATATCCGAGGTACAGATGACCAAGAAACTCGTGCACGGTGGTGTGCCGACTACGGATGCGCGCTCATGGCTGATCAATCCGATCTTAAAGACATCGAACAAACGGTACTAAAATTGCACGATAGTGAAATCCGAAAAAATCTCCGTACACGGTGTGAAACCCTTCCCGCAACTCATGGCGCCGATGACATTGCCAATCTCTTACTTAATCTGAAACCGCCTTCTAAAACCGCACGAGTAATGACCAATGTTCACTCACCACTTCTCTCGTTCTTCTCGGTCATTGGAAAAAAACCACTTGATGCAATAAAACACATCATCGTATTCTTTTTAGAGAAAATAGGTCTCTCTTATCGAGCGCTATTTCCTCACCTCGTCGATACCCCCACAATTACCGGTTCGCCGATATTTTCTCAATCCCAATCTGCTGCAGAACTCAGAGCATTTGTAAAGGCTCCTAGACGATTTGAACATCTCATTGGAACCTCAAGTGATCACTATGTGGCCAAACGAAAAGAAATCGCTGCCCG